>QIAH01000353.1:284-59221 GCA_003225465.1 Acidobacteriota bacterium | reverse complement strand
ATTTCCCATGCTCGAAACCGAGACTTGCGGCAACGGTATCGACTTCGTGACCTGGTTCGTCAGCTCGTCCACCACGGTGACCTGGGCCTGGAAGCAAGGGGTCTGCTGGCAATTCGCCGAGGTGCTATCGATGTAATAGCTGGCGATGTAGGCGCGCGTGCCATCCGGAAGCGCCGCCACGGAGACCGGCGAACATCCGCTGGCCGGACAGGGTGCGCCAGCACCAGCCGGAATCGGCGCAGTCAGATCGATGGTCGCGAGGTTTGCCGGTGGATCGACCGTCGCGTCCAGGATGATGACATTGTTGGTCGTGGGGTTGGGAATGTACAGGCGATTGTGGCGGCTATCGTAATAAAGGAAATCGGCCCCCGTTCCCACTGCCGTGGTGCCGATCACTTGGTCCGGAATAACAGCGCTGTTGATGGTGGTGACCAGTCCATCATCGTGACTGAGGACGTATACGCGAGCGCCATCGCTACGGACAACAGCCCATCGAGGGGACAGGCCTGCTGGCAAAGCATCGATAATTGTCTTATCAACTGTGCTAATGACGGTCACGCCCCCCTGTTTCGCAGGCGTCGCCCCGGGGTCGTCGCGACTGATGACGTAAAGCTTCTGCCCATCAGGAGTTTCTGCGAGCGCTGTGGGAGTACCCTGTGTGACACGGACCTCGGAACTGATGACGTTGGAGGTGGTGTTGATTGCGTCGATTATGTAGTAGCTTTCGGGTGGGGTGAAGCTGGTATCACTGAACCGGCCAGAATTGGCCACATACATCGTGCTCGTCTCGGTGCTGTGCACAAATACGGGCCGGGCCCCCGGCGGCAGATTGACATTGGTGGACGCTCCGATGGGAATACTGGAGCCCAGTGCGGTCGTGAAGACGCTGACCGAGTCGGACAGATTATTTGCGACCCAAACATGCGCGCCCTGCAAGGCCGCGTGCACCGGCATCATCGCGACGCGTGTCACACCATCGCTGGAATCCCCCGAAACATCCACTTGCATGCCGGTACCCGGATTCGTGGCCCCGTTCTGGTTTACGGTGAAAATAGTGTGGAAATTCTTCGGATCAGGCGGCTGCACGGGGTTGGGAATGATGGTGGGACGGTAAACGTCGCCACAGGCAATGCAGATCAGGAAACAAAACAGGAGGGCGGCGAATCGCCCATTACACACTAAACGCATCGGCACCCCGCCGGAACATTCATGAAGTTTCAAGGCTTTGCGAAGAATTCATCATTGTAATCGGGAACAGCAGTCACTGGCTACTGGCCCCCGGTTGTTGTTGCCGCCGGTTGTTAGTTGTCAATTTTTGAGTGGTGTCTCAATTTTCGTTCCGAGGGGAAATTCGCTTCCTGCAGTTAGTGCTGGACAAGTGGGTACGGGTTGCCTGCCGCGGCACGAAGATGCTGGACGCCACCACCGTCATCCCTAAATGGTTTGTCGGCTCTGTGACTCTGTGCCTCTGTGGTGAAAAACGGCTGGGTCTTTCTTTGAGCCAATCGCCGTCGGACGTGCGTCCTCGGCTGTGCGTGTCGCCCCTCGCGGGGCTCAGCATATTCCTGTTAGCCACCCAGCACTGACGTGCTGGGCTAATGAATGCCGCCGCTCCGCGGCTGGGGTCGTGACGGTTCGATCAATCGTTGTGCTACCGACACGATAGTCCCCCTCGTACCTATCGGAATGGGCTTCGGTTTTATTTTCTCGGTGACTCTGTGCCTCGGTAGTGAAATCGGGGCAGCGTGAGACGCCGAGCAGGCGCGTACTACCTGCCCCGTCTCGACTTTCCGCCGGCGACCGCCGCCTCGGGCGGCGCCTTCGCCGCCGGCTTTTTCTTGCCTTCCATTTCGGCGAGGCTCTGTTTCAGCGCGGCCATCAAATCGACCACTGGCGCCATCTTCTTTGGCTTGTCGATCTCCACTACCTTGCCGCCCTCGAGCTTGGTCTGAATGAGTTTCTTCAGGTTCTCCTGGAAGTCGTCGTGGTATTTCTCCGGATCCCATTCCGCGGCCAGGGCCTCGATCAACTGGTGCGCCACTTTTACTTCCGCGTCTTTGAGTTCGACGTCAGGCGCGCCGAAGCCTTCCACCTCTCGCACTTCCTCGGCGTAATACATCGTGTGCAGCATCATTCCGCCTTCATGGGGACGCAGGAAAACGGTGTACTCGCGGTTGTGCATGGTGAGCTTCGCGATGGCCACGTAGTCGCTCTCCTCCAGCGCTTTAGTCAACAAAGCATAGGGTCGGCGGCCGGCTTCGTCGGGGATCATGTAGTACGAGGATTCGAAGTAGACGGGGTCGACCTCGCTCGCCTTCACGAACTCGAGGATCTCCATGGTTTTCGCGGTCCGCGGCTCGATCTTCTTGATCTCTTCCGGTTCGACCACCACGTACTCGTCTTTGCGGAATTCGTAACCCTTTACGATTTCGCTACGCTCGACCACGCGATTGTCGGCCGGGCAGTAATATTGCTGTTTGACCCGCTGCAAGTCAGGTCGATGGAGCATATTGAACGAGATGCCGCTACTCCGGGCGCCTGAAAATAAGCGCACCGGCATCGAAATCAAGCCAAACGTCAAGTATCCAGACCAAACGGAGGCCGCCATTAGTTCACCTCAGACTTGAGAAAGGCGCCAGAGCCGCGCCCAGCGTGGAGAGTGTAGCGCACGATTGCTTTTTTGATGCAGCAACCTTGAGGGGTAATCCAGAGAAAAAGCACGACACGCTGCGTCTGTCGCAGAGCGGGCACTAGGGCTGGTGGTTATAAACTTGATTCCTGCCTCCGGCCACGGAAGAAACACTGTTCCTTTTGGTATGCGACTCATGACACTGGGTTTAATGGCTATCGAGCAGGGGTGGTGGGCGCACACAGCGGGCCGTTTTGGGCTTGTTCTGGCCGTTACGCTCGTATTTGCGGCCTTAGGACACCTTGTGCGCGGGGTCACGCGCTCTGGAGCGGTTGCGGGTGCGATCGTGTGCTTCGCCTTGTTTGCTGGGGCGGGTCCGGGGGGATTTGCGGCGCTTTTGACAGTATTCGCACTGACCTGGGCGGCGACCCGGTTCGGCCTCTCCCGTAAGCAGCGATTAGGAACCGCCGAGAGAGGGGAAGGCCGGACGGCCGCGCAGGTTCTGGCCAACATAGGGGTGGCTGCCACTTGCTCGGTTTTTTTTGCCGCTCTCGACGCCCCAGTCCTGCTCTTGGCGATGGTTGCCGCTCTCGCGGAAGCAGCGGCCGATACCGTTTCCAGTGAATGTGGACAGGCTCTTAGCGGAAACGCGCGCCTGATTACCACTTTCGAGCGCGTGCCCGCCGGCACCGACGGCGGAATCACCCTCGCCGGAACTCTTTCCGGAGCGGTCGCGGCAACGCTAGTGTCCACTGTGACTGTGATTGCCGGAATTCTTCCCAGCCGCCGGTTATCGATTGTGACACTGGCTGGCGTGCTCGGCATGCTGATCGACAGTTTGCTCGGCGCTCTGTGCGAACGCCGCGGCTGGGTGGGCAACGATGCCGTCAACTTCACTGGCACCGCATTCGCGGCAGTGATCGCCGCAACTTTCGCCGACCTCGTCTCCTGATTTCAACCAGAAAGCCTTTCCCTCACTGGGTCATGTCCATCGGTACCTTGAGGGTCTGGTTACTACAAGCGACAATTTCTTAGTACCTCCCCTGGTGGTTACCGACCCGAGACCGTTGTTGAAGTTCGCGGCGAGTCCGGCGTTCGTTTTGTAGGGAAGCAATGAGAATCAAGACAGTCGTTATCGGATACGCCCTGGCGTTGGCTCTACTGCTATTCGCGCAGCACCGTCCTGATGCCACGCAGCCCGGCAGTTTCACTGGCGTGGTCGACCTGACGCACCCCTTAAGTTCGCATCAGGGCGTAGCGGGCAAGCTCGCAGCTTCCCCGGTCCGGAGCGCTGCGATCGTGCAGAAGATGGAACTGCGCCGTACCTCAACTGCAGCTTCCTCCAATACCAATATTGATGCGCCCGCGCACCTGGTGCGAGGCATGTGGACGGTGGACCAGATTCCGCCTGAACGTCTGATCGCGCCGCTCTCAGTGCTGGATGTAACCGCACAAGTTCGTCGCAATCCCGATTACGAAGTTTCAGTTGAAGACATCGCGCAGTGGGAACAGATTCACGGCGAGATTCCTCCCGGATCTGTGGTGGTGGCCCGCACCGGTTGGGGAACGCGCTGGGATTCGCCCAAGGACTATCGCAATATCGACAAAAAAGGCGTCATGCATTTCCCCGGATATTCCGAGGACGCGGCGAAGTTTCTGGTCGAAGCCCGCCTGGCCCTCGCGCTTGGAATTGATACCCTGAGCGTCGATCCGGGATCGTCTCGTACGCTGGCCGTGCATCAGTACACGCTGGCGCATAGTGTTTACCACCTGGAAAATGTCGCAAATCTCGAACGCGTGCCCGATGCGGGCGCCGTGGTAGTGGTGGCTCCTATGAAGCTTGAGGGTCAGGTGGATGGGCCGGTCCGCATCCTCGCCTTAACGCGCCGTTAAAGTAATGTCCCTCTGGCCCAGCAAAAAACACGGCGTCTAACATAAAATTAGTCAAACAAGTCCAGCGAATGCAGGTCTCTGAGGCATCCTTCGTCCCTTAATATGAATCCATTACGGGATAGCAAAAAACTCACTTCAAGCCCTTTCCATCGGAGTCGACTCGTGCACTCTCTTCTGAAACCAGCCACCTTTTTTTTGACGCTGGGTATTGCCTTGAGCGCGTTTTCGCAAGTCAAAGTTTCGAACCGCATCACGGAAGCCATCGACGATCGCGAGACCGCTGCGCTGCGCGGAACCGTGCATCCGCTTTTGCAACACGCAACTGACCAGGGACGCATGGACGGCGGCATCCAACTCGAGAGCGTATCGCTGACATTCAAGCGGACAGCGGCCCAGGAAGCGGCGGTCGAAAAGCTGCTCGCCGAGCAGCAGGATCCGAAATCGGCGAACTATCACAAGTGGCTAACGCCCGAACAATACGCGGACCGTTTCGGCTTGAGCACCGCCGACCTGAACAAAGTCGTTTCCTGGCTGCAGTCGGAAGGCTTCACGGTGAACCGCGTCGCGCGCGGGCGCACGCAGGTCTGGTTCACCGGATCGGTTTCGCAAATCGAAACTGTGTTCCGCACCGAGATGCATCGTTACATCGTGGATGGAGAAAACCACTTTGCCCATAGCACTGAATTGGCGGCGCCGGCGGCGCTTGCCGACGTGGTGCTGGGAGTTCACGGCCTGAGCGATTTTCGACCCAGGGCAAAGGCACATGTTCGGAAGGTCTCACCGGAAGAGGTCAAGGCGAATTTCACCTCTAGTATTTCGGGCAATCACTACCTTGTTCCGGACGACATAGCTACGATCTACGACTTGCAGACACTGTACACGAAGGGGTTCGACGGCAATGGACAACAGTTCGTGGTAGTCGGCCAGTCTGCTATTAATACTGCCGATCTTGATGCCTTTCGATCTGCTGCGAATCTTCCTGCCAGAACTTCGGCCAATTTTAACCAAGTGCTCGTGCCCAACAGCGGCACTTCCACGGTGGTAACCGGCGATGTTGATGAATCAAGTTTGGATCTAGAGTGGTCAGCCGGTGTTGCCAGAGGTGCTACAGAGATTTTTGTGTACGTGGGAAACAACAGCAACTTCAGCGTTTTCGATTCTTTTCAGTACGCGATCGACAACAACCTGGGTTCAGTTATAAGCATGAGCTACGGGAACTGCGAACAGGCATTCCCCAGCACGAACGTTCAGATGCTGCAACAGTTAACGCAGCAGGCCAACACGCAGGGTCAAACAATTAGTGCTGCTTCCGGTGACTTTGGAGCAGCCGATTGCGAAACGACGGACACGATCCCGGCTACCAAAGGGCTCGCAATAGACCTGCCGGGTGGCTTTCCAAGCGTGACTTCGGTGGGCGGAAGCGAATTCAGTGCAGACGTTTCCAGCCCCGCGACCTATTGGAATCCCGTCAACAATGCCAATGGTGGTTCGGCACTTTCTTATATTCCCGAGACCGGATGGAATGACACTGCACTGGTTTCAAAGCTGCAAGCGGGCGGGGGAGGCGTGAGCACGCTTTTCGCCAAGCCCACCTGGCAATCTGGGACTGGAGTACCCGCCGACGGCAAACGCGATGTCCCGGACATTGCGCTCGACGCTTCCCCCCAACATGACGGGTACCTCTTGTGCTCTGGAGGAAGTTGCGTAAACGGTTTCCGGGACGCAAGCAGTAATCTGAACGTAGCCGGTGGGACTTCATTTGGAGCTCCGATATTCTCCGGGATTGTTGCTGTGTGGAACGAGGCTATCGCATCAGGCGGACAGGGAAACGTCAACCCGCTGCTCTATTCGCACAGCTCCGCATTTCATGATGTGACTACCGGCAACAACCAGGTCCCCTGTGCATCTGGATCTCCGAACTGTCCGACTTCAGGAACTCTCGTGATCGGCTATAAAGCAGGGACTGGTTTCGATCTGGTCACTGGCCTCGGGACTCCTGACGGCAATACCTTGATAAGTTCGAGTTCTGGTTTTGTAACCGCAGCAGACTATGTCCTTCCAAAGATCGCGCCCATGACCATCGCTACACCGGGGCAAATGGCGGCTACGCCAATTAGGGTGACTTCCATGAACGGTTACAGCGGTTCCGTCAGTTTCACCTGCACGGCTCCGGCTTCGGCATTCATCAGCTGCTCGATCAGCGGCAGCCCGGTCGTACTCAACAGCTCAACCACTAGCGGTACGGTCACGTTGACAATCAACACGGCCCACGCAGAGCTCGAGCCGGCGGGCATTCCTTTCTGGTTCACCAGCGGTGGTGGCTTGCTGGCTGGAGTGTTCCTGATTGCGATCCCGTCGCGCCGCCGGCGTTGGGGCGTGGCCTTGGCCCTCGTGACGGTTGCCTTGATCGTCGCGGCAGTTGGATGCGGCGGCAGCAGCAGTTCCACCCCCAAGGGTTCGGGCTCAGGCACGCCGGTGGGATCGTACACGGTAGCTGTGAACGCAACCGATGGCACGACCACTCACACCACAAATGTCTCCGTCGCCGTGCAATAGTCGAAGAGCATCCGCTAGTGTAGACGCGCAACCGCTTCCCGCGCGCCTTGCTGTCGCAGATTCCTCCGCCGCGTGCGGCGTCGGAATGACAAGAACCACAAGAACCATAGGATAGGGCGGACGATGGCGGGCCATGGCCGGGATTCACCTGCTAGCTCGGTCGAACGTCGAATCTCGTAACGTAATCCTCAAGTCTTGTCATTCCGACGCCGAACGGCGGAGGAATCTGCCGCCGCCCCCAATCCGTTTACCCGTTCCGCGCTCAGATCCCTTCACAAGCGTGGCCTTGTCTTTTCGCATCCGATCTGCTCGCTGATGATCTAATGCTGCGAGGAGGAAGACATGGCAGACCCGCGCTATCCCATCGGAAAATTTTCCTTTGAAGGTCCACTCCGAGACGATCAAAGAATCGAGTTTCTCGAAGACATCGAGCAAGCCCCGGCTCGCCTGAAGGGTGCAGTGAAGGGTCTCACCGCGCAGCAACTCGATACACCCTATCGCGATGGCGGATGGACGGTGCGCCAGGTCGTCCATTTCAAACTTGCTCTGACCGAGGAGGAGCCCACCATCCGCCCGTACATGGAGGATCGCTGGGCCGAGTTGCCGGAGGCAAAAACCGCGCCCATTGAGCTGTCACTGTCTCTTCTTGAAGATCTGCACAAGCGTTGGATCTTGATGTTGCGCGCGATCCAGCCAGCCGAATGGAAGCGCACATTCCGCCATCCTGAAATCGGACCAATGACGCTGGAAAAAAATCTCGCTTTGTACGCGTGGCATGGACGCCATCACGTGGCCCACGTTACGGCACTGCGCGAGCGGATGGGGTGGTAGGAAAACAGTTTCGAGATTCGGGCTTCAAGTTTCGAGTCAGTCTGAAATGAGAAGGATTTGCGCGGAACCCCACTTGGAACTCGAAACTTGAAACCTGAAACTTTCCTACGCCGGTACATTCATCTTCCACGCCAGATAACTCCCTGCTTCCCGCAGAACAGCAATCATCCTCTGCCAGCGACTGCGCGGGCGCGATCCGGCGCGGGGAGCGACGTAGACCTGGATTTTTTCGTGCTGCAGCAGTTTCTTGATGCGGAACACGTGATACTCATCGCTGACCGCAAGACAGCTATGCATGCCGTTCGCGCGCAAGATGACTCCCACACGCTCTGCCGAGTGGGCGGTATCGGTACCCATCGTTTCCGCAATCAGATTTCGTTCAGGAATGCCGCGATGCATGAGGTAATCGCGGCCCACCCCCCCTTCGCTGAAACTGGGATCGGCGGCGGCGCCACCTGTGGTGATGACTACAGGCGCCAGGCCGCTTTTGAAAAGATCATAGGCATGGTCGAGGCGGGCGCGCAGAACAGGGGAAGGGTGTCCGGCATACTCAGCCGCGCCGAATACCACGATTGCGTCCGCGGGGTGCAGTTCCTGCTTGCCGGCTTCGCGAACAATTCGCAGGCTGGTGATCACCAGGAAAAGGCTCAGAAAGAGCGCGACCGCCGCCAGGATTTGCAGCAGCCGAGAACGGCGTAACGCTTCGAGCGCCTTCATCATCCCTGCGCGAAGAACGTAGAAATCTCCTTGGCGGGAATCGCTCCTTCGCGAATGACCCGCCAGCGCACGTCACCATTGCTAAGATCGACGATGGTGGAGGCCACCTCGCGCGGGGAAATCCCTCCATCCACGATGATGCCGATGCGGTCCTGCAGTTGATCACGGACCTGCTCCGCGGTCGTGCATTCGGAGGCGCCGCTCAGATTCGCGGAAGTTGCCGTGATCGGAATGCCGGCAGCCCGAATCACGGCCAGGGGAATCTTGGCGGACGGAATCCGGAGCGCGACGTTGCCGGTGTTCGCGGTGACTTTCAGCGGCAGTTTCGAAGCAGCCCGCACAATAATGGTCAGCGGTCCCGGCCAGAAGCGCCGGGCGAGGTCATAAAATTCCTTGGGCAGGGGACGCGCGAGGTCTTCCGCCTGATCGACACTTTCGATGAGCAACGAAAGCGGCTTGTGCCGCGACCTGGACTTGATCTCGTAGACGCGCTCGACCGCGCGCAGGTTGAGCGGGTCGGCGGCCAGACCGTAGAACGTGTCGGTTGGCATGCCCAGCACCTGGCCCGCCTTGATTTGCTCGGCCGCGTACTTCACCAGCGACGCTTCCGGAGTTTCGTGATGAATCTTAATGATTTCCGCGAGCACAGCGGTTCCTTCCCAGTTTTTCCAGTTGAGACGGCGAAAGCTAACATAACATGGAGCGCACCTGCAAGCCGAACAAACCGGGTATCATGCTGCTCGGGTAGCCGCCCATGAGCAAGCTCTCTCCCACCACTCGGCCCGCGAAAACTACCCCGGAACGGCTGCGCCGGGTGGAAGGCCGTCATAACTCGCTGGTGAAGGAAATGCGGCGAGCCTTTTCCCGGGCTGACCTGACCGAGAGCGGGAGCTTCGCGATCGAGGGACTCCGCATGGTGGAGGAGGCGATCCGCAGCGGCCTGCGATTCGATGCCGTTTTCTTCAGCGAATCTGCGGAAAATCAGGCGCAGAAGTTGATGCCGCAGTTGGGAGCACACGTGGAAACCGCAGTTCTGCCGGATAAGTTGTTTGCCGGCATGGTCCCCAGCGACAGCCCTCAGGGCGTGGCCGCGCTGGTGCGATACCGTCAGGGTTCCATGGCAGAAATTCTGGAGAAGCTTGCCATCGGCCCTTTAGTGGTCGTAGCCGGATTGCAGGATCCGGGGAACCTGGGAACTATTCTGCGCTCGGCCGAAGCTTTCAGCGCTGCCGGAGTATGGTTGGGAGAAGGCACGGTGAGCCCGTTTAACTCGAAGGTGGTGCGCGGTTCGGCCGGGTCGATTTTTCGTTTGCCCGTAGTTCGGGTGAAGCTGCTGGAGGTGCTTCCCCAGCTTCGGGAAAAATCGGTGCGGGTCGTGGCCACCTCTTCGCACAAAGGCGTGCCCCTGCCAGAGGCAAACCTTGCCACTCCCATTGCAATCTTAGTGGGAGGCGAAGGCGGCGGCGTGCCGCGAGATTTGCTGTCAAAGGCCGACGAGATCGTCGCCATCCCGCACGCGCCGCAAGTTGAATCGCTGAATGCAGGGGTGGCGGCAAGTATTGTGCTCTATGAAATTGCGAGAAAAAAGCATAACGACTAGTCACCACAGAGACACAGAGGCACAGAGAAAGAAGAGGCAAGTCCAGAATAGGTATTTAAAGTTCCCTCTGTGTCTCTGTGACTCTGTGGTGAAAATGAACAGCGAATGAGCTTGTTCCAAACAATTCCGGGCGGCGTGAATCCCTCTGATGGCAGCCGTCCATTGGCGGATCGCATGCGTCCGCGCACCTTGGACGAGTTCGTGGGGCAAGAGCATCTGGTTGGTCCGGGCAAGCCCCTGCGTACGCAGATCGACCGCGACGATCCCGGTTCGCTCATCTTCTGGGGGCCTCCCGGCACGGGCAAGACCACGCTGGCCAAAATCATCGCCCGCATGACCAAGGCGGACTTCATCGAATTTTCCGCGGTGCTGGTCGGCATCAAGGAAATCAAGCAAGTCATGGCGGATGCCGAACGCGCGCGGCAGTATGGCACGCGCACCATCGTCTTCATCGACGAAATTCATCGCTTCAACAAAGCCCAGCAGGATGCCTTCCTTCCGCACGTCGAGAAGGGCAACATCCGCCTGATCGGCGCGACTACCGAAAATCCCTCGTTCGAGATCAATTCCGCCTTGCTGTCGCGCACCCGGGTGTATGTCTTAAAGCCGCTTACCGAAGAGCAAATTGTGCTCCTGATCGAGAACGCTCTCTCCGATGAAGAGCGCGGCCTGGGAAAGATGAAGCTGCGCGCTTCGGCCGACGTTCTCAAGAAAATTGCCAGTTATTCCAGCGGCGATGCCCGAAGCGCCTACAACGTGCTCGAAGTCGCCGCTGCGCTTGCCAGGGAGAACTCGGGCACGGAAACCGGCGCGGAAATCACGAACGAGATCGTGCAGGACGCTCTGCAAAAGAGAATCCTGCTCTACGACAAGGCGGGCGAAGAGCATTACAACCTGATTTCGGCGCTGCACAAGTCCGTCCGCAACAGCGATCCGGACGCGGCTTTGTACTGGCTGGGACGGATGCTCGAGGCGGGCGAAGACCCACTCTACATCGCGCGACGCGTGGTCCGGATGTCGGTGGAGGACATCGGGCTGGCCGATCCGACTGCCCTGGCGCTCTGCATGGCGGCTCGCGATGCCGTGGATTTTATCGGCATGCCGGAAGGCAATCTGGCTTTGGCACAGGCGGTCGTTTACTTGTCGGTGGCGCCCAAGTCGAACGCGCTCTACACCGCGTACTCCACGGTGCAGGTGGATGTCGAACGAACCGCCGCGCAGCCGGTGCCGCTGCATCTGCGGAATGCGCCCACGTCGTTGATGAAGAACATCGGCTACGGACAGGGCTATCAGTACGCCCACGACCTCGAGAGCAAGGTCGCCGACATGCAATGTTTGCCGGATAACCTCAAGGATCGCGAATATTACGCTCCCACCAACGAAGGCGTAGAGCGGCGCATCCGCGAGCGTCTGGAAGAGATCAAACGGATGCGGCGCGGGTAATCCTCAAATCTTGTCATTCCGAAGCCGAACGCGGCGGAGGAATCTGTCTGCGCAACCGAACCGGATCCCAATCCGCAGCCATGTGCACGCGGCGCCGCCGAGCCACCAAACGCGCGTCGAAAAAAGAGTCTTAAGTGTACTTGCGGACATCTCATAGCCAGCGATAAGCTACTCTGTTCCAACGGCTTACCTGCCTTGCTTCGGAGGTTTACACCATGGCGACCAGCCCCGGTGCGACTTTTGCGAATTCCGGTGCGGACCTGATCGGCACGCTGCCCAGCGACCGTGTGCAGGAATTGCTGAAGCTGCAGAAAGCGGCCCAGAAGATCAGCTCGATTCTCGATCTCGACCAGCTCATCGACAAAATTGTCAACGACATCGCCTGCTCGTTCGGATGCGCGGAGATCAATGTGTTCCTGCACGAGCCGGAACAGTGCGAGATGGTGCTGGCGGGTGTGCACGGGTGCAGCCTGCACCATAAGGGGCATCGCCTCAAGGTCGGCAAAGAGGGGCTCGTCGGCTACGTCGCTGCAACCGGCCAGATGCGTTACGCACCGGACGTCAGCGTGGACCCGTATTACATCGCTTGTGAGGCCGACACGCGCTCGGAGGTGGCCATTCCCCTGGCGGTCGAAGGCGAGTTGGTCGGTGTATTCACTGCGTCGCATCATGATTTAGACGCGTTCGATGCGGATCAGCTATGGCTCTTCCAGGGCTTGTGCAGCCACATCGGAGTAGCCGTCCAGAATGCGCGCCGTTTCCAGCAGGAGCGGAGCGAGCGCGAGAAGATGAGCCGCGAAGCGCAGGAAGCACGCTCCATTCAGCAGGCCCTGCTTCCCAAGAGTTCTCCCTTTATCCCGGGGTTTGCGGTTACGGGACTGTCCATTCCGGCAGGCGCCATTGGCGGCGACTGGTACGACTTCATCGACCTGAAAGATGGCCGCTGGGGATTAGTGCTGGCGGATGTTTCGGGAAAGGGCACAGCGGCCGCGCTTCTGATGTCGGCGACCCGCGCGATGTTGCGCTCGCTGGCAGAGAACTCCTGCACTCCTTCGGAAGTGCTCACGAAATTAAACAAGCTGCTGGTGGAGGACTTCCCATCAGGACGCTTCGTCACCATGGTATATGCCGTGCTTGATCCGGCGCGAGGCACGCTGACCTATGCGAATGCCGGTCACCTGCCGCCGCTGCTGGTCGACGGCGCGGGCCCGACGTTTCTGCAGACCGAGATGGGGTTGCCTTTAGGCATTCGCCACGGTTCGTTTTCCGAGACCACCGTGGAGTTACCGGAGCAATTCCGGATCGCTCTCTACAGCGACGGAATCACAGAAGCGACTGGACCGGACGACGAAGAATATGGCCCGGCCCGTCTGGCCGCGTACGTACAGCGCCCGGACGCTTGTCCCGAAACCTTGCTGGAAGATGTGCGGAAGTTTGCGAATGGAGCCGGCCTGCGGGACGACGCAACCGTGATCATGCTGCGCCGCTAATGCTCAGCGGAAGCGGGCGCGGTGTTCCAGCAGAATACAGCGATCCATCACCACGAAAATTCCAGCCTGCCGCGCCTTCTGCGCGGCGTTTTCATGAACGATTTCTTCCTGCATCCAAACAGTTGGAATCTTCAACTGGATCGCCTGGTCCACCACTTCCTCTACAAATTCCGGGCGGCGAAAGATATCCACGATGTCAATCTTTTCCGGCACATCGAGCAAGGACGGATACGCCTTCTCTCCCAGTGAAGTCTGAATCTGAGGATTGACCGGTATGATGCGATACCCCTGCGTTTGAAGGTAGGCGGCAACTCCGTGGCTCGGACGCAAGGGGCTGTCCGATAACCCCACCACGGCAATGGTCTTCGCTCGCTTCAGGATCTCGGTAATCGGGTCAGTAGCGACTGCGGAGGTCATAGGGGAATCTTTCAATGGAGCTGTCTCCCACTTCGCCTGGGATTCGGCTTATCTCCATTCTAATGCACTGTCGCCCTAGTGTTATTTCTTGGTCGGATCGCTCTTGGTCTTGAACATCTTGAGCGCGAGTTTGCGAATCGTGTCCGATACTTCTTTATTGGACGACAGGTTGCGGAGGTCAGAGACCAGCAGGTTCTTCATCAACGCAAGGGATACGTCGAGCGGGGTGCGCGGATTTGCTACCAGGTTGCGCACTACATTGTAGTTCTTGGCATAGCGGCGCTTCATGGGGATCTGGCGCAGCACGGCCTCCAGCACATTCTTCTGGCTGGCGAATTTTTCCACTTCACCGTCAGTGATCTTGCCTGATTCCAGCACGCCCAGCGCGACCAGCTTGGTGCTGTCGCGGATCAGGATCGAACGTTCTTCTTTGGTTCCTTTCATCGCCAGTTGAATCCGTCCCTTAATGTCAAGCTTGGAGATTTTCTGCAGCGCACTGCCTCGCTCCGCTTCCGGGTTGGGATGAGGCTTCTTCGCGGCCGGCGCCTTGCGGGTGGCAGTGGCCGCCGAATGCGTGGAATCTGGCGCCGCCGCGGTGACCGCGGAAGGTTCTTCGCTATGGTTTTCTGCCGGAGCAGCAGACATTTCCGCAGGCGCTGTCGCCGCTTCGGCAGAATGGAATTCGAATTCATGAATGCCACCCATCGGCTGAAAGGGTTTCTCCCCTTCCATGACGAGTTCTTTGGAGTGCTCGACGAGAAAGGCGTCAACGGCTGCGTCCTCTTCCGGAGAGGAAGGCGAGTCGCTCTCGCCATGAGCCAGGGAGGCCTCGACCTGCGCCACTTGCTCCAGCATCTGGGAACTCTCCGGTTCCGCCGAATTCGCATTCTCCGCCAATGCCTGCAGGATGGCGGGCGATTTTTGTACGCGCAGGCTCTGCTGCATAGCCACGACTACTTCGCGCGATCCACTCGCGGCAAGGGCGACGAGTGTGGCATCGCTGATGGCGGGGTTTTCCAGCAAAGCAGGAAGCAGCCGCGGGCGCAAATTCTCGTGGGCGATCAGGTAGTCGAGAACTTCCTGCGGAGTATCGGGATTTGCGGCGGCTTCAAGCGAAGACTTTTCTTCCCAGGCCGCCAGCGTCATGCGCGCCTGTTGGCCGAAGATTTTGTTGTGATTCGCGAGATGAACAAGGATCTCGATCATCTCGGCCGGCGGGACCGACAGGGCTCCGCGCGCCGCTGCCTGCATCAGGGTGGCGGGCACTGAGGACGAACGAATCAGTTCGATCATGCGCGACATAGCCATGAATCCTGATTATGACAACGAAGCGGAGCGCGCGCTGCCCTTCCTTGCCAGGGTTTCCAGCTCAGTAACTACACGCTCCAACTCGTCTACCAGGCGGTTTGCTTGGCCCTGGCGAAGCACATCGAGCACGGCGCGGTAATACCAGAGGGTCCCGTCGCGCCGGCCGCTGAAGCGCTCCCACACCGAATCGCCTTCCCGGCGATAATCGGCGAGAATGCTGCGGACATTGTGCAACTTGTCGGCCGCGCTCACCAGCCGGACATCCTCATCCGCGCGGCGCAGCACCTCGAGATAATCGAGCTTGCGCTGCTTCCAGGGCGGCTTGGGAATCGTGTAAGCGTCCGTGCAGCCCTCAACGATGTTGGCCACTCGATCTCCGAAACGCTCCCGGATTTCTTCCAGCACCGGGTGTCCTCCGCAGTCCTCGACCACATCATGCAGGAGGGCCGCCACGCCTTCGTCTTCGCCACCGCCTGCTTCCAGCACCAGGCTGGCCACGCTCATCAGGTGCGAGATATACGGCACATCCGTCTTCTTGCGGGTCTGCGAGGCATGCTTTTCGGCAGCAAACAGAAACGCTTCATTGAAGCGCGCGCCTAATTTCGAGGATGGTTGCGGCATACTCATACTTTCTCCGCCCGACGCATCGTCAGGTACGAACGAATGAAGGGCTGCAGATCGCCATCGAGTACGCGATCCACATCGCCGACTTCTTCCTTGGTCCGGTGATCCTTCACCATGCGGTAGGGCTGCAGCACGTAGGACCGGATCTGCGATCCGAAATCGATGTCGAGCTTCGAGTCCTCAATCTTCTTCGTTGCCTCCCGCTTCTTCTCCAACTCCAGCTCGTAAAGCTTTGATCGCAGCATGCTCATGGCACGGTCCCGGTTCTTATGCTGCGAACGCTCATTCTGGCAACTTGAGACCAGCCCGGTAGGAATGTGGGTGATGCGCACCGCCGAATCGGTGGTGTTGACGTGCTGTCCACCTTTGCCGCTGGAGCGATAAGTATCGACCCGCAGGTCCTCGGGCTTGATCACGACTTCAATGCTTTCGTCGATCTCCGGAGAAACGAAGACGCTCGCGAACGAGGTATGCCGCCGCTTGGCCTGATCGAAGGGAGAAATTCGCACCAGCCGATGCACGCCAATCTCGCTGGTGAGGAGACCGAACGCATACTTCCCATTGACGCCGAAGGTCGCGGACTTTATGCCGGCCTCTTCGGCTGGCTGGTAGTCGTACAGCACGGTCTGGAAGCCCTGCCGCTCGGCCCAGCGCAGGTACATGCGCAGCAGCATGTCAGCCCAGTCCTGCGAGTCGACTCCGCCCGCGCCCGCGTGAATCGTGACAATTGCATTCCGGGCGTCGTTTTCGCCGGAAAGAAGCGTCTCGGTTTCCAGGCGGTCTACGAGCTGCTGCAGGGCATCGATCTCGCGCTCGAGGTCGCTGTCGACATGCTCGCCCTCGTGCGCGAGCTCGAAGTAAGCGGCGATGTCGGCATTGCGGCGAACCAGCTCCGCATCAGTTGCGATCGCATCCTCCACGCGCTTTTTCTCACGCATGACCTGCTGCGACCGCTCTGGATTGGACCAAAGATTCGGGTCGGAAGCCTGCTTATCAATTTCCGTCAGCTGTTGGCGAAGTTTGTCCGCGTCAAAGGTACTCCTGGAGGGTACGGACTTTATCTTTCAGCGCAGTGTACTGCTGTTCGAGTTCTTCAACCATTGGACTCTGTCTTTCGCTGGAGTGTGAAGCGCGCGACCAGCGCGCCTATTGAAATTATCGCACACAGGTAGGCGAACCAGTCCCCGTGTTCTGAATAAAACGTAGTTACCTTGGTGAGCGCATATGGGGCGGCCAAAGCCGCGCGTGTCTTGCGTTCCAGGCGACCGACCACTCGCCCGTAAGGGTCGATCGAGGCGGTCAAGCCGGTATTGGTATCGCGCAACAGCCAGCGATTATTTTCGACCGCCCGCATGCGTGCCTGATTCAGATGCTGCGACCACGCGCCCGAGTCGCCGTACCATCCGTCGTTCGAGATGTTGACCAGCACGTCTGCCCCCTGGTTCACCAGTTGACGAATCTCGTTGGGGAAGATCGATTCATAGCAGATGAAAATCCCAAGTCTCTGGTCGCCTGCCTGGAGAGGCGCGCGCGATGTTCCGCGCGTGAAATTTCCAACTGCCTGCGTGAGGCCGCCGGCGAATGAGAACACGGAAGGGAAGGGCACATACTCGCCGAAGGGCACGAGGTGAATCTTGCTGTAGCGGCCGTCCCAGTCGCCTGTCGGGCTTACGAGAGATGCCGAGTTGAAGTAGGTTTGCGGATTGTCCACGCCGATCGATCCGATCACCAGCCACGCTTGCGATTGCCGGGCCAGGTTACTGATCGGCTCGCGAAAGGCGGGATCGTTGGTCTGAAAGGGCGCAGGCGATTCCGGCCAGATGATCAGATCCGGGTGTGGCCTGGAATTTGCGGCCGCATTCAGGCTGAGCGTGGAAAATTCCTGCAGCATGGCTTGCGTGTGAGCGTCAGTCCAAGCCTCGTCCGCCTCAGGAAGATTCTGCTGCAAGAGGACTGCAATTCTATCCGCGGCTATGGGAGGCAGGGTGACCCAGCGACCTGCCTGCAGAAGCAAAACGGCGGCTAACGATGCGCGAAATAGCGTTTTCCGCCGGCTGCGATGCAGCACGAATGCAGCCGCAAAGGCCACGTTCACCAGCAGGATTTCGAAAGATAATCCGTAGACCCCCGTGACGGTGGCGATCCGGGTCAACGGCACGTTGTCGATCTGCGTGATCCCCAGCAGATCCCATGGAAAGCCGCTGACACGGGTGCGCGCTAACTCCACTGCAACCCACAAGCACGGCGCGCAAACCAAGGCCATTCGGCTGAAAGAATCCCGCCGCGCCAGCACGCTTACCAGCAGACCAAAGAGTCCGTGATAAAGCCCGAGATATAGCGCGAACAGCAGGAGCACTAGAAGAGCAACCGGCACGCTCAGCCCGCCGTACTGGTGCATGGTGTCGTACACCCAGTAGCAGGTGCCCAGATACCACAGCACGCCGCAGGCATACCCAAGGAGAAATCCCTGCCAGGGCGTGGCCGGGATCAACTTCTGCGACTCGTCCAGCTGAATGGTATCTGGATACCGGGCGTGCAAAATCGCGACCAGCAGGGGCGTAAGGGCAATCCAGGACAGAAAGTACAGGCCCGGAAGCGGAAAGCTCAGAATCTGCAGCGCTGCGGAGAACAGCACCAGCAGCCAGGCCTTCTTGCGAATCTGTCGCACGCTGGAAGGATAGCAAATGGCTGGTGGCTGATGGCCGATTGCTGGTGGGCAGTCGCGAGTATCTAGTACCGAGTACCTAGTTGCGAGTTGCCAGAAGCCCTCTTCGCGTGCTTTGCGATTCCTTTGCGAACTTTGCGGTTAAATGCTTTTGTCGGCCCGAGCCCGAACTATGCTCTCGCGAACAAACGCGACGATTTCGGGCGTAACGTAAGGGGGCGGAGTGATGCGGAAGATGGGCTTGTCGACGACTGGTTTCAGAGAAACATCCTTCCATGCCGGGCTGCCGTCGTCAGCTCGGTGCAGAATGACGGCGGTCGCGCGATCAAGGAACTCGCGAGCGGAAACTTTGAAGTCCGGAGTCGAAGGATCGAGCACGGTCAGATAAACATCGGGGCGAACGAATTTCAGAATGCTGTTCGATTCCAGGATCACGTTTTCCGCTTGCGCCAGCTTTTCGCGAACCACCGGCATCGCCTCAGCAAGACGTCCCTGCTCAGTTCGAACCCACCACACTCGTGCCGCTCCAGCCGCCAGAAAGCGCGACGTGTCGGAATCTCCGGCGCGATTCTTCTCCTCGGTAATTGCCCAGGAATGATCGCCGGTGGCGCAGTCGCAAGCCTGCCCATCGGCCGAGCAGATGCCGTGGCCGTATTGCGTGATCTTCAGGGCGGTCCAATGAAATTCCGGCAACGCCGCGATCAGGCCAGCGACCACGCTGGTCTTGCCCACGCTCCGGGAGTGTCCGCCGATGACGATGATGGCCATGGTTGGCTGGTAGCTATTAGCTGATGGTCGTTGGCAACGGATCGTCGGCTTTTCGCGCCGCTCGGGGCAAGCCAAGTGCGGTCGTCGGCCAAGCACCCTTACTCCGACGGATCCTTTTTCGCCAATCTGGCGAGGACCGCCAGCTCTTTCAGATACTCCTTGATCGGTCTTGCGGGCGTTCCCCAGAACACTACGCCCTTTCCACGAATTACTTTCTTACTGGGAATCCCGCTCTGCGCTCCAAGAATGGTTCCATCCTCGATGCGCACGTGGTCCGCGATTCCGACCTGCCCGCCAATGATGACATTATTCTCTACCACTGCGCTGCCGGAGAGACCTGTTTGCGCCGCGATCACAACGTCCTCGCCGATATCGACGTTGTGTCCCACATGCACCAGGTTATCGATTTTTGTGCCGCGGCGAATGCGGGTGACATCGAGCGCGCCGCGATCGACGGTGGAATTCGCGCCAATCTCCACGTCATCTTCGATGATAAGCCGTCCGATTTGCGGGAACTTTTCGTAGTGGCCGGTTTTCGCGTCTTGGACATAGCCGAAGCCGTCGCTTCCAAGCACGGTTCCAGCGTGAATCACAACCCGGTTGCCAAGTTCGGAGCCCGGATAGATGGTGACGTTGGGATAGATGCGACAATCGCGTCCAATCTTCACTTGCTGGCCGACAACGGAACCTGCTCCGACTCTGGTTCGTTCGCCGATCTTCACATCTTCGCCGATAACAACCCGTTCCTCGACCACTACATCTTTTCCCAGTTTCGCGGCCTTGTGTACGACCGCGCTCGGAGGAATGCCTGGAACGCCGTTGCTCTCCGAGCGAAGCCAGGCAGCGGCACGCGCAAAGGCGAGCCTCGGCTGGGCGGCGATTAACACCGGCTTCGCATGATTGCCGTTGGCAGCAAATTCTCCAGCGATTATCGCGCTCGCTTGCGACGCAAGGGCTGATTGCAGGTTCTTCGCCTCCTCCACGAAAACCAGGTCGCCTGCCCTGGCGGATTGCAGGCTCGCGACGCTGCTCACCATGGCGTGCCCGTCTCCTTTCAGAGAAGCACCGAGGAACTCAGCGACCTCTTTCAGTGCGCGCTGCATGGCTCTTGTATAGCAGCCGCCGGGAAGGAAGGAAAGTTTCCCAACCCGGCCACACATCCATACAATCCGTGCATGCAGCGAAAGATCTTCTGGCTGGTGGTTGTGGTCCTGGAACTGGCTGCCTTCTGGCTGCCGTTCTGGTATCAGGTTTTCGCGATTGTTCCGATCGCGTGGATCGCCTGGTGGGTGGCCTATCGCAGCGACTGGTTCTAGTAGAAGCGCGTTGCTTCAATACAATGAAGGCTGGCCGGGCGGGCGCGTCTTCCAGCGGCGATGCACCCATAACCACTGCTCGGGATAGCGCCGCACGACATCCTCGATAACATTCGTAAATAGCTGAGTATTCGCCACAATGTCGGCCTCGTTGTTTCCGGTGCGAATCAGCTTTACCGCGGGATCAAATCGTAAACGGTATTTGCGAAGCACCGGATCCCAGATAGTGAAGCCCGGAACCACGGCCGCATCGGTGCGCAGGGCGATCCGTGCCAGGCCACTCGCTGTACATGCCGGAATTCCGAAGAACTCCACAAACACTCCTTCCGGCGGGGTCATATTCGTATCCATGAGAATTCCCACGGTCGCGCCCGCCTTCATGGCGCGCAGCAATTCGCGCACGGGGTCGTGCTTCAGAATAGGGATATTGTCGTGCATGGTTCGATAGCGCCGCACCAAGGCATCCAGGTAAGGATTGTCCAGCGGCCGCATGACGAAGTGCAGAGGATGCCCGTACAGCGAATGAGAGAAAGCTGAAAGCTCCCACCCGCCCACGTGTCCAGTCAGGAATAGAACGCCTTTTCCTCGTTCTGAGGCGCGGTCGAAGTTCTCAAAGCCATCGTAGGTGACGATTTTGCTGACGTTCTCGCGGGTATAACGGGGAAACAGGCAGATCTCCGCGAATTGCCGCCCCAGGGAAGTGAAAACGCCGCGCACGATCTTGCGCCGCGCGCTCGCGCTTTTCTCCGGAAACGCCATCTCCAGGTTGCGCAGGCCGACTCGGCGCAGCTTGCCGTGGAGAAGATAGACGAGCCTTCCGATGGCGATGCCGAATGTCCGCGCCAGTGGGCGCGGAAGAATGCCGACCGCTTTCACCACCAACCACGCCAGCGCGTACTCGAGGCGAAAACGCATCGGGGCGAAGCGGTGTAGCGCCGCCGTCCCGGCGGCTGTCCGGTGGGCGTCTCGTCCACCGGCGAGCGCGGGACGCGCTCGCGACTGCCGGCAAGATGCCGGCGCTACTTTCGGCCAGTTCAGTGGGTCGTCTCCCCTGATTTGCCGGGCTCGCTGGGCTTCGCGGGCTCAGCCGGTTTCGGGCTTTCTGCCGGCTTGTCCTTGTCAGCAGCTTTTTTCGCCCACTTTGCCAGAGTATCGAGGAATGGATATGCTCCGTGCGGCGCCTCAACCTTGCCGGTCAGCGATGTCCGAAAGGGCACCATCCGGCCGTAGAACTCGCGCGTGGCGTCCTTGTCCTGCTTGATGACGGCGCCCGCCAGACTGATGCCCGCGAATACGCCGCGAGCGCGCGAATACGTCAAAACCTGCGCTCGCATCTTCCAGTCCGTATCCGCCGCCGCATGGCGACCGACGGGCCCCGCGGCCACGGATGCGTCCGCCCCCAACTTGAACTTGCTCGACAGAAGTTTTTCGGCGCCGTCCTTGTTCATGATCAGCATGACCAAATCGATAGCCTGCCCGCCGATCTGGAAGCCGACGCTTCCCCCGCTGGTGAACAGAAACGCGGGTGCGCTCCAACCTTTATCAGTCCGGCAACTGGCCACGCCGCGGCCATAGTTGGCCGCCACGATGAATCCGCCCTTCAGCAGCGAGGGAACGACCGCGACGCATTCTGCCGAACCCAGCACTTCTTCCGGAATGCCCGTGTCCGGAGCCGACTCGATCTCGTTCAGCACCATGGCCGAAGCCTGGATCCGGTCTTCCGCCTTGCTGGTGTCTTTCTTTTGGTCTTCGCCGAAAGCCAGTGTGGAAAGCGTGAATGCAAGCAGAAACACGACCGTCTTTTTCATCATCCCTCAGCTTTTTTCGGAAAATTGGTGAACGGCTGATTCTAAAGGATATCGATGCCGCGCGCATCCGAAACGCTGTCCCGGGCCGCGGAAAAATAGAACGTGCTCAAGGAGTTAACAGGGAAATTGGAGGGCAAGAAAAATCGGGGCTGACAGTGGCGACCCTAATCTCCACTCCCAACCCCGTCTCCCAGGTTCTGTGGTAGGTGAACGGAGTATGCGGTAGATCCATTCGACCTACAAGATTACCGGGGACACTGTCCCCAGGTAACCATCGATTTTGTCCGCTTACTTCGCAGTCACCAGCGAATGCGTGATGGCATGAACCGATAGCGCAATGCGGTTCTGCACGCCCACTTTGCGCATCAGCTTGGCCACGTGGGCCTTCACCGTGCGTTCTTCAATGCCCAGCGCGGCCCCAATCTCCTTGTTGGAGCGGCCCGCGACCAGCATCTCCAGCACTTCTTTCTCGCGGTCCGTGAAGGTCACCCGGCCCGCCGGAAAGATGCGTCCTGGCGAGGAACTGACCCGCTCAATGAACATCGACAGTACGCGGCGGGGAGCCCAGACTGAGCCCTGGTTTACGATGCGGATGGCCTGCACGAACTCGGCGGGGGTAGCCGCCTCATCCACATAGCCCTTGGCGCCCGAAGCGATCGCTTTCAGGATGGTCTCTTCATCGATCCCCGAACCGGTCACGATAATACGCAGGTCTGGCCGAGCCGCTTTCAGGCTGGCCATGACGTCGAACAAGTTCTGGCCGGCACGGCTGCCCAGCAGGACCAGATCGATCCCCTGGAGCGCGCTGATGTCGGGCAACGTGGCGGACACGAGCTCAAAGTCCGACTCGGAATCAAACAGGGCCCGGAAGCCCACGAACCGCAGAGGGTCGCTCTCGACTACGGCAATTCGGATGAGAGGCTTTTTCGCCATTGCAGCTTTCATAGCAGGTCCTTGTTAGGATGAAACTGCCATCAGCATAGCCGCAATGAAGCACGCTGCAAAGGGTGAGTAACAAAAGTGAAATTACGGGAGTAACATTGGTACACCCCAGAAAGACGGTCGGAAAGCATGAAAATTCGGAATTTGGCCCTACTTTTGTCGACACTTCCGGTTGCGGGAGCCGCTCCGGTCATCGCCCAGCCTAGCCTACAGACAGAACCCGCTGCTCAGGCGCCCGCCGCAGCCCAAGGCTCGTATCAGCCTAAGTTTCCCGGAGATCCGGCTCGCTCCGATGCGGAAGCCGGCGCCCTCGGCTACATGCGCGTGGTGATCCGGGCGCAAAAGCTCTACCAGAAGAAGCACGACCAGTACGCGACTTCGCTCATGGATCTTGTGAACACCGGCTCCTTCACGCGCCGCATGGCCAAGACCACCGAGCGCGGCGACTATACGGTGGGGTTTAAAGGCAAGAAGGACAACTATGTTTTAACCATGACCCCGAAGAACGTGGACGCCGAACACCGTTCGTTCTACGCGGACGAGGATGGCGTAATTCACGCCGATGAAACGAAGGCCGCGGACGCGAGCTCACCCAAGGTGAAGTAAGACTCTAGGCTCTAGCGATCAGGCTCTAGGCTCTAGCAAGCCCAATTGCAAATTTTCCGAGCCGCTAAAGAAGCGGCAATCCGGACTTCGAAGGCGAGCTTAAAATCGGACGACTTGAGCCTGAAGACTAGAGCCTGAAAAACAAAGCCTGAAAGCTAGGGCTAGAGCCTGATCGCTAGAGCCTAGAGCCTAAACCCTAAACCCTGCCTTACGACGCATTGTCCGCCTTAATCTCCGTGGCCTTGCCTTCGTGATATGTGATCGTGACGGGCTTCCCGCCATTCGGATAGTGCACTGTCTTCCATGCTGGATCGTCCTGCCTCTCCGGCCGCCCCACGCCGATTGCAAAGTCGGCTTGCAGCTCATTCATCCCAGGCTTCACTTCGTGTTTCTCCACGGAAGACCAGACGTCCTGCGGCCAGTGCTTGTACAACTCGTGCGGGTCCTCGACGAAAAGCATCTCGTCCGAGTAGATCTTGGAATCGCCGTCTTTGATCAGGCCAATCTGGAACGCGTAGGTTTTGCCGTCCTGCTCGAACAGCGCCATCACTTGCTTTTGGCCGTCTGAGTTGGGTGCGGTGTCGGTGACCACGTCCTTGATCTGGAGCCGCTGAATGGGCAACAGCATGCCGGCGTCGTGTTCGAAGTCCGTGCGCTTCGTTGCCCGACTGTAAGGATAGTACAGATAACGATAGCCCTCCTTCACCCAGACGGGCTGCTCGGTGAGTTCGCGCGCCGATTTCAAATCGTAGGGATGCAGCTTCTTCGGGGTGACGTAGTAATCCGGATTCAGCGGCGGAGCGGCCTGCGCCTGCGTCTGCGTCTCCTTCCTGTTCGAGGCATGCCGCTCGTAGAGGACATAACCCGTGCGGATCGCAGCAACCGCAATCGCCAGTGCCAGCGCAAGCTGGATCTTCTGCTTCACTTCCGGATTGAATTCCATTGCATTAACTTACCAAAAGTGCCGTTCCCAACTCCTCATCCACGTGGTATGGCTTCGCGATTCACCGCATTTCCACAAGGCAACACGAAGTATTCGCGGGAAAAGCCTTCGTGCAACCTTCGTGTCCTTCGTGGTTTCAGCTTTTCTTTCTTCACGCCTCTGCGTCTCTATGTCTCGGACTCGACCGAAATAGAAATTGAACTTCAAAGTGAATGGGTGACTCACAACGCGCGCTATGACGCATGATAGCGGCGCCGAACCCCGCCTTCTCTACCCCATTCAGCTAACTGCGATAGAATAGCTGCCAACCCTTCGTTCCATAGAAGGCCCCCACAGGAGAGTGGATGCCCGTTACGCAAGACGAAGTTCTGAGTGCGCTGAAGCAATGCTATGACCCGGAAATCCCGGTCAACATCGTGGATCTGGGTTTGATCTACGAGGTTCGCTTTGCTCCCGCTCCAGAGGACAAGCAGGATGTCACAGTAGACATGACTCTGACCGCGCAGGGCTGCCCCGCGCACGTGCAGATCAGCGACCAAGTTCGCGCCCGCCTGGAGCAACTGCCCGGCGTCCGTACGGCAAGCGTGAATATTGTTTGGACCCCGGCGTGGACTCCCGAGCGCCTGAGCGCCGACGCCCGCAAGCAACTCGGTATCGAGTAAATCAAAAGCAACCACTAAGGCCACGAAGGATTCACAAAGTTTCCCCGAGAGCCTTCGTGCAGCCTTTGCGCCCTTCGTGGTCCAGGCTTTTTGATTTTCTCGGTGCCTCTGTGGTGAAAATATCGACAGATAAAGCGAGGTCAAGTTTAGAGAGTGCCCACTACTCAGCGCCGACGCCGCAAGCAACTCGCCATCGAGTAAATCAAAAGCAACCACTAAGGCCACGAAGGATTCACAAAGCTTCTCCAAGAGCCTTCGTGCAGCCTTTGTGTCCTTCGTGGTTCAAGCTTTTTGATTTTCTCGGTGCCTCTGTGGTGAAAATATCCACAGATAAAGCGAGGTCAAGTTTAGGGAGTGCCCTCTAGGACCTGATCTCGTCCCAAACTTCGTACCCGCTTTGCTCCGCGAGTTTTGCAATCTTCTGCCCCGCGCGGGAAATCATCTCCATCACCCGCATTCCGCGATCGAAATACTGCGGCAAACTATCCTGTAGGTCTTCAAACTTCTCCGGATACTCGGAAGCCAGGACTGCGAGCGCCACCCCAGCCGTAAGCACGCCCGCAGGCCATCTCTTCTTCGCCAAGAGAACGGCCGCGCCCCCAGCCGCTCCCGCCACCACTGCTTTTTTCCACGCGTCCATGAAGTCCCCCTGCAATCGATTTTAACTTACGCTAGCTGCTCTGCTTTATACTGCGCGGGCCGTCTTGCACGATCGTTCTGCAGAGAACGGTCCACCACTATGACCACGGAGACATTGGATGCTTTCTCACCTCCAAATGGAAAAACCTTTTACGATCCCGACCTTGGTGCTTTCTGCTCTCTTCATGGCCTTACTTGCGTTACCTGTCCGATCTTTAGCCCAAGCCAAGCCTCGTGCCCGTGATCTCGGCGTTCCCTTCGACGGAACGCCCGGTCTCTACAATGCCATTACCGATGTCAAAGGCGTCGAGGTCGGCCACACCACGCTGATCTCCGGCTCGGGAAAGTTGAAAGTTGGGGAAGGACCGGTGCGCACCGGAGTCACCGCCGTGCTTCCGCGCGGCAAGGACTCACTCGACCCCGTCTTCGGCGCGTGGTTCACCCTGAACGGAAATGGCGAAATGACCGGCACCACCTGGCTCGAGGACTCCGGCTTCCTCGACGGCCCTGTCATGATCACCAACACGCATAGTGTAGGCGTCGTGCGCGACGCGGTGATTGCCTGGCGCGTGAAGAAAGCTCCGTCCGATCAGGCCGGCTATGAATGGTCATTGCCGGTTGTCGCTGAAACCTACGATGGCGACCTCAACGACATCAACGGCTTTCACGTGAAGCCCGAGCACGCCTGGCACGCGCTCGATACTGCTCACGGGGGAGCGGTCGAGGAAGGTAACGTCGGCGGTGGCACCGGCATGATCTGCAACGAATTCAAAGGAGGCATCGGCACGTCGTCACGCGTGCTCGATGCCAAGTACGGCGGCTATACAGTGGGGGTGCTGGTGCAATGCAATTACGGATGGCGAAGTCAATTGCGAATCGCCGGCGTGCCCGTAGGCCGCGAGATTACGGATCACAAAGTCCGGGATAACGACGTGGGCTCGATCATCGTGGTGGTCGCGACCGATGCGCCCATGATCCCAACCCAGTTGAAGCGGCTCGCCCGGCGTGTGTCGCTGGGATTAGGACGTGACGGAAGCTACTCGGGCGATGGTTCGGGAGACATCTTCGTGGCCTTCTCAACCGCGAACCCGGGCGCGGCCAATTCGAAAAGCATGCGCCAGATCACGATGCTTCCCAACGAGCAGATGAATCCGCTGTTTCTTGCGACTGTGCAGGCGACCGAGGAGGCCGTCATCAACGCGATGGTCGCCGCCGAGACGATGAAAGGCATCAACGATTTCGAGGTGATCGCGCTTCCTCATGACCGCTTGCGCGAGGTGTTGAAAAAATACAATCGGCTCGCACAATGAAAAGAACATCAAGCGCACCGGCACGTTTCGATCACAGAACGCGCCTGAGCTGCGATCCGAACGAGATTCCTCCGCCGCGTTCGGCGTCGGAATGACAAGACTTGAGGAGATTCCTCCGCCGCGTTCGGCGTCGGAATGACAAGACTTGAGGAGATTCCTCCGCCGCGCTCGACGTCGGAATGACAAGACTTGAGGATTACGTGGGCAATGAACTGTGATCCGTCGACGTTCAACTGACCTACCAGCTTGTGACTGTCGGCACGGAACGCCATCTTGTCTCTGCTCTATCGTTCTTGTCATTCCGAAGCCGAACGGAACGCCGCCTCGTCTCTGCTCTATCGTTCTTGTCATTCCGAAGCCGAACGGAACGCCATCTCGTCTCTGCTCTATCGTTCTTGTCATTCCGAAGCCGAACGGAACGTCACCTCGTCTCTGCTCTATCGTTCTTGTCATTCCGACGCCGAACGGCGGAGGAATCTGCGACACCACGGCGCGCGAGAAGCGCCTTCACATCTAAATCATGGCAAGCATCAGCAGGTGCACGATCGGAGAAGGGAAGCCACGCTTGGGGGATGCAGGTACGGCGCCCGCGTGCGAATGGGCACGCATGCGACTAGCTTTTAGTGTCCGGCGCTCGCCGCGTCGGCGTGGCGTTTCCGGTTATACCGCAGGGCAATGTTCATGAATACGCTGCCGATGGGCGTCTCGAAGCACATCACCAGAGCCTCGGTATCCTCGCTGCTCTTGATGCCTTCTTCCGACATGTGCATGACCGGCGGGTGAACGCGAAAATGGAAGCCCTGATCATTGAGCGCGGTGATGGCGTTGCCGATGATCTGGTTGGCGAGTTCGCAGGCAGTTTCCCGCACCAGCGAGTCCGATTCGGGCAGTTCCGCTCCAGCCATCTTGCTGGCCACGCGCACCGCCGTTTCCGGATCGAGGTCGATGATGATCCGTCCCTCGATGTCCCCGGTGAGCCATACCATGGCCGCCACACCTTTCCGGCGATAAGCTTCCTCTTCCATGCTGAGGCTGCCGATCGCAGTGCTGCATTCGAGGCCTTGCGCCAACACTGCGTCCGCCGAGTTGATGAACGGCTGGATCACATCCATCTTCATGAGATCAGACTCCCGCGCCGGCTGCGGTCGCCACGGCGCCATCGTCGCCCAGCACGTACTTGATCACCTCGTACAGCACTTCCGGCTTCACCGGCTTCTGCACGAAATGCCGTGCTCCGCGCTGTAATGCGGCCACGATGTTTTCCTGATAGCCCACCGAAGACACCATCACGATGCGCGCATCGGGATGGGATTGCACGATCCGCTCGGCGGCTTCGATACCTTCCATCTGCGGCATGGTGATGTCCATGAGCACGATGTCGGGATGCGTGCGGTCATATTCGGTGATGGCGGTCAGGCCATCCCCTGCCTCGCCGGCCAGATGTCCACCGAAGGACTCGACCATGCGGGCCAGGTTCTTGCGCGCGAAAACGGAGTCGTCCACGATCAGATAGCGGACCGGCTGCCCGTCTTTGCTGCGTTTTACTGGCGCAAACTGCTCCATAACAACCTCCTGTTGCTCTCAATCGGTACCACACGGCGCTATCGCCGGCTAGATAACCCTAGTTTTGCCCGGCGCTCGCGCCCTTGCCGCTCCCACCGTGCCCAGACTTCTCGCCACGCCCGCTTTCGGGCGCGCACTGTGCCATCAACGTGCTCGCCATGGCTTCCAGACTCACGACCCGGATCGCGTACCCGCGGTCCACCGCCGCTTTCGGCATGCCGTAGACCACGCACGACTCTTCGCTCTGCGCGATCGTCATGCCTCCAGCCGCCTTGACCGTACCTAGGCCTTCAGCTCCGTCGTCTCCCATGCCGGTCATGATCACAGCGACCGTCTGCGGGCCGAATTCTTCCGCGGCACTGCGGAAAAGTATGTCCGCCGAGGGACGATGGCCGCGAATGCGCGGTTCATCGCTCAGCAGCGCCACATTGCCCAGAGGCAATTTCTTGACTTTCAAATGACGGCTGCCCGGGCAGATCAGCGCCCGTCCCGGCATCAGCAGATCGCCGGACTGCGCTTCCTTCACGCGCAACGCGCTGGTCTCATCCAGACGCCGCGCAAACATCTCGGTAAAGTTTTCCGGCATGTGCTGCACCACCAGGATGCTGCCCGGAAAATCCGCCGGCAGTTGCGAAAACACGTATTGCAGCGCGTGCGGGCCGCCGGTCGAAACGCCGATGGTCACGATTCTTGTCGGCGCCTGGGTGGAAGCAACGGGCGCCTTGCCATACTGCATCGTGCTGGCCAGCGGCTTGACCGCGATGCTCTTGCTGTTGGCGGCTGCTTTAATCTTCGTGATCAGCTCGGCGGCTATTTCCGGCATGCGGGTCGAAACGTCGCGTGGTTTCGCCACAAAGTCGAACGCGCCGAAGCCCAGCGCCTTGAGGGTGATCGAAGCTCCCTCGGTGCTGTGCGAGCTGACCACAATCACCGGCACCGGATATAGCTTCCGCATCACCTGGCGCAGCATGTCGATGCCGTTCATGCCCGGCATTTCGAGATCGAGCGTCACCACCTGCGGCTTCAGTTCCTCGATCTTCTTCAGCCCAAAATTGCCGTCCATCGCCGTGCCGACGACCTCAATGGAATCGTCCGCTTCCAGGATTTGCGGAATCAGCTTGCGCATGAGCGCCGAATCGTCGACCACCAGAACTCGCACCCGGGAAGGCTTCACGACACACCTCCCGCCGCATTCCGGCTCAACTGCGCGCGATCGGCCTGCGAAAGCAACATGCCAAAATTCACCGCTCCCGCTTCCTCAGGACGCGAGCGGGCAAAATGCTCCACCACCGTAGATAAATTCAGTATGAGAACAACGCGCCCATCTCCCAGAATGGACGCTCCGCTGACCAGGTCAGTCGAGACTGCATGGTCGTCCAACGCCTTGATGACCAACTCTTCCTCACCTTCCAGCCCATCCACAATGAGCCCGAACTTCCTCTCCCCCACGCTGGTTACCAGCACAAAAAGCTTGTTCGCTCCGCGCTCGGGGTCGTTACTGCGCGGACGTCCCAGCCGCACCAGGGGCAGCACCTGGTTGCGAAGCTGCAGAACTTCATAGTGATCGACCTGGTGGACTTCCGACTCATGCGTGCGCGCAATCTCCACCACCGCGTTCAGCGGGATCGCATACAGCCGCTGCTGCACCTGGAACAGGAGCGCCTTGATGATGGCGAGCGTGAGCGGCAGCTTCAGCCGGAAGGTCGTGCCTTGCCCGGCATGCATGTCGATATGCACCGTACCCTTGAGGCGATGCATCACGCTCTGCACCACATCCATGCCTACGCCGCGCCCGGAGACCTCGGTGACTTCCTCCGCCGTGCTGAAGCCCGGCCGGAACACAAAATCCAGAATTTCCGCCTCGCTAAGCCGCGCTACATCCTCGGCGGTGACCATCCCTAGCTGGATCGCCTTTGCCTTGATCCGGTTGACGTCCATGCCGCGCCCATCGTCGCTGACTTCCACGATGACTTGATTCCCCTGGTGATACGCGCCCAACCGCAGCGTGCCTCGGGTTGACTTGCCCGCCTTTTGGCGTTCTCCCGCTGACTCCAGGCCGTGGCCGATGGCATTGCGGACCAGGTGGGTGAGCGGCTCGGCAATGGCGTCGAGAATGCTCTTATCGAGGTCGGTGTCCTGGCCGGTCAGCACCAGTTCGACATCTTTGCCGCACTGCCGCGCGACATCCCGCACCATGCGCGGGAAGCGCCGGAACAGTTGCTCGACTGGCACCATGCGAATCTTCATCACCGAGCGCTGCAAATCATTCAGTACGCGCGCCTGGAAGGCCATGGCATCGGCGAATTTCCCCCGCAGAGCTTCTTTGGGATAGACCTTCGAGAATTCATTGAGCGCCTGCTGCAGCATCGATTTGCCGATGATGAGTTCGCCGACGAGGTTGAGCACGGAATCGATTCGTTCCGCATCCACGCGCAAAATGTTTTCCGCCAGCGTCGTGTGCGGTTGGGCGGTGTTCTCACTGACGGTTTCTTCCGCAACCGGCGCTGGGGCCGGTTCCTCAACTGCCGGAATTTCGGGCGCCGGAGAAGCGATTTCTGCTTCGGCAGCTTTCACAGTTTTCCTGGCGGCACGCTTCGGGGCCGTCGCAACTCCGCCGGGCAGCAACTCCGCCTTCACGCTGGCAACGATGGTGGGAATCTGGCACTTGCCGGAAACTTCCTCGCAACTCTTATCGGTCGCCAGCAGGAACTCCGCCGATTTCGTCGGCGCGGAAGAGCCTGCTTCCGGACGTGCCGCCAGCACTTCTCCCATTCCGGCCAGCGCGTTCTGCACCAGTTGCCGCGCGGCGATGGGCATGGCGCAATGCGGATCAATCTGCGCCTGCACATGGTAGACGAAATTGCCGCCCTCCTGCGCTTTCTGGACCGCCAGTTTTTCGTATTCTGTCCAGCCCAGCGTCTTGGCCGTGACCGCGGCTTTCCTGCGTCCCGATTGCTTCGCGCCCGGTTCCTGGGCGAGCTTCTTCACCATCTTGCGGAGTGGATCGCGGGAAGGCAGCTTGGCGCGTTTGCGGTAGGCCGCCAGCATCGCGGAAAACAGATCTGCGGCGGTGAAGGCAACTTCAGCAAGGCTCGCGTGCGCAGCCGCCGACTCGAGCGCCAGCGCGTCTTCCAGTTCGTGCGCCACTTCGCTGAGTTCGCGGTAGCCGCAGGCGGCGGCATCGCCTTTCAGGGTGTGCACGATCCGGCGCAGCGTCCGCACAATCTCGGAATCGCCGGGATGCTTCTCCAGCTTGAGCGCTTCGTCGTTCAGCGCCTGGAGAAGTTCCTGCGCGCTCTCAAAAAAGAGCTCGCGCAGTTCCGCCATGCGATCGTCCGACTGGCTCACAGCTTCACCTCGACGCGTTGATAGGCGGTCCCATTGTTGCGGTGCACCATCTGAAATTTTTCCGTCAGGCCCAGCAGGCTTTCGGCGTGTCCGACGAACAGATAGCCGTCCGGATTCAAACACCGATAGAATTTGTTGATCAGCCGCTTCTGCTCGGCCTCGTCGAAATACATCATGACGTTGCGGCAGAAGATCACATCGTTGCGCTGCGGCAAGTACTCCGTCTTCAGGTTATGAAAGTCGAAGTGGACGACTTCCTTCAGAGCCTTCTTGACCGCATACCGTTCGCCGATTTTGTCGAAATAGCGCAGCCGGTAGCTGTAGTCGACGGCCGACATTTGATTCTCGCTGTACATGCCGTCCTGCCCCGCGCGCAAAACCGAGTAGCTGATGTCGCTGGCGAGAATCTCCACCTTCCAGGGCGCGGGAATCAGCGGCTTGGGCGTCGGCGCCTCCACCGGCAGCGGATTGCGCATGTAGTAATAGGCAAGCGCATCGGCCACCTGCATGGCCATGGTGTAGGCCTCTTGCCCGGTCGAGCAGCCCGCGCTCCAGAAGCGCAGTGAGAAATCGCGCCGCTCCTGCTTGCGGCGCAGCAGGTCTTCCAGAACGTATTTGTGAAAGAGCTCTAGCTGTGCGCGGTTGCGGAAGAAGCTGGTTTCGTTGACGGTGAGATTCTCCAGCAGCTGAGCCAGTTCCGCTTTGCCGGCATCGCTGATCAGAAGCCGATAGTAGCTATAAAAGGAGTCGAGCTGGCACTCGCGCAGCCGGCGCTGCAGACGGTCCTGCAGAAAATGCGTGCGCCGCTCGTCGAAATGCATGCCGCATTCCTGGTAAACGAGAGCCTGCAACAGTTTCAGTTCCGCTTCCGTGAGCGCCGGCGCTGGTGCTGCTCCTGGTGTGGCCATGGTTGATCCGGTGCAGTTCTGCTCAACGTGCAGCCGCGCCGCGAACCTCCGTCTTCGAGCTGGCTGCCGGCTTGGTTTCTCCCGCAGCTTTTGGAGTGCGCAGACTGCCAAACTCCAGGAGCTTGCTTGTGTCCAGCAACATGATGAGCCGCCCCCGGTACTTGCCCAGTCCCGTCACGCAATTGAGACCGCCTTCCTGCAGCACGGCGGGTGGCGGTTCGATGTCCGCGGCGGCAATCTTGAGCACTTCGGAGGCGGAGTCCACAATCAGACCGTTAAGCCGCCCGTTGTGCTCCACCACCAGAATGCGGTTGCGGCGGCTGGCGGCGGCCTCTTTGATCCCAAAGCGTTTCCGCAGGTCGATTACCGACACGATCTTGCCGCGAAGATTGATCACGCCTTCCATGTACTCGGGCGCGTCGGGCACCGCCGTGATATCGGGCACGCGCACGATCTCGTGCAGCGCCGTGATGGGCACTCCATAGGTTTCGTTGCCCACCCGGAAGCCGACGATCTGCAGTTCGCGGTTTTGCGCAGGACTCGTGTGCCGCTCCATGCTCATCCTCTATGCCCCTGCGCTGGCGTGACGCGCACCCTTCGCCGGAACCCGGTCGGCTCTGCGCGTATGCTCGTCGACTTCGCCCGTCCGCCCGGCTACGCGCTCCAGCGCATCCAGCAGTTCGCGCGACATCTTCGACATTTGCTCGGCGGAAGCGGCCAGTTCGGTTGACCCCGAGGTGCTCTGCTGGATCAGTTCGCGCATGCGTTCCATGGCTTTCACGACGGCTTGCGCGCCCGATGCCTGCTCCTCCACCGCCGAATTGATTTCGTGCGTGATTTCGTTCAGCCGCGTGGTGGCCCGCGCAATCTGCGAAGATCCATGCGATTGCTCGTTGGTGGCCGCGCCGATCTCCTGGGCGAACTTGTAGACCTCGGTGACCACGTTCGAGATCTTGCGCAGCGCCCCGTTCAACTCGCCACCCAGTTCCAGGCCTTCGTTGACGATGGTCGTGCTCTCGTCCATGTTCTCGACGGCCTTGCGGGCTTCCTTCTGAATACTCTGGATAAGTTCGGAAATTTCCTTCGTGGATTGCGCCGACTTCTCCGCCAGCTTCCGAACTTCGTCTGCCACCACCGCGAAGCCGAGGCCATGTTCCCCGGCGCGCGCCGCTTCAATCGCGGCGTTGAGCGCGAGCAGGTTGGTCTGTTCGGCCAGGTCGTCGATCACTTCGATGATCTTGCCGATATCGTCCGCTCGTTGCCCAAGCGCGTCGATGATGGCCCCCGACGAACGAATGGTGTTGTTGATCTTCGTTAAGCCCTCGGTCGCCTTGTCCATGGTGGTGATGCCGCTATGGACTTCTTCGCGCGAGCGGTTGGAAATATCGAGCAGCACCTTGGCGGTATCGGCCACGCGCTGGATCGAAGCCACCATCTGGTCAATCGAGGCGGAGGTCTCGCTCACGCTGGAGGCCTGGGTCTGCGTGCTCTTCACCATGTTCTGCACGTTCACGCTCATCTCGTGCATCGTGCTGGTGACTTCGTCAATCGCGGAAGAACCCTGCAGGCTGATCTTGGCCGATTCGTCGGAGGCGCCCGCCACCTGGCTGGATGCGCTCGCCACCTGCGAGGCCAGGTCCCGAACGCTGCGCACCAGCGCGCGCAAGCTCTCCACCATCTGCTGGAAGGCATGGCCCAAGGTGTCCTGCTTTGAGCGCGGCTCGACCTGGACCATCAAGTTGCCGTTCGCGATGGCTTCCGAGACTGCCGCCATCTCCTTCAGGTAGGTGACCATGTTGGCAAAAGTGCGCGCCAACTCCCCGATCTCATCCTGCCGCGTGAGATCTACTTCGACATTGTGGTCCAGATCGCCGGTGTTGCCGATCTTGTGCGCCACCGTCATCAGTTTTGCAAGTGGTTCGGTAATGGAGGCTGCGGTGCGATACGCGATCCCGATGCCGACGCCCAGCGCCAGCAGCATGCTCACGAACGAAACCAGGATCGTCCAGTTGGCGGCCGTGTCATCTGATTTGTGCCGCTCATCGACGATTTTCTTGTTTTCCTTGTCGGCCGCGTCCAGATACTCGGTTGTGTTCTTTACCCAGGACGAGGCGTCTTTCTGGAGATAGAAAATCTGCAGTTCCGCGACCGTGGCATTGCCGCTGTCCACGTCCTTACGCTTCTCGACCAGCGGTTGCGCAAATTCCTTAGCCCAGTTCTGTTCCAGTTGCTGCACCTTTTCGAGAGCGGTTTTCTCCTGCTCTGAGGCAGCCAACTCCTTGGTCTTTTCCAGCTTGTCGTTCAGCGAGCGCACGCCCTCATTCATGCGGTCCACTTCGCGGGTATCGCCGCTGAGCAGGTAGTTGCTCAGATAGAGCCGGTTCTGCATCATCTGGAACTTGACCTTATCGGTCGCGTCCGACAGTTCCTGCGATGAGTCCGCCGCCTTCTTCGCCTCATGCTCGCGATTCACGGCTCTCCAATTGACTAAGAACATGACCAGGACCATCACAAGGACGGCTCCGAAGTTCATGTAAAGCCTGTTGCGCAGCGTCATCGCTGTTCCTCCACTCAAAAAACCGACCATCTCGCGCGAAATGCCGGCCTCGAACGCTCGCTATTGCGTGGCGACGCTCGGGTCAAACTTGAACTCAACCACGCCCGTAGTCTCATCTGCGGCCGGTTCGAAGCGCCATTTCTTGATGGCATCGACCGCCGCATTCACCAGCAGGGGATGACCGCCCACCACCTTGGTGTTCTTCACCGTGCCATTCGGAGCTACAACTACCTGCACTTTCACCACGCCCGCGATGCTCATCCGCCGGGCCAGTTCCGGGTAGGCGGGCGACACCCTGGTTTTGACCTTGCGGGTGATTTGATCCTGCTGGGCATGGCTCGACAAAGGATGCAGAAGGACGAACCCCACCGCAGCCGCTAAGAACGCTTCACCGAACCAACGTTTCATTGCTCGAGACACGGCCCCTCCCGTACACAAAAAAAATCCTACCCCGGCAAGTGCAAAGCCCGTGCCAGCTTTATCGTTGGGAACATTACTTTGGTGACCGCGGATAAGTAGCTGTCGCAGAACAGAATGAAGGCTGTTGCTAACAGCAGGTCTTGAGGTGCGGGGTGAGAGATATCTCAGGAACGAGGTTTCCAGTCGACTGATTCTCATTCTGAGACAACGCGCCCTCCTGAATTCTGGGGATTCACACTTCGACACCTCGAATCTAATTCACTTGACTCAAAATGAGATGCCACGGTACTTTCCCCTTATATTCAAATACTTGCACGATTAGCCCATCAGGGCAGGCGGTGCTTTTCACACCATGCACGCGGGAGACACGACGCTCGTCGAGGGTTCCAATCCTCGCTCCGACGAAGCCTTCCAGCAGTTGCTCTTGCGCTTTTCCGCCGCCGCTGCGCAGGGAACCGACGTCGCATCGTTGATCCGTCTGTTCTGCCGTGAGACACGCGAGTTCTTTCAGACGAGCGGAGTTTACTTCTGGCAGTGTCTCTCTCCCGACGAGATGGTCGGTGCCGAGGCGGACGGAATCATGGCGGAGCATTTCCGCGGCCTTCATATGAAGGCATCCGAAAGCGCCGTGACCGGGGAGGCGGTCCGCAAGCGGCGCACGATTTTTGTGAATTTTCTCGACTCCTCCCGCTACGCCCGCGCCGCCGAGTTCAACGCCCGCGCCATGATGGCCGCGCCGCTGGTCGTGTCCAATGAAGTATTGGGAGCGGTTGCCTTCCTGCACGACTCCAAGCCCGGCTTCTTCAATGACGACCTGGCGGCAAAAGCGACCATCGTGGCCGGACAATTGGGCAGCCTGCTCGAAGCCCGTCGCCTGACCGAAGCTTCTCGAGAAGACCACCGCCGGGCAGAGATCCTGGCCGAGGTTGCTCACGCGCTGCATGGGAATCCGGATGTGGCAGCCGTGATTGAGGCGCTCGCGGACCGCATTCGCGTCCTCCTGCGGGCCCGCCTGGTCTGCGTTTTCCTGCGCCAGGAGGGCCCGTTTGAATTACGGGGCGTTTCGGCTGATACTCCCCAGCTGAACAAGTCCGCCCGTGCCCGCTACGACCGCACGGCCCTGCGCTTTGCCGCCGATCTGGCTGCCCGCGCCGTGACGGCCGGAGAGCCGGTTACGGTCTCGATCGACGCTGCTTCCCATTCACTGGGGGACCTGGTCCCCTCGGGCATGCTTCTGGCAGCACCCTTCCGCACATCGCGAACGCAGGGAGCAATCCTCGTCTATCCGCGCCAGGACGGCATCTTTACGGTGGACGAGAGATCCCTGGTTTCGGCAGTCGCCGGATTTGGCGCCGTGGCCGTGGCCAATGCCGAACTCTATTCGACCGCCCGCAGCCAGGCGCACGAACTGCACCAGTTGCTGGAGATTTCCTCCGAGCTCAGCTCCATTGGAAACCTGGATAAATTTCTGGAAGCTTTCGTGGTGCGCGCTGCCGATTTTCTCGGATTCGGACGCTGCTTTATCGGGCTCCTCGAAGACGGCGCCTTCCGGGTCCGGCTGGGCGCCGAAAAAGGCGCCGCGCGCCGGGTCGATCTGACTTTCCCCGAGGGTATCGGAACCAAGGCGCTGATCGCGAAAGAGGTCTTCTGGAGCGACGACGTCGCCCAACTCCCCGGCGCGAATCTCGAAGCCATCGCGAAGTTCGAAATCAAACAACTCCTTGCCGTTCCCATGCTGGGCTCCGACGGCAACGTGATGGGCATGTTTGGGGTGCTCGACCGTCTCGACCATGCAGGCGTCTCGCCCGAGGACATCCGCCGTGCCCGTGCATTAGCCGCGCAGGTCGCGGTTGCGCTTGAGGTCATGCGCAACCTGCATCTCTCCGATCAGCACCGGAAACGCGCGGAAGCGCTGATGGGATTGGCCTTCGAGCTCAGCAGCCTGGTACACCTTCCGGAATTCAACCAGCGATTTGTCACTCGGGCGGCCGAGCTTTCCGGAGCAGGTGCGGCCGCCCTCGCTCTCTTCCAGGACTCGGTTCTTGAGACCGTGGTCCTCGAGAATGGCTCGGGCAGTGGTCCGGATCGCAGCCTGCAAAGGCGACTCAGCCATGCGCTCTCGGAATTCTTCGCCCAGCACCCGGACCGGCTCTACAGCGGAGCGGCGCCAGATCTGATCGGCTCCGCGCTCGCTGCTGCTTTGGGCTGGAACGACTGTATCCTCCTGCGCTTGAAGGGTGCGGCCGACGACCTGGTGGGCGTCTTATGCCTGGCCAATCGCGCGAAATCTCCTACCACCGCGGACGAACAACTGCTCCACGCCATTGCCAGTCATGCCTCAGTCGCGCTCGAAAATGCCCGACTCTTTGCGCGCATGGGCAAGGCCAATCGCCATTGGATGGAGATCTTCGATGCCATCACCGACTTCATCGTGGTGCATGACGAGAGCCAGAATGTTTTGCGCGTGAATGGCAGCTTGGCGGAGTTCATTGGGGTTCCGCCCAGCAGCCTTATCGGCGTAAACATGCGCGCTCTGGTCGCGCTGTCCCACGAGTCTCCCGCGTACGGCTGCCCCTTTTGCCGGACCTCCAGCGATGGCCCCGATGAGTACGTCCACCAGGTGCTGGAACGGATGTACCTGGTGTCCACCTCGCGCATCCACGCTTCCTCCAGCGAACGGCAACATACCATTCATGTTCTCAAGGACATCACCGACCGCCGCGAAGCCGAGCGCCGTTACCGGGAACTCTTCGACAACATTCAGGAAGGGCTCTTCTTCGCGGTTCCTTCCGGGCATTTTATTGAGGTCAACGACGCGCTGGTCCGGATGCTCGGCTATAACGACCGTGACGAGCTGCTGAAGATCGACATTCCCACCCAGCTGTATTCATCCCCGGAGCGCCTGCGTCGTCTGAATGAAGTCATGCAGCAGCATGGCGTTCTGCGCAACCATGAGGAAGTACGATGCCCACGGCCAGGTCCTGCAATATCGCGGCCTGATGCTCGACATCACCGGCCTGAAGACCTATCAGGCCGAGTTGCAGCATGCGCGCGACTTTTCCGAGAAGATTCTCAACAACACCCAAAGCTTGATTCTGGTGGTCGACACCGCCGGCTTGATCAGCTACGCCAACCGCCGCTGGTATGACGCTGGCTACGAGCAGCGGCAACTGGTCGGCTGCCCGCTGTCGGACCTTGTCTCGCCGATCCGGCGCCCGGTATTAATGGAAGCCCTGAACTCCACCCTGTCCGGCCATCCGGTCGACAATCTTGACTTGCAGATCCTGCGCGGAGATGGCCGGGTCGGCCAGTTCTCGGTGAATCTGAGTCCCATGCGCGATGAGCAGGGAATTGTGACCAGCATCGTGGTGGTGATGACCGACATCACTGATTCCGCCATGCTGCAGTCGAAGCTCATCCACGCCGAGAAGATGGCGGCCGTCGGCCAGTTGGTCTCAGGGGTCGCACACGAGGTAAACAATCCGTTGACGGCCATTCTCGGCTTTGCCGACCTGCTGATGGAAAACGCCGACGTGCCGGAAGCGGCCCGCAAAGACCTTCGCGTCATCCTGCAGGAAGCGCAGCGCACCAAGCAGATCGTGCAGAACCTGCTCAGCTTTGCCCGCCAGATGCCGCCCCAGCGCAAGCCCGTGCAACTGAACGGCATCCTGCGCCGCACTATCCAGTTGCGCGCCTATGACTTCAACAGCCACGGGGTCGAGATCGTGGAGCACCTTGATGAGAGCCTGCCGCCAGTAGTCGGCGATTCCCACCAGTTGCAGCAGGTGTTCCTTAACATCATGAACAACGCCTACGATGCCGTGCGCGAGACCGGTCGTCCCGCCCGCATTGAGATCATGACTGCCAGCCTCGGCACCTACGTCGAGGTTTCTTTCCGCGACAACGGAACTGGCATCGGCCAGCCCGACCGCATCTTCGATCCCTTCTTCACCACCAAGGAAGTCGGGAAGGGAACCGGCCTTGGCTTGAGCATCTGCTATGGCATTGTGCGCGAGCACGGAGGCGAGATCTTGTGCCACAACAACACCGGCGCTCAGGGGGCGACTTTCATTGTTCGCCTGCCCTCCGTTTCCGAGTCAGCCTCGATCGGAGTCGCCGCAGGAGTCGTGCAACGATGAGTATGCCCGCCATAAAACCCGAACCTCTGCCCATCCTGCTGATCGAAGACGAGCCCGGTGTTATGGCTTACGTATGTGCCACGCTCGAACGCAGCGGCTACCAGGTCGTGTGCGCGAAGTCTGGCGCCGAAGGCTTGCAACTGCTCGGCTCGGGAAATTTTCTGGGCGTCGTTTCTGACATGGTGACTCCCGGCGGCGTGAACGGGGCTGACGTGCACGCCTGGATTGCCACACACCGCCCCGAGTTGACCTCCCGGCTGGTGTTCATCACCGGCGACATTGCTAACGAACAAACCGTCGAAACGCTGCGCCGTACCGGCGCTCCCTGCGTGGAGAAGCCCTTCCGGGTGCAGCAATTCATTTCGGTCGTCGAAAAGACCATGGGGAAAGTGCTGTGAGTGAAGACCTTCGCATTCGCTTGCTGATTGTCGATGACGAACAGAGCATTCGCCGCCTGTGCGTCACCGTAGGAGAAGCTTTGGGGTTCGTATGCCTGGAGGCGGCCAGTGGCGAAACCGCCATCGCCCTGCTCGAGGAGCAGCCCGCGCATATGATTCTCACCGACATGGTCATGCCCAACATGTCGGGGCTGGAGTTTCTGGAAAAAGTAAAGAAGATGCTGCCCCGTACCGAGGTCGCGGTGATGACGGGCCACGGCTCGGTCGAAACCGCCGTGCAAGCCATGAAGCTCGGCGCCTACGACTACATTGCCAAACCCTTCTCGCCGTTGGAAGAATTGCGCCTGTTTCTCCGGCGTATGGCCGAGAAAGTCCGCCTGGTCGAGGAAAATCAGTTCCTGCGCGATCGCATGGACACCGAGACCCAACTACACGGCATCGTCGGCTCCTCCGCCAAAATTCAGGACGTCTTGCGCATGGTCTCCCGCCTGAAAGATACGCGCACCCCCGTGCTGATTACCGGCGAAAGCGGCACCGGAAAGGAATTGGTGGCGCGCGCGATCCACTTCCGCGGTTCGTTTGCCAATCGGCCATTCGTCGCGGTCGACTGCGGCTCGCTCGTGCCTACTCTGATTGAAAGCGAATTATTTGGTTACGAGAAGGGAGCTTTCACCGGAGCCCTCAAGGCCAGAACCGGTCTATTTCAATCCGCCGACGGCGGAACCATTTTCCTCGATGAGATCGGCGAGCTGCCCCTCGAAATGCAGGCCAAGCTGCTGCGCGTGTTGCAGGAAAAAGAAGTGCGCCCCGTGGGCAGCAATCAGCGCGCCAAGGTCGACGTGCGCGTGATTGCCGCCACCAATCGCGATCTCGAACAGGAATACCGCGCCGGCACTTTTCGCAAGGACCTCTACTTCCGTTTGAATGTAGTTACCGTCCACGTTCCGCCGTTAAAAGAGCGTCGTTCCGATATTCCCACGCTGGCCCATTGGTTTCTGGAGCGGTGCGCGCCTGGCCGCAGCGTGCAGGTGACCAACGCTGCCATGAAATCTCTGCTGCAATACGACTGGCCGGGAAACGTCCGCGAGCTGGAGAATTGCATGGAACGGGCGGTCGCGTTGGCAGACCATCAGGTCCTTGACCTGGATGATCTGCCGCCCGCCATCGCATCGGTATCTCAGGCCACCGACGGCGCGCCGGCTGGTTCGACCGAGGAGCTGTCGACGACCGATTTAGAGGATATTGAGCGCACGACCATCGAGCGCGTCTTCCAGCAGGTCAAAGGAGACAAAGCGCTGGCTGGAAAGATGCTCGGCATCAGCCGCGCGACCTTGTATCGCAAACTAAAGCGGTACAACATCGGTGGCCGCATGCATGCGGTCTCGAGCCAGGCTCTGCAATGACCTAAATGGAGCGGGGCGTCCCCGCCCGCTGGACGGGCGAGAAGCCCGTCCCTCCACCAGCGTTGTTCCAATGGCCGGAAGCAACCCCGCTGATTAGAGAAACGTGAGATTTCGTCTCATTGTGAGATGCAAGCTGCGAGACGAAGCAATGCTCCGTCTCGTCTGAAACCCCACTCTCGTTTGTTTCCCACTACTTACGCGCACGTACTTCCGGTTCTTGCTTTGGTTTCTGCCGTGCATGGGAAATCGTGTAAACGCGGACCCGACGGCTCCCCAACATAGTCTTTCTAACCGGGAAGAGGGGAGCCCTTGACCGCCCTTGAGGCTCACGTTGAAGGCTCTCCCCGCTTCCGCCCTCCCCCTTTCAATTTGCCGGACTATTGCAGACCGACTGCGGTCTGCTCGAGCGCAGCTTTCTTGCCTGGTTCGAGATATCCGGACGGGATCATGAAATATGCCTGAACTGAATCAATTAACCGCCGAGTGGAGTGCCGCTCGCATCCTGTACCCGACCTACTCCGCGCTAGCGCGCGAGTTCGTCATTGACCTGACGCCCTGCATCGATCTGGAGACAGGCGTCGAGCAACCGCCGAAGGAGTCGGTCGAGCAAGCTCGCCAGTGGTTGCAGGACATGGACGAGCGTATTCAGATTCACCAGCTGCGCCAATTCCTGCAGACCACCACGCTGGTGACGCCGCAACTGCTGCAGACACTGCTCCTGCACCATCTGCATAAGGAAGAGAAGTCGCCTTCCGACCGTGACAAGATCGACTTCCTCCTGGTCCAGCTTTTCTCGCTGGCGGCGCCGTCTCGTCTGGAAGACAACTCGGTCACGCTCGACTACGTAGCCAAGACCCTCGCGCCGGTGTTGGGCCCGGTCGATACCACCATGCCCGCCTGGCTTGCGCCTCTCGAGAATGTCCTGCAATTGGCACAAAAGGCGCGCACCCTGAACGAGCTTCTGCATGGCGGAATCCTCGAGCAGGGGCGAAAGATCAAGGTACAGAGCGGGGAAAACTACTTCCAGCCGACAGCGATGATTGCCTTCGCGCGCTTCAGCTTTCTGGTGCGGCGGTCGTTCTTCCGCTTGATGCATCAGGACCTGAACGCCATCTTCGACGGGTTGCGCGAACTTGAGCAGCGCGGTGTGAACACGATTGATTGCCGGCGCGCGCAATTCTCCGCCGAAGAACCCATCCTGCGCCTGCGCATGATTTGCCAGTCCTGGAAGGTGATGTTCCAGGCCGAGTATTCCTCTGGACAACCCTTGCGCATGCTGGTGGATCTGCGCGCGGCCATTGATGATGCTCTCGGCCGCGGGGTCGCACAGAATGCCCGCGCCGCCAAGCCCGCCGCCGTGAAAAAAGCAGCCGCCACCCCGGCCGTGCCCGCCGCGAAGCCTGCATCCACGATGGCTGCCCGCGCCGGCGCGGCCCCCTCAGCGCCCGCCACAAAATTGGCGGACGCGGTTCCGGAATTTGAAGTATCGGGCAACGAGTGGAATCCAGACGGGTCGAGCGGCAACTAGGAGTGCAACCGCAGGTTCGGAGAGATCGATCGTGGAGAAGCGCACTGTACTCATTGTTTCCGACGACGCGGAATTCCCTCGCCAGATCTCCGCGCGCTGGCAGAGCGAACGAAACGTGCCCGCCTTCATGTTATTGGGAAGTGGGCTGGGCCACGGCCTCGATGCCATGACGTTCGATTTGGCGATCATCGGTGCCGGGCGCGGCGATGCTATGCGCCCGGCCTTGCAGGCGCTGGAGGCCGGTGGCAACCCGGTCATCGTGGTTGCGGATGAGGCGCACCTTATACCGGCGATGCGCCGCGAATTTCCCCGGGCCGTGGCCGTGCATCGATACGGTGGCTGGACGGATACGGTGGTGCTGCTGGCGATCGAGGTCCTGCGCCGGGTGGAGGCTGTGAATCGTGCCGAGCGGGCGGAGCAGGTCAGTGCCCTGATGAAGTGTCACGCGACTTTGGGTCAATACATGATTGAGATGCGGCACACGCTCAACAACGCCCTCACGTCGGTGCTGGGCAACGCGGAGTTGTTGTTGCTGGAGCCCGGTGCATTTTCGGCGGGAGTGCTCTCGCAGATCGATACGATTCGCAACATGGCGTTGCGCATGCACGAAGTGCTGCAGCGATTCTCGTCGCTCGAAAAGGAACTGACGTTCGCCGGGCAGCAGTCGGTGAAGGAGCAGAGAGCTCAGGCGGCGGTGGTCGGACAGTAGATCACACGTCTGGAAGGTTCGCGCGCCGCTCTTGTTCCGGCAAACGCCTGGAAGTGGACATCGGAGTTGGGAAAGGACAGACGAATTTTCGGCAGACAGTTAGACCGCAATGAATGCAGGATTCAATCTCGGCCGGACGGGCAAGGGGCAGAAGACCCTCCACCTGGTGCTTGAACATGAGCTGTCCGAGTTGCGCTTGCTCATGGAGCGTCAAGCTGGAGTCCTGCTGAACTGCCCGCAGGAGGTGTTTGGGGCTAAAGTCAGCGCATATCTTCAATCCCGCCGCCTGAGCTCGGTTGCGGACCTCATTGGCCGCCTGCAGACATCGGATGCGGAGTGCGAACGGCTGCTCGAACAGATTCTGGACGGAGAAACGGGTTTCTTCCGTCATCCTGTGGCCTTCGAAGTATTCGAGAAAGAAATACTGCCCGAACTGCGCGTGCGCAAGGCCGGCGAAGGAACGCAGAGTCTGCGCATCCTGAGCGCGGGCTGCTCCACGGGCGAAGAAGCTTATTCTATCGGGCTCGCGGTGTGTGAGGCGATGAAAGAGGCCGCGGGCAGTTGGACTATCCATATTCTGGCGAGTGATGTTCGCCAGGATGCTCTCACATTCGCCGAGCGCGGCCTTTATCCGCACGCGGCTTTGGCAGCCCTCCCGCGCCCCTTGGTGCAAAACTATTTTGCCAAGCTCGATCAGCACTTTCTCGCCAAGCCGCGCCTGCGCAATCTCATCACCTTCACGCAGATGAACCTGGTGCGTCCCGCCTATCTGGGGCGTTTCGATTGCATCTTCTGCATGGACGTCCTCCCCCATTTCTCCAGCGCTCAGCGAGTGGCTCTGGCTCAACGTTTGCATCTTTATCTGGAACCCGGCGGCTATCTGCTGCTGGGCGACGGCGAGAAACTGCCGGCCGCGGATGTGACCTTCCAATCCGAATCCCACCAGAGTTTCACCTTGTACCGCAAGCCCTTCGCAGCCGCCGCGCGGGCCGCAAAATTCTAAGAGCGGTCGTTGGTACTTGGTCGTTGGTTGGCCAGGCTCCAGCTTTTGGCTCCTGGCTCTTGGCTTCTAGCTGCTAGCTTCAACCTTCGACGCACCCTTCCCTTGTTCGTATTCCTTCAGGTTCGAGAGCACTCGCTGGAGAGCCTGCTTGCCGCCGCCGAACGATAGAGCAAGCTGATGTGGCGTAGCGTGCCGCCGTTCCTTCATTCCTATATCAGGAAGCACCCTGAAATTTTGTCCCATTTGTGCGTACCGTCACAGTTTGGCAGCGTGCGCACCGTCCATGCTGTTAGCGCTAAGCACTCACCGCGACTCGGTCTGCGCTGGCGCGCCACGCGATTCTGCTGACCGCCCCACCCGGTGACAGCTGCTCGAGCTAGATCCGTGGCGTTCACCGCCCGGAGTTGGACTGCTCCCTCAGCTGATGACATTCATGTTGACATTTCATCATTCCCCACGCGGGGATGGGAGGAAAGCGTAATGCGGCATCATTCAAAAATCATACTCACGGGGTTGGTGCTATCGCTGCTGGCTCTTGCAGGAACACTCTGTGCGCAAACTACTAAAGGAACTATCGCAGGCGTGGTAACGGATGCTCAAGGACTGGTGGTGCCAGGAGCGAGCGTGACTGCATCCGCCATCGAATTGGGCGAGGCGCGCTCGACCACAACCGGAGCCCAGGGCGAGTACCGCATCGAAGCCCTCACACTTGGCAAGTACACCCTTGCGGTCAAGGCCAGCGGCTTTGCCGAGACTGTGGTGCGGGATGTGGTGGTCAATGCATCGCTGATCACCGCAACCAATGTGGAATTGAAGATCGCGGGCGGCATTGAAACCGTGACGGTCGAGGCGGGAGCCGAGACGATTCAGACCGAATCAGGCGAATTGTCGAAGACCATCCCGCAAGTGGATGTGAAGGATCTGCCTTATTCCTCTCTGAATCCATACCAGTTGGCGGTGACCCTGCCCGGTGTGTCTACGGTCGCTTCCCGGGACGACTCCACAAATGGTACCTCGTTCACGGTAAACGGCCTGCGGCCGCGTGCCAACAACTTCCTGATCGACGGTTTCGACAACAACGACAACGGCATTATGGGGCAAGCCTATCAGCCGCAGAACACCGAGGCCGTGCAGGAAGTCACGTTCCTCACGAACGCCTACGCAGCGGAGTTCGGCCGGGGCGGCGCCTCGGTCTCAAATCTTACTTTCCGCAGCGGCAGCAATGCGTTCCATGGCGCGGCCTGGGAACAGTACAAAGGCGCGAGCCTCAACGCGCTTTCTGCTGAGGATCGTCTGGGCGAACTTAAGACGCCGGCCCAGTTCGTGGAAAACATTTTTGGTTTTCGTTTCGGCGGACCGGTGATCAAGAACAAACTGTTCTTCTTTGCGACTTCCCAGTGGGATCACTTTCACGGCGTGCCCACCGTACCCACACTGAGCCTTCCTACGGCCGCCGGCTTTGCGACCTTGCAGGCTTTGAACAACACAAACGGCAACCTGATGCTGGGGGCTTTGGGCAACATCCAAGCGCCCAGTTCCCAAGGCACGATCCCGATCGGCGCTCGGACGGCTTGTCCTGCCACCGCCGTTGACCCGGTGAGTGGACAGTGCCAGGTCGACTGGGGGTACTTCCGCCGCAACGACATCGGCAAGAATCTGAGCCGCGAATGGACGGCGCGAGCAGATTACAACCTCACCAACGACTCCGTGTTCGTCCGCTACACCGACAGCTATAACTCGAGCAGTCCGGATCTGTTTGCGAATCCCAACGCGTTGCCTTATGCCGACACGCAACAGAGCGGACCTTCTCGCATTTTCGGGCTGATGTGGGCGCACACGTTCAGCCCAACCGTGTTGAACGAGTTGCGCTTCTCGGCCCAGCAGATTGATTTCACCTTCGGGCCTACTGCCGCCACCGAAGCCAATCCCATGGCCCACTTGCCCACCCTCTACCTGGATAGCGGTACGCTGGATTTCAATTGGGGCGGCTATGAGCAGGGATCTTTCCCGCAAGGACGCGGTCACAAGAACTTCCAATTCCAGGATGCGGTTTCCTGGACGCGCGGCACGCATACTATGAAGCTGGGCGCCGATCTTGCGGTCCTGCTGGTCCAAGATCAATTCCCCTTCAACTCGGATGGCTTGATTTTCTTCGGTGCGGGTGGAACCTGCGGGACAGAGACGACCTATACTTGCAGCGCGCTCGAGAACTACCTCGACAACTATCTCGGCACCGGTGGAACGGCATCGCGCTCCTTCGGCAACCCGCGCCAGTCGGTTCCCACCAACCAGCAAGCGTATTACTTCCAGGACAGCTGGAAATTCCATTCCAACCTGACTCTGGACTTTGGGGTGCGATACGAGTACCAGCCACCCGACGCCTCAAACGTGCTCGCCTATCCGGCGCTCAGCCGCCAGAATATAGGCAGTGCAGTATTTCCGCTCCGGACCCTAGTCCAATCGGATCGCAACAATTTCGGGCCGCGTCTGGGCTTTGCCTACACGCCGAAATTCTGGACCAGCGTGTTCGGGCAAGACAAGACCGTCATCCGCGGTGGTTGGGGCATGTTCTATGACGCGTTCTTCACGAACATCAGCGACAACACGGCGGGTAATTCACCGAATGCGACCGGGAAAAGCATCACCGCGGGTTCAACTCCCGGACGTGGCCTCTTCGATCCGCTGACTGAGATTGCCACTGCCACCGCTACTCCGAGTCCTTTTACCACGGTCACGAGCGTGGACAGGAACCTGCGCAATCCGCTGATCCACCAGTGGAACCTGAACGTACAACGCGAACTCCCCGCCCGGCTCAAGGCCGAAGTTGCCTACGTCGGTACACGTGGAGAGCGCCTGTGGGTAAATGAACAACTGAACCCGCGAGTCGAGGGCGACGCGCGAATTTATACCAATCGCGGCTCGCTGGTGATTCGTGGTAATCGAGCAGACTCCATTTATCATGGCCTGCAAACCTCAGTCACACGTCAGGTTGGCAATTTTGCCATCCGGGGTAGTTACACCTACTCCAAGGCAATCGACAATGGCTCCGACGTGTTCGTCACCTCAGGCGGCGCGTCGCGTTGGCAGAACGTCTTCGACCCGCGCAGCGATCGTGGTCCCTCCGCTTTTAATCGCACGCACCGGGCGGTCATCAGCTATACCTACGAGGTTCCCTTCAAGAACAATGGCCTCTTGAAATACATTGCCGACGGCTGGTTTACCTCGGGCGTCATCTCCTTCCAATCGGGCACGCCCGAAACCATCTATGTTGGCGGCTACGACCAGAATGGCGACGGCGAGGCGTACAACGATCGTCCCAACTGGGGAAATCCTAAAGCGCCACTCAACTACAGTTCCGCCTGCAACTCCTGGGGATCGGGATGCATTACGGGAATCGGGCAGGACGATGGCAGCGGGCAGTTAGTGGACTGGAATACCGGGGCTCCCGGAAACCTGAGTCAGTTCCGCTATATCGTGACACTGAATCCAGTCTACGGGGGCACCAAGTTCGTCAATGGCAACGTGTCGCGCAACAACTTCACGTATCCGGGACGACAGGACTGGAACCTCTCGCTGGGGAAGCGATTCATGATGCCCTACAAGGAAGGTCACCTGATCGAGCTCCGCATGGACATGTTCAATGCCTTCAATCATGCCAATCTGGGCGTGAACAATCTGAACGGCGACATCAACAGCGCGAACTTCCTGAACCAGCCACTCACTGCATCGGGCGGTCGCACCGTGACGCTCTGGGCCAAGTATTCGTTCTAATTCTGACCGAAAGCAATGAGGGGAGCTCCGAGGCTCCCCTTTTTTATTTGAATAGGCTGCTGAGTACCGAGTACCAAGTCCCAAGTACTAAGCACCGAATGCTAAATGCCAAGTGCTGAGTGCTGATTGGCGAGTGCTGATTACCAACTGCTGATTACCAACTGTTGATTGCCCCACCCTTACTGCGGACCCCGCCCTCCTACGAATCCCACGCCCGCCGGCACAGAATCTCCCACAGACTGCGACGAGGCATCGGATGTCCTCCTCGGGGAGGAGTTGCTGTCGCGGGCAGCCAGGATCTCCAGATTTTTGCGCGCTTCGGGAAGTCCATGCTCGGCTGCCAGGCGATACCACTTCTCGGCCTCAAGATAATTCTGTCCTACGCCCTTCCCGTGTTCATACGCGTAGGCAATCTCATTTTCCGCGGACGCGGATCCATGAGTCGCGGCTTTGTGCAGCCATCGCAGAGCTTCCGGAAAGTCCTGCTGAACGATGGTGCCTTCAAAATAGAGCAAGCCCAGCTTGTACTCCGCCGGAGCGTAGTTTTGCGCGACCGCTTTGCGATACCACTCGACCGCCTGATTGGCATCGACAGGCACGCCTCGGCCCTGCGCGTACATGAAACCCAGGTTCGACTGCGCGGGAGCGTAGCCCTTATCGGCCGCTCGTTGATACCAGTGCACGGCCTCCTGGTCGTTGGCGGGCGCGCCACGACCGGCCGCATTCATGAAGCCCACATTATTCTCCGCGGCCAGATAACCTTCCCCGGCTGCTCGTAGATACCAGCGCAGGGCTTCGCTGTCATCCTGCGCCACTCCCAGGCCCCGCAGATACATTCCGCCGAGATTGTTTTGCGCAGGAGGATAGCCCAGGTTCGCGGCTTTCCGGTACCACTTCACGGCTTCAGGATAGTCCTGCTCCGCGCCCGCACCGGTTTCAAACGCCAGGCCAGCCTGAAACTGGGCCGTGCGGTCGCCCGCTTCCGCTTTGCGCAGAATTTCGACCAGATGACCGGCAGCCTTGGGAGGCCGCTGAAAAACAACTTCTACTTTGCAGGCTGGTGAAGCGAAACAAGGAAGACCCAAGACCAGGCAGAGAACGAGAAAGCCGAGCACGCGCATGAACCACCCCAATGGTCCGAACGGTAATTGACGCGAACGATATCGCACATCGGGGGCGGGAACAAAGGAAAAAAATCGCGATGCACTTTCGATTCAAGATGCCAAGTTGTGAAGTACAACAGCAGTGGCGCCGCGGCGGAGCTGCGATTCAAAATCCACCGCAAAGAACACAAACTACACAAAGGAAGACAAGGCCCCTTCGTGTTTCTTCGTGACCTTTGTGCTGAATTTCAATTTCCCAAATCGGGAAGGTAGCGCCGGCATCTTGCCGGCCCAACGCGAGAAAGCCCGTCGAAAGCCGGCGAGACGCCGGCGCTACTGGCTTTTCTCAGGCGTCCTCCCGCGCTATCCTGAAGCTAATAAGCGGAGGATTTTGTCATTCCGATGCCGAACGCGGCTCAAAGCCTGACTACGGCACCAGAGCTTGTCATTCCGACGCCGAACGGCGGAGGAATCTGCGACACCCGGTGCAGTGAGAAGGGATCAGCTCTACCTCGTGGCAAGTATGTGCGGGTGCGGTCCTTCTTAGTCGAGCGTCTGAGTGTTGGACGTGTTCAGACACAGCACGCAGCCGTGGCGAAAAAGATTCCTCCGCCGCGTTCGGTGTCGGAATGACAAAATGGAGGGGGTCCTCAAATGAGCATGGCCGATATCTGGAAAAGCCTGAAGACGCCCGAGCACCGGCTGGCGTGGGTGGTGGCGATTGCGGCCGATGCTCTCCAAATCGCGGTGGCGCCGCTGTTCGCGGAGGGTGGGATCTCGCCTGCTGACGTCGTCCTCGATGTTGTCGTTGGCGCGTTGCTGATCCGCTTGCTGGGCTGGCATTGGGCTTTTCTGCCCACATTTGCAGCCGAGCTCATGCCCGGCTTCGACCTGTTTCCCACCTGGACCGCTGCCGTCTTCTTCGTGACCCGCCAGCAAGTTAGGACGGGCGAGCCCGAGATCCTGCCGCCGGGACCTGCCCCCGAACCGCGCCGCTAAGCGAAGCCCGCGTTTTTCTTGACGCTTTGGTGTAGTCTTTTCCGTGGTTTGAGGGCTCGGTCGTTTTCTTCACGAACCACCAACTTCACAGGATAGGAAACACTCGTGCCAGCCACCGCTCGCTCCGTTGCTCCGCCCCGCGTCGTCAGCATCGCTGATTTCCGTCCACTTGCCCGCAAGCGCCTGCCCCGCGCGGTTTTTGATTATCTTGACGGCGGCGCCGAAGGTGAGAAGACGCTGCGCGAAAACTGCCGCGCCTTCGACGACGTCACTTTCCGTCCCCGCTGCGCCGTGGCGTTTGCGGGCTGCGGTCTGAAAACGACCGTGCTCGGTCACGAGCTGTCGTTTCCCGCAATGCTCGCGCCGGTGGGCTACCTCCGTCTGATGCATCCCGAAGGCGAGGTCGCGGCGTCGCGCGCCGCCGGCAAAGCCGGAACGGGCTATATTCTCTCGACCCTCTCCGGACACCCTTTGGAGAAAGTACGGGGCGCATCGCAAGGTCCCGTTTTCTACCAGCTCTATCTCATGGGCGGTCGCGCGGCAGCGGAGGCCATCATCGAACGCGCCAAGGCGGTGAACTGCACGGGGCTGGTGGTGACGATCGACACGCCTGTGGCCGGCATGCGCGAACGCGATTTTCGCAATGGCGTGAAGGAACTCATGGGATCGAATCCCCTGGACATGATTCCTTTTCTACCCGATGTGCTCTCGCGCCCGGGCTGGCTTTTGGGATTTCTGCGAGATGGCCGCGTGCCCAAACTCGCCAACGTCGTGGTTCCCGGCGAGGGCCCTATGGGAATGACCGATGTCGCCGCTGCACTGGCCGCCTCCGCGGTTACTTGGGACGACTTCCGCTGGATCCGCGAGCTCTGGACTGGTCCCATCATCGTAAAAGGAGTGCTGACCGGAGAAGATGCGCGCCGCGCCGTGGACGAAGGGGCCGCGGCCGTGAGCGTCTCAAACCATGGAGGCCGCCAGCTCGACGATGTGCGCCCGTCGATCCGCGCTCTCCCCGAAGTTGTGAAAGCCGTGAACGGCCAGGCGGAGGTTTGGATGGACGGCGGCGTGCGTCGCGGGTCCGACATCGTGAAAGCGCTCTGCCTCGGCGCCCGCATCGTGCTGTGCGGCCGGGCCTACGCCTATGCGTTGTCCGCGGCTGGAGAAGCCGGGGTCACCCGCGCGCTCAACATCCTGCGTGAAGATGTGGAACGCACCGTGCGGCTTCTGGGCTGCGCGTCCGTGGGCGCGTTGGATCGTTCGTACGTTGAGGTTCCAGCGAGCTGGGCGGCGTAAGAACAAAACCAAAAGCAACCACGAAGGACACGAAGGAATCACGAAGGCTCTTTCCCCCAAATTCCTTCGTGCAACCTTTGTGCCCTTCGTGGTTGTTTTTTGCCTTCCTCCGTGCCTCTGTGTTTCTGTGGTGAAAAGGTCTTTGCTATCACGCGAACAGGAATTCCTTCGTTCGTAACTCTTTGATCGTATCCCGCAGCTTCGCGGCTTTCTCGAATTCGAATTTCTTCGCGGCTTCCCGCATGTCGCTTTCGAGCTTGGCAATAAACGCGTCCAGCTCTTCCTGCGACTTGAAGTCGGGGATGCCGCTTTCCTCCACCGACGTCAGGTCGGCGTAGTCCGCCGCCACAATCGAGGCGAGCGACATCTCGAGCGGCCGCACAATCGACTCCGGCGTGATTCCGTGCTCTTCGTTGTAGGCCGTCTGGATCGCCCGCCGTCGATTGGTTTCGTCCATCGCGTGCTTCATCGAATCGGTCATGCGATCGGCGTACAACAACGCGCGCCCGTTCAAATTCCGAGCGCAGCGCCCGATGGTCTGGATCAGCGAACCTGTCGACCGCAGGAAGCCTTCCTTGTCGGCATCGAGCACCGCGACCAGCGAGACTTCCGGCAGATCGAGCCCTTCCCGCAGCAGGTTGATGCCGATCAGCACATCAAACTCGCCCCGCCGCAGATCGCGAAGAATTTTTACGCGCTCCAGCGTCTCGATTTCCGAGTGCAAGTAGCGGCACTTCACGCCGACTTCGCTGTAGTACTCCGCCAGATCCTCGGCCATGCGCTTGGTCAGTGTGGTCACCAGCACGCGCTCGTGCCGCGCTACACGCTCGCGGATTTCGTGCAGGAGATCGTCAATCTGTCCCTTCACGGGACGAACTTCCACCGGCGGATCAATCAATCCAGTCGGACGAATAATCTGCTCCACCACCACGCCTGCCGATTTGGTCAGCTCATACGGCCCGGGCGTCGCCGACACATAGATAAGCTGGTTCATGCGGTGCTCGAATTCTTCGAACGTGAGCGGACGATTGTCGAGCGCCGACGGCAGACGGAAGCCGTACTCCACCAGGTTTTCTTTTCTGGACCGGTCCCCGGCATGCATCCCGCGCAACTGCGGCACGGTCTGGTGCGATTCGTCGATGAACATCATGAAGTCGCGCGGAAAATAATCCAGCAGTGTTGGCGGAGGCTCTCCCGGCAGACGGCCGGTGAAGTGGCGCGAATAGTTCTCGATGCCGTGGCAGTAGCCCATGGACTTGATCATTTCGAGGTCGAACATGGTTCGCTGGTGCACGCGTTGCGATTCCACCGGCCGGCCCTGCTTCTCCAGCTCGACTTCCCACCACGCCAGCTCCTGCTTGATCGACTCGACGGCGGATGCCTTCGTTTCTTCCTTCATGACGTAGTGCGTCTTGGGATAAATCGGCAGGCGCACGTAGCGCTGCTTGACCGTCCCGAACAACGGATCGATCTGCGAGAGCGCGGAAACTTCATCGCCCCACATCTCTACGCGATACGCCATGTCGTCGTAGGTGGGGAAGATTTCGATCACGTCGCCACGCACCCGGAACGTTCCGCGGCGAAAATCTCCGTCGGTGCGCTCGTAGAGAATCTCTACCAGCTTGCGCGTAATGTCCTGCCGCTTGATCTTCTGCCCCTTCTCCAGAAAGAGCAGCATGCCGTAATAGGCTTCCGGCGAGCCCAGGCCGTAGATGCAGCTGACGGAGGCGACAATCAGCGCGTCGCGGCGCTCGAACAGCGACTTGGTCGCCGACAGGCGCAGCTTGTCGAGTTCATCATTGATGGTGGCTTCTTTCTCGATGTACAGGTCGGCCGCAGGTACGTACGCTTCGGGCTGGTAATAGTCGTAATACGACACAAAATATTCGACCGCGTTGTGCGGGAAGAAGCTCTTGAATTCGTGATAGAGCTGTGCCGCCAAGGTCTTGTTGTGCGCCATGACGATGGTGGGGCGATTGACCGCCTCGATCACCTTCGCCATGGTGTAGGTCTTGCCCGACCCGGTTACGCCCAGCAGCACCTGGTGCTGCTCGCGATCAAACACTCCCCGAACCAGCGACTTGATCGCGGTCCCCTGGTCGCCTTGCGGCTTGTAATCGCTGACGAGTCTGAAATCCATATAGAGAAGCAGCTGGTAGCTCTTAGTCGTTAGCTCTTAGCCAAACGCCCGCCTCGCAACCCGCGCTGCCCATTCGAAAATGATCAGCAGGTCTACAGAGCGCGATTTTGGCCATAGAGAATCTTTTTATTATATCGCGGCCAACCATGGAGAGGCGGGCGGCCCCGCCCGCCCAGAGCGGACGCCTGTTGGATTAGCAATCCGTGAGTCATCAGGAACTGTGCTCTGGCGTTGCGGATTTCGCAAGATTCGAAAGACGACGGGCGAGCACGCCCGTCGCTCCATCAGCCATCAGCCATCAGCCACAAGCCATCAGCCACAAGCCATCAGCCAACGACCAGCAGCCATCAGCGCGCTACTTTACCTCTTCCATGCTCACAATCTTCGAGGCTGTGTGGAACTTTCTGTAATCCTTGTAGGTGACGTCCTCGTCTACGTTGAAGTTCTTCACGAGCGCGAATCGTACGTCGACGTGTACCGCAACGTGCCGCGGCAGCCAGACTTCATCGTTGACGCGCGTGGTATCGATGATGATCCTCGACCCCTTGTGGATGCGCGCCAGAAATAAGCCGAACGAGACGGTGTCGATGCATTGCGCATCCAGTTTCACCCACTGATTTTCGGCGCGATCGATCCAGACTCGAAAACGAAACTTGGGCAGAACTTTCGCTTCTTTGCGCTTCGGCTCGAAACCGGGACGGGGCTCGGCATCGATCACGTAAGTTTCCCGGCCGTCTAACTGTTCGACTCCTTCGAGCGTGAAATTGTAGGCGTCGGCGACTTCCTTCACGAACTGGCGGTCCTCTTCGCGCTCTTTCTCTTCCTGTTTCAGACGTTTTTCGCGCTGCGCCTCGCTCTCATTTTTTCGCTTGTCGATGATTTTCTGGATTTTCTCGTCTTCTTTTGCGGCATCTTTTGGCGAGAGCGGCTTATCATTCTTCGACGTCAGGCGGCGGCATTGCTCGCGGTAAATCTGCATGACATCGTAGGTGCGCACCTCGGTCGAGGCCACCTCGCCTTTCCCGTTCAGCTTGTGCTCTTCGACCCGCTCCACGTAGGTGTAGTCGCGTTGCCGCTTGTCATTCTCATCGTCCTTCTCCGCTACCTGCCGGATCAGGTCCTGGATCTGCTCCCGGGAAAGCGTTACGGGAGCGGGGGACAGCCCGCCATCTGCAGCGATAGACGGAGTGGCGCCCGAAGTTGGCGGCGAAGACTCTGCTTGCCCGAATGCAGGTGTCCGCGAGACGACCAGGAATGAGAGAACGAAACAGATGAGTGAGCGCTGCATTTGTCTATTTAATTAACTACGGAGCGAGAGAACACGAGGTTCCGGGAAAGGTTGTGGACAGGTCACGGAAGCAGCGATCGTGGAGCGGACTTCTCAAAGCATCCACCTGTTCTTGAGAATAAATCGGGGCTCAAACATTTTACCGGCATGCACGTAACTGCACACTTCTTTACAAGGTTTTAACACTTTTGCGATCGATTTGGTCTATTGTGGATTTCCCCGCATGTGCCCCCCACACAGCAGGAAGGAGTGTCTTCATGAATCGCTCGACTACCCGGATCCTGTGCGTGGATAGTTCGCCACGGCGACTGAGAGAGTTGACGGATGCTCTGGAACGAGCGGGCTTCGAAGTGTGGACGGCACGCGGTGCCAGCGATGCTGTTTGCCTGGTTTCCGGATTGCACTTCGATGTGGTCGCTATCGACCATTTGTCGGCATCCTCACGGCCGGAAGTGTGGAATTGCCTGGCAGAATCGCACCCTGCACTGCCGATTCTCGTTCATTCGGGCGCGCCCCGCACGTCAATGTTGTGCCGGAATCCTCAAGTGATTTCTTCCGGACCTTCAACGAATCACGAAATCGCATTGGCTCTTCTGCTTTTGCTGCTCGGCGAGGGTCCAATGTCGAAGATCCGCAAGTCGCAGTTCATCGCTGCCTAGCGCGTTGCTGAGAGACTCGCAGTGGGATTGCGCTTTGAAAGCGCTCGGCTTTCAGCAGTTGCGGGAAATTCCGGACGTAGCAAAGAGTTTTTCAGCAGACTAACGGGACGGTGAATTTTGCTTGGGGGCTCAGCAACGATCAGGCTTGACGGGCGGGGACGCCCGTCGCTCCATTTCATTACCGGACTAGTCTTCATTACCGGACTAATCTTTTGCGGTGTTTTTGTACGCCTTGCCCAGAATCTCTCCTTCATAAAGATGCTGTTCCACCCGGTGCAAGCGGCGCGCGATGCGCTTGCCGAACAAACTGTAATGGGGAAGATCGAAAAGATGGTAGGCGATGAACCAGAGCGGTTTTTCGGTGGTCATCCACTCCAGGTGATCAAAGCGTGACAGATTCACTGGGCGAGAATAACGGCGCAGAGTTCGTTCCCGGCGAAGGTTGAAATACATGTTGAAGTAACTGAGAGCAAGTTCGCGCAGGCTGCGATAGACAGGTTCGCGATAACGCAAACCGTTGTAATTGGATTTCGCCACCGCGCCCCAATTCCCATCCACGCGATAAACCGCCAGCACGTGATCGGTGTCGCGCGTTGCTTCCAGATCCATAATCAGCGGAGGATAACCATTGGCTCGCAAGGCCGCTGCTGCAAAGATCGCAGCCTCCAGGCAGTGCGAAGTGTTTTCCGCCAACACCCGGCGTGGCGACCACGCCGTGTCGGCGAGGTGATAGGGCATGGCATCCAGATGTTTTTGAATGCCATAGGGATCTTTCAGGCTGCGCAGCTTGCGCAATTCTCTTGGGGTTAAGCCGAGGTGGTCGCGGTTCATTGGCTATGCCGAGTGTAGCCTAGTAACGATCGCACTTGGATTGGCGTAATAGGTCCGGCTCGAGGGCTTCAGTCTCTAGCTAGCTCTCGACCTGGCGGCGTCTCGTTTTGGCTTACGCTTTGGATGTCATTCCAATGCGCTTCGCGGTTATTTTCGCCGATTCTTTACCAAGTCCGTGCTTCGTCAATAAGATATCTTATAGATAATGTAAAACTACTACACATTTTGCGTTGCACCCCCGAAAAACGTATTGGCATTGTTCCCTAGAATGCCTGTTAATAGCGTTTAGAAGCCCCAGGGCGCAAAGTTGAACCTCGGGATGGCCTAAGGGTCATCCGAGAGGCGCAAGCACGCCTGAACGCATTCTGTGAGAAAATGTATCTAGAAGCTAATATCGCCGGAATGCGAAAAGTAGACAGACTGGTTGTGGAGCGACGGGCGTCTCGCCCGCCGCTCCATCGGAATGTTGCACTTACGCGATCAGCGAAAAAGCTCCGCCAGTTCTTGCGGCGTGTCGACCAGGACATCCGGCGGAGTCAAATCGAGAGTCTGCGGAGCGAAGCCGTAGGTTACTCCCACGGTCCACAGGCCGGCGTTGCGTCCGGTCAGCACATCATTGGACGAGTCGCCCACGATGACGGCGGATCTTGGGCGGCACTGGTTCTCCGTCAACAACGTCTTGGCGCCCAGCGGGTCCGGTTTCTTGGTCGTAAAGCTGTTCCCGCCATACACCTGCGAGAAAAATTCCGCGAGTTGCAACGCTTCGACAATGGCGCGCGAAGGGTTCACTGGCTTGTTCGAGAGCACGGCCATGGTGCGCGGCTGCCCGTTGTTCGACTGGCGGATCGTCGCCAGGGCCTGGGGTATACCGGGGTACACGTGCGTGTGGTCGAGCTTGTGCTCGCGGTAGTAGGTGAGAAAGAAATTCAGAGCCTCGCGAACCAGGCCTTCGTCTTCGGGATCACCGAGCGCGCGCCGGACCAGCATGGGTGCGCCGTCTCCGACGTAGGTGGCGATCACATCGCCGGGCAACTGCGGCCGTCCCAGTTGGCGCAGCATCGCATTCACCGTATGAATCAAGTCCAGCCGGGAATCGATCAGCGTGCCATCGAGATCGAAGATCACGAGTTTGATTGAGGCGGGATCGAATTGGCGATTGGTGCGGATCATCTATGCGATCTCAGGATAAATGATGGGTGGGGCGCTAACCCTTTCAGAACCGGAGATCCCTGGGATTGTTGGCGAGTGTTGATCTTGGAAAAATCCCCATCCTAAGCTCGCAAAGAACGCGAGCTTAGGATGGAGCACCCGCTGAATGGCGAGTGCTGATGTTCCCTACCGACCGGTCGCTCTTCGCCAATGCTGTATTCCCCAACTTCCCCTCTACAGTTACAATGCAACCTGCACATCCCCCAGCCGACAGGGTACTGAATGGCGACTGCGAAGACCGACCCGAAGCTGAGCGCGCTCTCGACTGAAGAGCGGAAGACGAAGACCTACGAGGGGCTTACACGCGAGCAACTCATTGATGCTTACCGGATTATGTATACCTCGCGACGGGTGGACGATCGCGAGATCCTGCTCAAGCGCCAGCAGAAGATTTTCTTCCAGATTTCCGGGGCCGGGCATGAAGCCATCGGCGTCGCTGCCGCCCTCTGCCTCAGGCCAGCGTACGACTGGTTCTATCCTTATTACCGTGACCGGGCGCTG
>QIAH01000353.1:0-242 GCA_003225465.1 Acidobacteriota bacterium | reverse complement strand
TTGCCCTGGGAGCTACTCCCTACGAGATGCTGCTGCAGGCCGTGGGCGCGGCCGATGATCCCAGTTCCGGTGGCCGGCAGATGCCTTCGCACTGGGCTTACCGGCGACTCAACATCGTTACCCAATCTTCGCCAACGGGCACCCAGATTCTGCAGGCGGTCGGATGCGCGGAAGCCGGAGTTTATCTGCGCAATCATCCCAATGTCACCGAGAAGGCGAGTGGCGATTACCGCCAATTCAAG
>QIAH01000046.1 GCA_003225465.1 Acidobacteriota bacterium | reverse complement strand
TGGCCAGGTACTCGAGAGCGACGCGCGTGGCGAGCGGCCCGCCGCCGAAGGTGGTGCCATGCTGGCCGGCGGAAATCGCGCTTGCGAATTCTTCGCGCGCGAGAAATGCTCCGAGAGGAAGCCCGGCCGCAATTGGCTTGGCGATGGCGACGATGTCGGGCTTCACGCCAAATGTCTGGAAGGCAAAGAGGTGGCCGGTTCGGCCCAGACCGCATTGGATTTCGTCGAAGATGAGGGCGGCCTTGCAGCGGTCGGCGAGAGCGCGGCATTCCTGGAGAAACTCGACCGAGCACTCCATGATTCCGCCCTCTCCGAAAATGGGCTCGAGCACGATGGCGCAGGTCTGGTCGTTGACGGCGGCGCGCAAGGCTTCGACATCGTTGCGCGGAACGAAGGTGACTTCTTCCAGCAGCGGCTCGAATCCCTTGCGGTATTTATCCTGCCCTGTCAGCGACATCGCGCCGAAAGTTCGACCATGGTAGGAACCTTCGAGTCCGATGAGGCGGCTTTTCTCGAGGCCTCCGATGCGGTGGCTGGCGAGGCGAGCCAGTTTGATGGAGCCTTCGATCGCCTCGGTGCCGCTGTTGGAAAAGAAAACGCGGTCGAGACCGGAGAGCGTGGCTAGCTTTTCGGCGAGGCGGCCCTGGTACTCGTGGTAGTAGAGGTTCGAGATGTGGAGCAGGCGGGCGGACTGCTCGCGAATGGTCTTCACGATCCGGGGATGAGCATGACCCAGCGCATTCACGCCCAGGCCGGAGACGAAATCGAGATACTTCTTGCCTTCTGTGTCGTAGAGGAACACACCCTTGCCGCGTTCGAAGGCGACCGGATAACGGTTGTAGGTCTGGAGAAGGTAGCGGCGCTCGAGGTCGACAATCTGTTCGAAGTTTGTCATGGAAAACAGGATTTTACCCGAGTGGGCTGTGGACGTGGGAATTCCTGAGGCAGATGTGTCCGCTATTGTATAAATACCAAATTCAACATAGAGATACGGAATCGCAGAGAAACCTTCCAAAAGCTGTATTCGATAGTGCGCTAACCGCCTATAATGATGGAAGTCGTGTGGGATTAGTGATTTAGCAGCTTGTGGAAGTTTTTCGGCATGGCAGCGAAGTTGCTATGGTCTTCGCGGGGAAGCAAGGGCTCATTGCGGCCAGACGTCGTGGTGTCTCCCCACGGGTCCATGAACAAGGAATTCCAAATTCGTTTTACCGCAGGATTCCTCTTCCTGATCACGGCCGCGGCCTGCGTTTTTGCCTGGATCAATTTCCAAAAAGAACACGAATTCCAGATTCCTTATGACGGTGCCTGGTGGGTGGAACGTGGCGGGCACCTGGTTGCCGATCGCGTCGAGCACAACGGGCCTGCGGACAAGGCTGGCATCCGGCAAGGGGACCAGCTTGCCACCGTCAACGGCCGCGAAGTAAAGAACACTCCGGCCCTGGAGCGGCAGCTGTATACGACAGGTGTCTGGTCGCGGGCGAATTATTCGGTGGTCCGGCATACGGTGCCGGTGGACTCGGTGGTCATTCTGGTTCCGGCGGAGCGGCCCTTAAACGACTGGCTGCGGCTGATCGCGCTGATCTACCTGGGGATCGGGATTTACGTGCTGCTGCGTCGCTGGACGGCGCCCAGTTCAACACACTTCTACATTTTCTGCCTGGTCTCATTCATCTTCTACTCGTTCCACTACACCGGGAAGTTGAATGCGTTTGACTGGAGCATCTACTGGTCGAACGTGGTCGCGTGGATGTTGCAGCCGGCGCTGTTCCTGCACTTCGTGCTGACCTTCCCGGAGAGGCGTTATTTCGTCAGGAAGCATCGGTGGGCGTTGCCGCTGGTGTATGTGCCGGGGGTGCTGCTGCTGGGTGTCCACATTCTGGCCTTGCGGTTCGTGCAGGCGAATGAGCTGCGACGGTGGAATCTTGACCGGCTGTGGTGGTCATATCTGGCCCTGTACTTCGCGGCGGCAGCTACTGTGCTGTGGTACAGCTACGTACGGGCGAGCACGCCGATCCTGCGCCAGCAACTGAAGTGGGTGACGCGCGGCACGATTGTGGCGATCGCGCCCTTCACGCTCTTGTACATCCTGCCGTACTTGTATGGCTCCGTGCCCTCGATCGGGATGCAGGTGTCGGTCCTGTCGCTCGGATTGCTGCCACTGACTTTCGGATATGCCATCTTCCGTTACCGCTTGATGGATGTGGACCTGATTTTCAAGCGGGGCATGGTGTACACGCTGGCCGCGGCGGCCGTGGTCATGCTGTATTTCGCGCTGGTCGCGGGCGTCGCAGAACTGGTGCACACGCGCATTCCCAGCAGCGGACCATATGGACTGATTCTGGCGATGGTCGTCACAGCGCTGCTATTTGATCCGCTGCGCAAATGGATTCAGGACGGGGTGGATCAGTTCTTCTATCGAACCCGCTACGACTATCGCAAGACGCTGATTGAGTTTGGGCGCGAATTGAGTTCGGAAACCGATCTGGACGAAATGCTCACCTCGGTGGTCGACCGGCTCTCTCGGACCTTGCTGGTGGATCGCATGGCGATCTTTCTGGCGACTGGTGATCAGGGCGATCACTTCGTCATAGCCAAATCCTTCGGGATGTCGCAGACCAGCGGGCTCGACCTGAGCTTCCTGAGTGCGCAGCGTCCGGAGATGGAAGCCGGGCACCTGTTCTTCGACAACACGCACCAGGTGCCGCGGGAAAATCCGAGCGCGCAGAACAGCATCGCGCGGCTGGATTTGAACTATTACATTCCGTGCCGCGCTCAGCGGAAAGCGATCGCGGTGCTCGGTCTCGGCAAGACCATGGAAGGCGACTTCCTGACCAGCGAAGATGTCGAGTTGCTGGAGACACTCGCAGGCTACATCGGAATCGCAATCCAGAATGCGCGTTTGTACGCTTCGCTCGAGCAGAAAGTTTCGGAGTACGAACGGCTCAAGGACTTCAACGAGAATATCGTCGAGTCGATCAACGTGGGCGTGCTGGCGGTCGATCTGGCGGACCGGATCGAATCGTGGAACTCGCAGATGGAAGTGATGTATGCCCTGCCCCGCTGGCAGGCGCTGACCCGTCCGTTGAGCGAAGTTTTCCCGGCGGAGTTCGTGGAAGAGTTCTACCGGGTGCGACAAAATCCCGGCATTCACAACCTGTATAAGTTCCGCTTGAGCACGCCGGCCGGTGAAGTGCGCACGATCAATGCGGCCATTGCTCCGTTGGTGACCAAGAAATTCAACGTCATCGGGCGGCTGATCATCATGGACGACATCACCGAGCGCACGGAACTGGAAGCGCAACTGTCGCAAGCGGACAAGCTTTCTTCCATTGGCTTGCTGGCGGCGGGCGTGGCGCACGAGGTAAATACGCCGCTGGCGGTGATTTCCTCCTACACGCAGATGCTGGCAAAGCAGTTGAAGTCCGATCCGCAGAAGGCCAACCTTCTGGAGAAGATCACGCGCCAGACGTTCCGCGCATCGGAGATCGTCAGCAATCTGCTGAATTTCTCGCGGACCAGCGGCACCGAGTTCACCAACGTCGATGTGAACCGGATCGTCACCGACACGCTGGCATTGCTCGAGCACCAGTTCCGCACCTCGCACATCACAGTCGAGAGCGAACTGGCTCCCTACCTGCCGCCCATCCAGGGCAATACCGGGCGCTTGCAGCAGGTGTTCCTCAATTTATTCCTGAACGCGAAGGATGCGATGCCCACGGGCGGAACTCTGCGCGTCGCGACCGCGAACGGCAACGGCGTGAGCGTCTGCGTAAGCGACAGCGGAAGCGGCATCGCGCCGGAACACATCGCGCGCATTTACGATCCCTTCTTCACCACCAAAACTACATCGGATGCAGGCCAGAAGCGTGGTACCGGGCTGGGCCTGTCGGTAACTTACGGCATTATCCAGGAGCATGCGGGCAAGATTCGCGTGGAAAGCCGCCCGGGCGAGGGCACGACGTTCTACCTGGATTTTCCGCTGACCAGGAAGGCCGTCAATGTCTGAAGCCGCCGTCATTGCGCGCAAATTTAACGATGCCGAGCCGGCTGCTATCTCGGGGACTGTGCTGATCATCGACGACGAAGCCGGGATCCGGGAGTCCCTGCAGACGCTGCTGGAGCTGGAGGGCTACGACGTCGAAACCGCCGCAACCGGACAGCAGGGTCTCAATCGGCTGAGCCAGCGGACCTTCGATCTGATTCTTCTGGATCTCGCGCTTCCCGACCGCAATGGGCTCGACATCCTCGCGGAGCTTCGGGCGCAGGACCCCGGAGTCTCGGTGATCATGATCACCGCTTACGGCACGGTCGAAAACGCGGTGCGGGCCATGCAATCGGGCGCGGCCAACTTCGTTCAGAAACCCTGGGACAATGAAAAGCTGCTGGCCGATGTGCGCGCCGCCGTGGCCCGGCATCGCGCGGAAGAAGAAAACGTCCAGCTGAAGCGGGCGCTGAAGCAGCGCTACAACTTCGAGCACATCATCGGCAAGAGTGAGCCGATGCTGAAGATTTTCGACCTGGTCGCACAGGTGGCGCCCAGCCGCTCGACCGTGCTGTTGCAGGGCGAGAGCGGGACGGGCAAGGAATTGATCGCCAAGGCGATCCACTTGAACTCGCAGAGGCGTGATCGGCCCTTTGTTCCCGTGAACACCGGCTCGATGCCGCCGGACTTGCTCGAATCGACCCTGTTCGGCCACGTCAAAGGCGCGTTCACGAGCGCGATCGCTTCCAAGAAAGGTCTGTTCGAAGTCGCCGACAAGGGCACGCTGTTCCTCGACGAAATCGGCACCATGAGCCTCGACACACAGAGCAAGATCCTGCGTGTGCTCCAGGACCGCAAGTTCATGCACCTGGGTGGAATCCATGAGCTGCAGGTGGATGTGCGGATTATTGCCGCAACCAACGTCGACTTGCGGCAAATGGTGCGCGAGGGCAAGTTCCGCGAAGATCTCTTCTACCGGCTCAACGTGATCACGATCGACCTGCCACCGCTACGGCAGCGCAAGGAAGACATTCCGTTACTGGTGGAGCACTTCCTCCACAAATATTCGCAGGAGAACGAACGCGACGCGCGCCACATCACGCCGGAAGGCCTCCGGCCCCTGGTCGCCTACTCGTGGCCCGGGAATGTTCGGGAGCTCGAGAATGTAGTGGAACGCGCGGTAGTTTTGTCGTCCGGGATCGAGATCGGGAGCGAACTTCTTCCCGATCACATGGTGGGTCGCGGCTCGACTATGCCCGTCATGGAACCTCGGCCGGACGCGTCGTTGTTCGACATCCTGGAAGACTGCGAGCGACGCATCATCACTGACATGCTGGAAAAGTGCAACTGGAACCAGACCGAAGCGGCCGAACGGTTCCGGGTGCCGCTCTCGACGCTCAATCAGAAGATTAAGCGGTTGAATATCGAGATCAAGAAGAAGACGAGGGAGTAGGGTCGGGTCTCGGGTGTCAGGTGTCAGGGTCAGGTTTCAGGCGAACACTGCCAAAATCATCTCGCCAAACAGGTTCCGTGGTGTCGCAGATTCCTCCGCGTTCGGCGTCGGAATGACAAAATACTGAGAGAGTACGATTGCTTTCGCTGTACTCCACTTTCTGCCAGTCATGGGCTAGCTTGTCGTTAGTTGCTCAGTCGGTAGCTCGAGGCTCGTAGCTCGAGGCTCGGAGCTTGCCTTTCTTTACCCGTAGCTCGAAGCTCATAGCTCGCGGCTCGTCGCTGCTGTATATTTCGGTTAAGGTCCGACGGAGCGAGGAATGGCAGCCGGAGATTTTCTAAGCGGCATCGAGTTCATCTCACCTACGGAATTCGCCAAGAAGAAGATCCAGTCCGTTCAGGACTACTCGATCCTTGCGGCCCAGTCGGTCCTCAACCTGTTCCGGCCGCCTCATTATTGGGCCGATATGGTCCAGCAGATGGATCTGATCGGCTTCGGGTCCTTGCAGATTGTTCTGGCCTCTGTGTTCTTTACGGGGGCGGCGTTGGCGCTGAACAGCGCCACCACCCTGAGCCGGTTTGGCGCGACGACGGTCATTGGACAGTTGGTCTCGATTGGCATCGTCCGAGAACTGGGGCCGGTGCTGGCTGGGCTGGTCGTCGCGGGGCGTAATTCGTCGGGCATGGCCAGCGAGTTGGGCTCCATGATTGTGACCGAGCAGATCGACGCCATGCGGGCGCTCGGCACCGATCCCATGAAGAAGCTGGTGACACCGCGGGTGGCTGCGACGGTGTTCATGCTTTTCTTCCTCACCATCCTGGGCGACTTCATGGGCCTGCTGGGGGGAAGCTTCGTGGCCGGCCTTCTGCTGGGCCTGGATGCGCACGAGTACTGGAGCAATGCCTGGCAGACCCTGGTGTTCTCCGACGTGTTCATGGGGCTGATGAAGCCGCTGGTGTTTGGGTTCATCGTCGCGACGATTGGGTGTTATTACGGGCTTTCGACCAAGGGCGGCACGCAGGGTGTGGGGCGTTCTACCACCGAAGCCGTGGTGGCTGCGATGATTCTGATTATCGTGGTCGACGTGTTTGTCACGCGGTTCTTGATGGTGATTCTGGGATCCTGAACGATGGCGACTCCTTCCCTGCCGCTCCAGGTCCCCGCCGCAACCGCCGAGCATCCGTCCGGCGCGGCCATCGTATTCGAAGACGTTTCCATTTCATTTGAAGACAAGATGGTTCTCGACGGGATCTCCTTCCAGCTGCCTCGCGGCGAGACTAAAGCAATCTTCGGAGTGGCTGGGTCGGGCAAGAGCACTATTCTCAAGATGGCAATCGGGCTGGTGAAGCCCGACAGCGGGCACATTTACACCTTAGGCGAAGACGTGACGCAGATGTCCGAAGAAGCATTGTTCGAGCTTCGCCGCAAGGTGGGCATTGTGTTTCAAGAGAGCGCGCTGTTCGATTCCCTCACCGTGCGCGACAACGTCGCTTTCCGGCTGATGGAAGAGGGAGAGATCTCGCCCGAGGAAATCGAGCGGCGCGTGCGGGAGGCATTACGTTTCGTCGAACTGGAGCATACCCTCAATATGTTCCCTTCGGAACTCTCGGGCGGCATGCGGCGGCGGGTGGCGATTGCGCGCGCCATCATCACACAACCGGAAACGCTACTGTACGACTCACCCACGGGCGGCCTTGACCCGGTCACCTCGACCACCATTATCGAATTGATTGTGAAGCAACGGGACGTCTACAAAACGAGTTCCCTGCTCGTGACCCATCGCTTGCAGGACGCTTTCATCATGGCGACACACTGCTTCGATGCGAAGAGCAATCACATTCAACCCGTGCCGCCGGGTGGCCGGGTGGAAGTTCCCCTGGCGTTCCTGATTCTGCGGGACGGCAAAGTAATTTTTGACGGCGAGCTCCATGAACTCGTGAGCTCGCGGGACGAGTACATTCGGGAATACATTTCGTAGGGCTCGGAGCCCCGAATCATCAACCAGTCGTTCCGCTTGTCGGCTGCGCTGGTGTCCCGGATTCCTCCGCCGTTCGGCGTCGGAATGACAAAAAATAGCGCCAGATACCTCGGTCTTGTCATTCCGACGCTGCACGCGGCGGAGGAATCTCGTTCGAGATCAACGTCCGCGCACTCCAATCCACGGCCGGACTCTAAGAACTGGTTAGCTGGCTTTCGCCATGCTCTCCGCGCGGGTTTTGCGCAAGTTCTCGACGTTCTTCGAGATGACTTTGTAGCGCTCCTGTCCTTTCGGGGAGTGGATGAGTTTTTCGAGGTTTGCGAGGAGAAGAGGGTTTTGCAGTTTTTCACGCAGTTCGGGCAAGTAAGGCTCGAGCTTTGCGTAGATGAAGAACATTTCGCCACTGAAACTGGGCTCGAAGAAGAGATCTTCGTTGAGCACGCCGTGACTGACGAACGAGCTCGCCATACTCCAATAGCCGAGCACCTGGCGAAGCCAGGCATTTTCCTGCGCGCCTATCGAGCGCATGACCTTGACGACCTCGTCGGCGCTCTCGGGCCAGAAGGCGGTGGTCCACCAATGGCGAGCTTTGCGAATTTCGGCTTCGCGGCGAGCGTCGTAGAGTTTGAGGATGAGTTCGGCGTCGGCGTGAGTGGCTTCCGGCATGGGAAAAGCCTCCGAGAAGGTTGGATTGAACGGCTGCGGCATTAGATGACAGAGTGCGATTGGAGGCGGCAAAAGGTTGGCGGGTGTTGTAGCGCCACCGTCCCGTTGGCTATGGTGGATGAGTTGAGGTACGAGGCGCGCTCGACCAACTGAGGGCGGGACTTCGGGATGGCCGGCGGGACGCCGGCGCTACATTTCTTATCCTGCGGCTCCGGCGGCTTCGGCTGGCGCTGGGCGCTCGTAATCGCATTCTTTGTTTGGACACGCGATTACCGGGCCGGCTTTGAGATTCTTCTCGACCAGGAATTCACTTCCGCACGTCGGGCATTTCTCGGCAATCGGCTTGTTGGCGGACGTGAACTTGCACTTCGGATAATTCGAGCACCCGTAGAATGTGTTGCCCTTGCGCGCCTTCTTCTCGACCACTTCGCCGTCCTTGCACAGCGGGCACTTCACGCCGATAAAGTTCTGCTTCACGTACTTGCAATCGGGATAGCCGGAACAGGCTGTGAACTCGCCATAGCGGCCGTGACGGATCATCAGATTGCGTCCGCATTTCGGGCAGGGTTCGTCTAGCGGGATGTCTGGCACGCGCTTGCCCTGGTCCAGCCGACGTGTGGTTTTGCAGTCGGGATAACCCGTGCACGCCATGAACTGGCCGAACCGGCCGCGCTTGAGCACCATCACGCGACCGCAGTTTTCGCAGTATTCCTCCTGCGCCGTCTCCTGCACATCGGCGGAGTCGAGATCGGGCAGGTTAATGGGATTTTCCTTGGTGAAAGTGCAGCTTTCGGGATTGTCCTTGTCGTAAGAGCTGCAGGCGTAGAAGGACCCGTGCTTGCCCCACTTGATGACGAGCGGTGAGCCGCAGCGCTCACACTTCTCGTCGGTGGGCTTCTCCATACGCTTGATGTTCTCCATGTGTTTCTCAGCGTATTTGAGGTCCTTGGCGAAGCGTTTGTAGAACTCCGCCATGGCGTCGGTCCACTTCTCCTTGCCTTCTTCGATCTCGTCGAGTTCTTCTTCGAGTCGGGCGGTGTAAGCCACGTCGAAGATGTCACGGAAGTTGTCCACGAGGAGGTCGGTGACGACCAGGCCGATCTCGGTGGGCGCAAATTTTCCGCCCATCTTGGTGACGTACTGGCGCTCCTGAATCGTGCCCAGGATGGTGGCGTAGGTCGAGGGGCGACCAATGCCACGCTCTTCCAGTTCCTTGACCAACGAGGCCTCGTTGTAGCGCGGCGGCGGCTCGGTGAAGTGCTGCTCGGGCTTCAGTTCGCGCAGGGTCAGTTTCTGGCCGGGCTCGAGCGGCGGGAGCTTGTGCTTGAGTTCCTCGTCTTCTTCGTCCTTGCCTTCCTTGGACTCTTCGTAGACTTTCAGGAAGCCGTCGAACTTGAGGATGGATCCGGTTACGCGGAACCAGTAGATGTCGTTGCCCTGCTTGGCATCGATGTCGACAGTGGTCTGATCGAAGACAGCGGGATTGATCTGCGAGGCGACGAAACGCTGCCAGATCAGTTTGTAGACCTTGAACTCATCTTCTTTCAGGTACTGCTTAATCGAGTCCGGATTGCGAACTGCCGAGGTCGGGCGAATGGCTTCGTGCGCTTCCTGCGCGCCTTTCTTCGACTTGAAGGTATTCGGCTGCTCGGGCAGGTATTGGGGACCGTACTCTTTGCCCACCAGGTCGCGTACTTCGGTCAGCGCTTCGTTCGAAACGCGCGTCGAATCGGTACGCATATAAGTAATGAGGCCGACCAGACCTTCTTCGCCCAGTTCCACGCCTTCATACAGACGCTGGGCGATCATCATGGTGCGTTTCACGCTGAAGCGGAGTTTGCGTGCGGAATCCTGCTGAAGTTTGCTGGTAGTAAACGGCGGGGCAGCATTGCGGCGGCGCTCTTTGCGATCGACCGAGCGAACCAGCCAGTCGGCTTTTTCAACGAGGGCACGAATCTTTTCGGCGTCTTCGGCGTTGCCGACTTCGACCTTCTCCTCGCCTTTGCCGACGAAACGAGCATCGAACGCGGGCGGCTTCGCAGCCGCAAGATGGGCGTCGATGGTCCAGTATTCCTTCTTCTCGAAGGCCTTGATTTCGCGCTCGCGCTCGACGATCAAGCGCAGAGCGACCGTCTGGACACGTCCGGCGGAAAGGCCGCGGCGGACCTTATCCCAGAGCAGCGGGGAAACCTGGTAACCGACGAGGCGATCGAGAACGCGGCGCGCCTGTTGCGCGTCCACCAGATTCTGATCAATTTGGCGCGGGTGTTCGAAGGCTTCGCGAACCGCGCGCTGCGTGATCTCGTTGAAGGTTACGCGCTGGATGCGCAGGCCGTTCCCGTCTTTATCTTTATCTTTATCTTTAGTCTTCTTGGCGGCCTTCTTCTTTTTCTTGGCGCCGTTGGTATCGAGTTCATCGGCCAGATGCGCGGCGATGGCTTCGCCTTCGCGGTCCGGGTCAGGCGCCAGAAAGATGTGGTCGGCCGACTCCGCCAGCTTCTTCAGCCTGGTGAGAACCTTCTCTTTGCCCGGGATGACGATGTATTCGGTATCGAATTCGTTCTCGACATCGACGCCCAGCGTGCTCTTGGGCAGGTCTTTCACGTGGCCCAGCGAGGCCTCGACCGTGAACCCTTTGCCAAGATATTTCTGAATGGTTTTCGCCTTGGCGGGCGACTCAACGATGACTAAACCTTTTGACAATGTTTCCTCTTTTGGTGTTTTTCTGGTTTCGAAGCTAGCACGAAGCTGGGGAAGGGTACAAGTTACGGGGAAAGCTGCGAGCTTCGAGCCTCGAGCTACGAGCCTGGCTTGAGAACCTTAAATACTCCTGTTCGGCCACTACAACGATCCCCTTGTATCCGCTGGATCAGACTCGTCAGCATCCGCTGTATTTCGTCAACCTCACGCTGCAAAAACCCGAAACTTGCTGCTGGTAAGAACTCCAGATCCCGAGCCAATAGGAGGTGGTACTCCAACTCGACAGCTGAGCCACGCGCAATATGAAGAAATCGGGCCATTTCACCATCTGACTTTCGGCCACAGCCTTCGGCAATGTTTGCGCCAATGGAGGCAGCGGCTCTGCGGATTTGTGATGTCAAGCCGTAGAGTTCCTCCCTCGGGAACAGGCGAGTCAGTCGGTAGACTTCTATGGTGGTGGCGTGCGCCTTGGTCCACACCTTAAGTTCCTTGAAATCCTTCAATGCCGACTTTCTCTTTCTCCCCACATCTAATTTGTGACTCGCACCGACTGCTCATGGCTCGTAGCTCGAGGCTCGCAGCTCAAAAGCTTTTCACAAAATTCTTCCCCGGCAACTGCCTCACTTTTCCCGCCAGCTCCAGCTCGAACAGGGCCGCGAAAATCTCGGAGGACGACATATTCGGCTCGAGCCGCTCTACGAGTTCATCGATCTGGGTGGCTTCGTCCGCCTTGAGCAAGGCGAGAATCTTGCGCTCGTGCGGGCTC
>QIAH01000272.1 GCA_003225465.1 Acidobacteriota bacterium | reverse complement strand
GCGGCGCAGCGGGCGAAGGAGTTGGCTTATTCGGGCTAGTCGTTGGTCGTTAGTCGTTGGCAAGAACCCAAGATCGATAGATTCGTAGAATCCCACGTTTCGCAAAGTGCGCGAAACGTGGGGCACCCGCGGTCTTCCTAGAAAAATTCTGAGGCGTTCTTGCCGGGCGTGAAGGTACTCGGGTCCTTCCACTCCGTTCGGCTGGCGCCTCACTTCGGTCAGGATGACAGCGGAGAGGGGGAGCGTAGCCGCTGAATGACCCTAGAATTGCTGCATGCCCCCTGGAACTGCTGCCTGGAACTGCTGAATGACCATAGAATTCAGGATAACTGCTGAGAGCGGGACCAGCGGCTGAATGACCCTAGAATGTTGGAGGAAGGACCGACGAGAGTCGCAAAATCTTAAACCGGAGGGGGCGCGGAGAACGGCCGCAGAGAGCGCAGAGACTTCGGCAACATCTTCAAGTGCAAATCTGTTAATTGGCGAGCATGAAGTTGACGGTGACCTGGGTTCGGATGGGGACTTTGTGACCGTCGACGGTGAAGGGCTTGTAGCGCCATTGGCGAACCGCGTTGACGGCGGCGTCGGCTAGTTGGGGATCGCCGCTGACCGGGGTTACTTGCTGCACTCTTCCGTTGGCGCCGATGAGGGTCTCGAGGGTCACTGAGCCTTGAATATGGGCGCGGCGCGCGGCATTTGGGTACTCGGGCTCGACGCGGTCGGCGAGGAGACCTTCGGCGAGTTCGGGCTTCAGGCGCACGAAGCGGCCGTCGATGAGATCGGGAGCGGACGCGTCAGCAGGCCCCGATTTTGAAAGCAGGGCGGCCGGCATTGTTACCTGGCTCGCGGATTTTGCCGCAGAGGAGATCGGCTTTGAGCCGGCTTTCTTAGTTGTTGGGGGCTGATTCGGGTCGGGAACCGGGCTTCCGTAAATTAGCTTGCCGTCCTTGTCATAGATAGCAACGTCATCAGAGGAAGGAGCCGGGACCGCAACCGCTTTTTTCTGTACGGCGGAAACGACCACATCGTCGGCGGACACTGACTTTTTTGGTTTCGGCGCAGGAGCGACGGGCTTGAGAGCTTCCTGCACCTGCAGAGGCGCGGCAATAGCGGCTGGTGGACCGAGATCGAGTTCCTGGATTTGCGGTTGGGCGGCAGTGGAACGAGCGGCTTTTTCCGCAGCGACGGCGCGATTCCATTGCAAACGCCAGACCATCAATCCGACGATCACGACGGCAATGAAGCCGGCGCACGTCATCAGGAAAGTTGTCCAACGATCGGATGGCTGCGAAATCACGAGCTTGGGCCTGAGTTCGACGACGTTGGGGCGCGGAGGTTCGGGGACTGGCTCAGGAGCGAAGTCGGGGCGGCGGTCCGCAGGCGGAACGGCGAAGGCTGGAACTTCCTCGTTCGCAGCCGTGAACCCGGCGAGCCGTCCGGACGACTCCTTGGTATGGCGAACGATGCGGTAGGCCAGAGCCTGCAGGGTTTGTTCATCGCGCTCGCCGAAAGCGTTGGGCCGGGGCGAGAAAATCTCGAAAATCCCCATGAATTCTCCCCAATACCAGAGGGGAACAACGAGGATGGATCGAACCCCGAGCAGGCGGCAGGCGGCGGCGTCGACGCGGGGATCGGTTTCGGTGTCGTCGCAGCGCTGCAGCGTGCCAACGCGCAAGCACTCGGCGGAGAATCCGGCATTGTCGAGACGAACGCCCAAGTCGGGCGCGGTGCGGCCGGTGGTGGCGCGGCAGACCATTTCGCCGTCGCGGGTAAGAGCGATGGCGGAGCCGGTGGCGCCGGTTGCAAGGCAAGCCTGCTCCACAATCTGATTTAGAACTAAGTCCAACGCGAGATTCTCGGAAGCATCCCCTCCGCCGTTGGCGGCCAGAGTATTGGTGAGGCCACGGATTTCCGCGTCGGAGGGCAGATCGCCGTGGATGTCCTTTTGCGGGAAAGGGACATCTTCAAAGGGATTAAAAGGGCGGAGCGGGTCCGGGCACGACATGGGTCATTGAACCTGTGTGAGCACGGGGGTTTACTCACGTTTGAATTCTACGGGAAGTGTCGCTTCAAAGGGGGTGGTTGTCAATGGCTAAAACTAGCCATAGCAACGATTTCGCCCCGGTCCGGGATGGCGAAGTGGGGTGGATTCAGGTATATAGGAAGGGCCTCGAGCTACGAGCCAGGAGCTACGAGCGACTGCTATGAATTCGACCGGTTCAACGGACGAGGCTACTTCCTTATCGCGCTCCGACCAATGGCATGCCGTGACGGCCAGCTTCCTGGGATGGACGCTGGATGCTTTTGACTTTTTCGTGCTGGTGTTTCTGGTCGACACGCTGGCGGCGCAGTTTCGAGTGGCTCCCTCGAAAATCATCTTGACGATGACAGCGACGCTGGCGATGCGTCCGGTGGGTGCGTTGCTGTTCGGTTTACTGGCAGACCGCTATGGCCGACGGCGGCCGCTGATGGCGAATGTGGTGTTCTTCTCGCTGTTTGAGCTGGCTTGCGGATTCGCTCCGAACTACACGGTGTTTTTCGTGCTGCGCGCCATTTACGGCATTGGCATGGGCGGAGAGTGGGGTGTGGGAGCGTCGCTGGCGATGGAGAGTGCGCCCAAGCGGTGGCGAGGAGTGCTTTCGGGGGTGGTGCAGAGCGGGTATTCGATTGGATATCTGCTGGCGGCGGTGGCTGCGCGGTTTGTGCTGCCGCACTGGGGATGGCGCGCCATGTTCTGGGTGGGCGGCATTCCGGCGCTGCTTGCGTTCTATATACGCTTCCGGGTGAAGGAATCAGTGGCGTGGAAGCAGCATCGCGCGCCCACAGTGGGTTCAATCCTGAAAACAGCGAGCGGGCATTGGAAGATATTTTTATCCGCACTTCTTGCGGGAAGTGCATCGATTGTCGATGGCGGCGATCTCTTACGTGGCTATCGCATATAACGTGGCGGCAGTGATCGGCGCGTGTGCGTTTGGATACCTGTCGGAGCACTACGGCAGACGGCGAGCGATCATCATGGCGCTGGCACTCGCGATGATGTCCATTCCGGCTTGGGTGTTTAGCGGTTCGCTGACCGCTCTCGTGATCGGAGCGTGCCTGATGCAGGCCGGAGTGCAAGGGGCGTGGGGGATCATCCCGGCGCATTTGAATGAACTCTCGCCGGACGCGGTGCGTGGACTGATGCCGGGATTGGCTTACCAGTTGGGCATTTTGATCGCAGCTCCAACGAACAATATCGAGTATGCGTTGCGGGACCGCTTCGGGTATGCGTGGGCGCTGGCTGGGTTTGAGATCGTAAACATCCTTCTCCTAGCAACTGTGGTCGGGCTGGGGACGGAGCAGAAAGGCAAGAGTTTCGTGAAGCAGGCGGCGACGGATCTAGCCGCACCGAAGGCGCAGTGAATCAGGCGGCAGATTTGCCCACAGGGCTGTGGCCGGACTGCCGGGCATCGGCGCGGCTGGCGGTCCTGGATTCGCAGATTACGGCGGCGGCCAGCAGGAAACCGATGATCCCGAAAACGGCCAGGGCGATGAGAGCAAGCATGAGTATCGGCATAGGAGTGTGCCTCTGGACCATTCTCGAACGCGCATACCGGGAACACGGTGACTAGGGTCACATGTGGCAGTGATCCATTGCCCCATTCCCATTTCCGGTGAAGCCGGGAATTTCCGGCCGTGCGGCGGAGTCTGCTAAAGCGCGAAAACCTGCTAAATTAAGTGTTTACGCCGGCTTGTGGCACTGCCGTCCGCCGGCTTTTTGAGGCAATGGTCAGAGACGCTGAGTAACATTTTCACGGGGAGTGTGCATGCGAATTGCGGTGGTGGGTTCAGGCTACGTGGGGTTGGTGGCGGGAGCCTGCTTTGCGGACATGGGCCACGAGGTGATCCTGGTCGACAACGACCAGCAGAAGCTGGCTGCGTTGCGGAGCGGACAAGTTCCCATTCATGAGCGTTTCTTGCCGGAACTGCTGCAGCGTCATCGCGGGAAAAAGCTGCAGTTCTCGGACAATCTGCATGAAGCAGCGAGAGCGAGCACAGCCATCTTTGTGGCGGTGGGGACACCGCCGACCAACAGCGGGGACGCGGACCTGTCCTATGTGGAGTCAGTGGCGCGCGAGATTTCGGGTGGGATCGATGGATACAAGATCGTGGTCGAAAAGAGCACGGTTCCGGTGTACACGAGCGAGTGGGTGCGGAAAATCATTCTGCGGAATGGTGCGCAGGCGGACTCGTTCGATGTCGCTTCCAATCCGGAGTTTCTGCGGGAAGGCACGGCGGTGACCGATTTTCTTTTTCCGGACCGGATTGTCGTGGGGGCGGATTCGGATCGATGTGCCGCGGTCTTGCAGGAAATCTATGCGCCGCTGAGCGATGGCTCCTATTACAAACGAGCCGATGCGATTCCGGGGCCGGACCGGGCGCAGATTCCGCCGCCCGTCATCGTGACGAGCACGAAGAGCGCAGAATTGATCAAGCATGCTTCGAACGCGTTTCTGGCGATGAAGATTTCGTTCATCAATGCGGTGGCATCGATGTGCGAGTCGGTGGGCGCGAATGTACAGCAAGTCTGCCAGGGGATCGGCACGGACTCGCGCATTGGGCCGCGCTTTCTGAATCCAGGCATCGGATATGGAGGGTCGTGCTTCCCGAAGGATCTGATGGCATTTCGCTCGGTTGCGCGGGAGGTTGGTTACGATTTCCGGCTGCTCGACGAGGTGATGCGAATCAATGAAGAGCAGCGGCAACGGTTCTTGCGGAAGGTGCGCAATGCGCTCTGGACGTTGCGAGGCAAACGGCTGGGGGTGCTGGGGCTGGCATTCAAAGGCGGGACCGACGACATTCGGGAGTCGCCAGCAATACTGCTGGTGCAATCGCTGGTGCAGGAAGGCTGCGTTGTAGCCGCCTACGATCCGGCGGCAATGGAGCGGGCGCGCGAAGTTCTGCGGTCGAATGTGGAGTTCGTGGGCAGCCCGTATGAAGCTGCCGCCGGGGCGGACGCCTTGCTGATCCTGACGGAGTGGGAAGAGTTCGCGACGCTGGACCTTCCGCAAATCAACCGCAAGCTGCGGTATCCGATCGTGATTGATGGAAGAAATCTCTACAACCCGGAAATGATGGCGGCGCATGGCTTCACGTACTACAGCGTTGGACGCGCTCCTGCGCTTCCCGAAGGCTTGCCCACCGGGGACAGCCGGGGCAATCAGAAGATATGAGTAACCGCGCGCTGGTGACCGGCGGAGTTGGATTCGTAGGATCTCATCTGTGCGACGCCCTTCTGGGCGAGGGATACTCGGTGATCGCCGCAGATAATCTCCTCACGGGCCGCCTCAGCAATGTGGAGCATTTAAGAAACGACAGCCGGTTCGAATTTCAAGAGATCGATGTATCGGAGCCATTTGACTGTGGCGCCGTGGACTACGTGTTTCACTTCGCCAGCCCGGCCAGCCCTGTCGATTACAGCGCACACGGAATTCCGACGCTCAAGGTAGGCTCGCTGGGAACCTTTCATTCGCTGGACGTAGCGCGGAAGTATGGCGCGGGATTTCTGCTGGCCTCGACTTCGGAATGTTATGGCGATCCGCTAGAGCATCCACAGAAAGAAACTTATTGGGGACACGTCAATCCGATCGGGCCGAGATCGGTGTACGACGAAGCCAAACGCTTTGCGGAAGCGGCCACGATGGCCTACTTGCGGTATCACAACGTCAACACGCACATCGTGCGGATCTTCAATACCTATGGCCCGCGCATGCAGGTGAACGACGGCAGGGTGATTCCGAACTTCATGCGGCAGGCCATGCTGGGAGAAGGGCTGACGATTTATGGAGACGGCAGCCAGACGCGCAGCTTCTGCTACGTGAGCGATGAGGTAGACGGGATCGTGCGGCTGTCGAAGTCAGACGAGCATGAGCCGGTGAACATCGGGAATCCGAACGAGTTCACAATTGTGGAGTGCGCGCAGCGGGTGCTGGCGGTGACGGGATCGAAGAGCCGGCTGCGATATGAGCCGTTGCCGCAGGACGATCCGAAGCAGCGGCGACCGGATATCAGCAAGGCGAGGAGGTTACTGGGGTGGGAGCCGAAGATTGATTTGGAGACGGGCCTGCGCATGTCATTGGAGTATTTTCGGCAAGCGGTGGCGGCGGAGGCAAGCTCGCGAGCGTAACATCAGATAAAGAAGCGCAACCACCTGACACAAATCCCCACCCTGGCATAACCTCACTTAGGAAAGCACAATCAGCTTGTGACACA
>QIAH01000045.1 GCA_003225465.1 Acidobacteriota bacterium | reverse complement strand
AATGTCAAAGGTCTTTGCCGATTTCAAGAGGATCAATACACAGTGTGAGCTTCGTCGAACGCTGGAATTCATGATTGGTAAAACCACTTACCGCGTCGAAGTTCTGTACTGCTACTCGAACCCGAAATCTCCGTGGAGTGCCCAAGCCTATTCCGAAAGTCACAATGCTTGGAAATGCGTGTCCAACTTCCCGTGGGTCGGCGAAAGGAATGAAGAAGCCGCGATTCGGGCCGCCTTGAGCTTTCTGGAAGACCTTGGAGCGAGACGTCTTCATCGGTTGGTGGCGTAACATCGCCATTTCACTCAAAACCGCTCCGGTTGGCGATAAAAAAAGTCAGTGAGTGTAACCCGCCCGGTTTCCAATCAGAATCCGGAGTCGCTAGACTCGCCGTGCGTTCCCATGCCTTTGCTGCGGTTGTCGCTTGTGCCCTTCTCGGGCTAACATCTCCCGCTATCGCGCCCGGCGCAACCCCACTGCCGTGGTTGCGCGGGCGATGCTGCCTTGCTGGCGCTTGGAATGACGCGCCTTCGTGGGGGTGCTGCGCAGAATCTCGAATGAACGACCGGGCCGTGTGCGAAAAATGTCAAGGAGGATGCAATGCGGAAAATGATAGTGCTGGGAGCGATTTTGTTCGCAGCAACACTTTTGGTTGCGGCTGATAACATTCAACCGCTTAATGTGAAGGCCGGTCTTTGGCAGGTAACGACGATCCTGACCATCCAAGGTATGGGAGCTCCGCAGACCCAGACTTATAAATCCTGTATCACAAAAGAAAACATGAACCAGTACCCGTTCAACGATCCCGACAACGACTGCAAATATAAGGTTCAGAGTTCCACGGGCACCCACATGGATGTGAGCGGAAGCTGCGTGTACCCGGGAGGCGAGAAGGCCGACTTCAAGATTCAGCTTGAGGTTATGGACGCGGAACATGCTCAAGGCAGCGGACAACTCACTCTTGCCGGTCCTCAGGGCACAATGCACGGAGACTATTCAGGCAAGGGCAAGTGGATCGCGGCCAGTTGTCCCGCTGGAACGAAGTAGGGAGTCGGACACGCATCGACGCTCGACTCGGATCCATGGCGTAACATCCCGATTACGCTCACTGACCTGTGAAAAGGCGAACAAACGGCGCAAACTGGTGAGAACGCCTTGGTTTCGTCAGTAATCTAGACGATCACTGCTATCCCCCTGTTAAATTGCTGACATGAGGCCCTTTCGAGGCAAAAAGAGACGAGAAAACACGTTGCATGTCCCCTCTGAAATGGAGTGGGGAGATTATAAGGGTGACTTGGATCAAGAGTGGGCGCACGATCAATACATCGGGCGTAGCAACGAAGAAGATGCAAACGTATTTTCGCAATAACCCAATCGAAACCGCGTCCGATTTGCAGTTCATGCCCGAAGTGCCCTTTCGGTATTACATGCTTGGTTTCAGAGATTATGTAATGGGGGCACGTAGTGATCGCTCATGGACATCGGATGCTGCAAGCTGTTTCCTGCGACTTGTTCTACACAAGCTCGAACAACAGCCGAAACACATTATTCCGATTATGCCCGATCTTCTCCCAGCTCTTCACTACGTTGCCCAGAATCAGGCGTCATTTGAAGCCAGCGAGAATATCTACGGTAAGTTCCCTGAGATGCTGGCGCGAATCCAAACCTTGTATGCGGATACTGCAGTTTCGCGTAGAAAACGGATATAGGAACTGGGACATTCCGGGGACAGCCACAAGTTCTCCTCACCACAAGGTCCCGAGTCCAAGACAGGAAGCTAACTGGCGAAATATCCCCATAACACTCATTGAGGGGCTCTGAGCGTTATGGCCTGTCATCAGTCATCGTCCTGGGGCTAGTGCTCATTGGGCTGAGGAACCGCGATTTCCTGTTCCCTGCGTTTTGTCAGCGATCCGGGATCAAACGCTGCAACGACGAGGCGTCTGTTACGCTCGAACAGCATGATCAGCTCACCACCAGTGAGCGAGGTCAGATGAAGTTCCCTAACAGCGCTCGCCACTTCGACGATCTTACGGCCAGAAGCGTCGAACAGGAGAAGCCTTCCCCCGTCGGTTTCGGGCGAGCCTGTCGTTGACTTCACCAGAACCGCAGTGGCGATCAGCCGCTTCGAGCCGCGATCTGTGCCCTCGGTGATGTCAGAACTGTCACTGACGATATGATCATTGTCCGGAAGCAGCCAATGAGCTTCCTTCTGATCAGGTTCTATAAAGAGAATGTTTCTCGTTTCCGAGTATCCCCCACTGCTGAAGCCCTTTCCCCCGCGATCGAGAGAGAGGTCGGCCCGCATCACATTTGTTCCCGCTACGACGGACGCACGCCCGAGTGAGAGGTGAGCGCTTGTATCGGCGGCGGCCGCGACAGGAATTCCTGCTTCCGCTTCACGACTGCGAGCCGTTCTGCCCCCGAATTCCCCGATCAAGAGAGCTCCAACGCCAAAGGTGATGGCCCCAGCAGCAAAGAGAATGAGCACAGCGTTAATGCGCCAGAGATAGCGAAAGAGTTTTTGGGACTTGCTCATCCGTATAGCCTCTTCTTCGAAATTGTTGGCGTACCCAGATCGTATCCATGCGTGGTTGTACGGTCTAGATTACTTCCGCGCTGGTGGAGGCGGACACTCGGGCGCAACCTCATTCCTCAAGTTTCGATTCTTCTCAACTTTTGGTCTGCCACCGCTGTCCGAAAGATAGGTGGTTTGGTCGGGAACGACCGCTCTACTATTTCGCAGTCCAGGATCAGATTTTTGCGGTCGCACAACGAGACCTAAGTGGCCGATCTCATTCTCGAACCCTCCAAGCATTCCACTCCGAAGTCCTTGGGGAAAGATCTTCGGACTAGGAGAAGACCGCACATAAGGTGCAATACCGCCGTTCTATGGATCCTCGCGACGCTCCTGGCCAACGGTTGCGGCAGCATGAGCAACAGCGTGTTAAGCCCTAACCCTCCAAACCCTAATCCTCCAAACCCTAATCCTCCAAACCCTGCTCCTCCTGTAACGGGAATTACGATTACGTACCACAACGATAATCAGCGGACCGGACAAAATCTGGGAGAGACGGTATTAACACCACAGAACGTGATTTCCACGACGTTCGGCAAATTATTCTCATACCCCGTCGATGGAGCGATTTACGGCCAGCCACTCTACGTGCAAAACCTGCAGTTTCCGGCCCAAGGTATCCGCAATGTTGTATACGTGGTCACGGAGCATGACAGCGTTTATGCCTTCGACGCGGACCAGAAATCTCCTGGCACGCTCTGGCAGGTTAGTTTGGCCGATGCCGCTTCCAACGTTACGCCGGTTCCCTGTGCCGACGAGGTGGCGCCTCCCGGCGATACAACGACATGCAATTTCATCGGGACCGAGATCGGGATCACAGGTACTCCGGTGATCGACATTGATACGAAGACCCTGTACGTCTCCGCGTTCACCAAAGAAGGAACAACTTACGTGCATCGGCTGCACGCGCTGGATCTGCTGTCGGGATCAGAAAAGTTCGGAGGTCCCATTGCGATTCAGGGCTCGGTTCCCGGCACCGGGGATGGGAGTGACGGAACGAATGTAGCGTTCGATGCACACCAGCACCTGCAGCGTTCTGCGCTTCTGCTGAGCAACGGCGTGGTATATATCGCGTTTGCCTCATTTTCTGACGTAACTCCTTACCACGGCTGGATCTTCGGGTATGACTCGCAGACGCTTCAACAGCGTGCCCTCTTGAATTTGGCGCCCAATGGTACCGCCGCAGGCATCTGGGCGAGTGGGGGCGGAATGGCTAGCGACAGCGCCGGGAACCTTTTTGTGGTAACGGGAAACGGGACTTTCGACGCAGATTCCGGGGGACAAGACTACGGAGACAGTTTTGTCAAACTCACGCAAGCCGGTAGTTCGCTATCGGTGGCGGACTTCTTCACGCCCTTCAACCAATCTAATTTGAATCTTCAAGACCTGGATTTGGGCGCAGGCGGGCCAGTGCTCTTGCCAGACCAGAGCGGAGGCCATGCGCATTTGATACTGGCAGGCGGGAAACAAGGAACCCTGTATCTGGTAGACCGTGACAACATGGGGCATTTCCGTACAGCAAATAACGGCCAAATTGTGCAGTCATTAGCGAGTATCGTTGGCGCGATCTTCAGCACGCCAGCCTTCTGGGCGAACAAGATATACATTGCGGGAGTGGGGGATTCCCTTAAGATTTTCGACCTGAACGGGGGCCTGCTTTCCACCGCACCATCGTCACATTCGGCGAACACTTTTGGCTTTCCGGGCGCAACTCCGACGATCTCGGCGAATGGTTCGCAGGCAGGAATCGTCTGGGTGCTGGAGAACGCGGCGTTTCGCACGAAAAAACCGGCGATTCTGCACGCTTATGATGCCAACGACGTGTCACACGAACTCTACAATTCACAACAGGCCGGTAGTCGGGACACGCTTCCCTTGGGAGTGGGATTTGCTGTGCCCACGGTGGCGAACGGCAAAGTGTATGTGGGCACGGTGAGTGAATTGGATGTGTTCGGTGTTATGCCATAGGAGTTGCCAGCACCCTGCTTAAGAAGCATCTACTCGCGGGCTTGGGAAACCAAAAGAGTTGGGGTCCGGCATTCGCGCCGAGGAACGCGTGAATTTTCGGCGAGGAGCGCCGGCGTACCCTTCGGACCCGATAAAATGTTCCCTAATCTTGCCCTACTTTGGAGTCTGGTTGCTTTCTGGACCTGTAACCTCTGGTATGCCCCCCGTGGACTAACGTGGGACCTCATCATAGGCTGGGCAGAGGCGGATCGCGTCTTTGCCCTGTTCCATCGCCGATTTCGTTTTTGCCAATCCCCGAGCGTGCGATGACCGACGACCAGCAGAAGGAATTGCGAACTATTCTCCAGAAGAAGTTTGCAGGTGGAAAATAGTTCCCGAGTCCCGCCAGAGGGTTCTGAGTGAAATCGGCCTGTTAGCGACAGTTGGCGAGGGGCATTGGAGCCGATTACATCTCCCGTCGTGATCCCCGTGTCATTCAGCGGGACCCAACATGAAGCACACAATCGACAGCGCCAGGCTGATGCACCCAACCCACACGACCAGGCAGGCGAGCCATCCTTCTAGATTGCCTAGTTCGCTTTTCGACGAATGCCTTGCAACCCTTGGAGTCTCGTTTGCCATACTCCGAACCTCCGGTCAGTCCTCATGCCAGGACCTCAGGTCAGGATGCTTTAGGGAAATCCGAGAACGAGAGGTGGAGGCAGCCTCGCTCTTCGGGCTTCTCTTCGCACCGCGGACAATAGGGAAGAGTCATAGTCCACGCTCTTTTCCCGCATGCCATGCACTTGTCGTGGAACCCTGATTCATGGATGGACACAATGACTCGCGAGTGCACAATAGAGGCTCCGCACTCACGACAGAGCAGTGTGTTGCCACGCAGAAGGCATCGACGCTCAAGAAACTCTTTCAGCAATTCGCTGAACTGGGCTGATGTAATATGAGTCGGTGTCCGCATGCGTGCCTCTCATTCGCCTCACGAACGACCTGCCGCCCGCATCCTACCGATCAAAGGCCACGCCAATCGCCGTTTTTCTCCCGGGCAGGGATTAGCCTAGCCGTAGACATTCGCGTGCGAGGCGAGGCAACGCGCAGCCCTGCGACAGCAGCCTCGCCCATCCCTCACTTAGTCCCAGAGCCGTGCGCTGAAGCTCGGTAGCAGTACTGCCACAGCACGGCCACTCCTGCCATGACAAAGCCCGCCGAGAAAAGCGCGGGACCACCGAGCCAATAAATCAGGCTGTTTCTTTCCGCCGAAGCAAACATAAGGAGGATCGTGCCTAACACAAACAGAAACACACCAAACCCTGCGACTTGTGTGCATCGCGACATGGCAGTCTCCTTGCTTATCCGGAAGAAAATCGCCTCGGGGGGTGCTGCGTCCCGCGGTGGGAACTGCTCTTCGGGGAGGCGAACGCGTTTATAGAGTAGCAATGAGACACGCATGAGCCTGTGATGTCAGTGAAGTAGGTCACATAATGATGTGCGGTGATGGCCTAGGGGCGCTGCCGACGCGGGCATTGTTGGCGAAAAATCCCTAGCACTCAAAACCCCAAAACGTGGCGGACAAACTTGGGAGGTGGGCACAGAAATGCTGCCTATGTCCGACACATGGAGCGTTGCCAGCGCTGTTCGCAAGGTCGAGTTCCACTAGTGCACGTAAGGTGGGAGCATTTGTGCTGAGATCGCCCCCAGGCCTGTGGTGCTGCGTACAGGAATGGGGTCCTTCGACTCCGTTCGACTGGCGCTTCACTCCGCCCAGGACGACAGGACGTGGAAGGCGCGATCGCTTGGGTGCGTCTGACTCGCGGGCACAAACAAGAACGCCGGTCTCTTGCGGGACCGGCGATTCGGATTGCTACGATCTCCGAGAGTTGAGGTTCAGAAATTCAGGACGATGCCGGTCGAGAAGCGGCCGTTGTTCTGGGTGTTTCCGAAGAAGCGGGTTTGCAGGTAGTCGCCCTGGAGACGCCAGGAGACGAGAGGAACGAGGTGGTAGTCGAGTCCTCCGCCCAGAGCGGTCGCGAACGCGGTGTCGGAGGCGGAGTAGCCCAGCGTGCTCACATTCACGTGTCCCGCACCGAACAGGGCGTGCGCGAAGGGACGAATCTTTCCGATGGAGACCGAGACGCGCGGACCGAATAGATAATTGTAGTCGTGGGCGTTGACGTGGAAGATCTCTCCACTGCTGGTCGGAAAATTGTTGGTGCCGTAGAGGCCGTTGATGTCAACTACGATTCCCACCCATGGGAATACTTTTCCTTCCAAAGAGCCTTCCCAACCATTCAGGTTAGATCGATTGTTGTGGTTCAGATCGGCGCTGGCGTAGGAGTATCCAACGTAGATGTTGCCTTTGGGGACCTGGGCTGCGGCGCGAGAAGACAATGCCGAGGACAATGCGAAAAATACCAAAAGAGCAATGAGATTTCGCTTTAACACAACAACAGCCTCCTTGTGGATGATCTTCGGCATTAGATGCAGAGGGGTGGACACTGGATGGCATAGTTCTCGCGCTGAGTATGCCAGCTGAGGTCGCGGTACTGCAGGCAGTGCGGCGTTGATGCAGCCGCTCTATTTCTTTCGTTGACGGATGATCAGGTCGAAGCTAACCACGCCGTTCTGGTCGCGGGTGCCGACTATAGAGACGTTCTTGCGGACGTAGTACTCGCCCTGGATGATTTGCTGGGAGGCCTGCGAAACATTCTGGCTGTAGGTCAGCGTGAAGTTGTTAACAATCTGCTGCTCGATGGTGACCTGCGGGCCCCGGGTGGGGTTGGTTTCGGTGTTCAGGCCCTGTGGATCGACTTTGATTTTGCTGACCCCCAGCAACTTCTGCACACGATTGCTCACGGTGGCATTGAGCGCTTCACTCAGGATGAGGTTCGAAGCGGTCTGGCTGAAGGCAGTGTTTCCCGACTGCGCGAGCTGCGCGGATTGTTCGCGGGTCTGGCCGACCGCGAGCAAGGCGACAATGTCGGCTTCGGGCAGCGGTGGATCGGAGCGGTATTTCACGCTGAGCGGCTTGCTGGTATCGCCGTTGACGCTGACGGTGATGTCGTAGTCGCGCACGTGAGTGGTGGCCTGCAGATCAAGCACTGGTTTGATGCTCACCGGGCTCTGGAACAAAACTTCGCCGCGTTCCAGGCGATACTTCGCGCCGTTGAAATTGATCTCACCTTCGAGGATTTCGACACGTCCGAGCAACGCAGGCTTGGCGACGGTGCCGCGCAAGTGGAGGTCGGCATCGCCAGAGAGGCGGGCGATGGCGGTCTGCATTTGCAGGTCGGGTGCGGTGAGAACGTGGACATCCAGCTTGACCCGATACAGCGGCGAGGTGGCCGGAGGAACGACCACCGACTGCGAACTGCCGGCGACGTAGGCCGCAAAATCGAAACCGGGCGTGATCGCCAGCTTGGTTACCGTCACGTCTCCGCTCAGCGTGGAGGCGTCGCGCGTGCCGTAGTAACGAAGATCCGCGGTGGCGGTGGAACTAACACCCGCGGGATAGCGCAGGCGCACATCCTGCGCGTTCACGTTGAAATCGAAATTGATCTGGCCCTGATACGTGGTGGCTCCTCCCGTCAGGGTCAGCAGGCCGCCGCCACTGTGGGCCGTAAGAGTTTCGATCTGCAAGCGATTTTTGTTGAACACGAGGGAGCCGTTCATATCGCTGAGACCGCTGGGCAGGTCTGCGTAGGCCAGCGCTCCGTGGCTGATATTCACGCGTCCCTGCAGAAGGGGATCGGAGACCGGACCGGTGACGGCGAGGGTAAGGTCGACGAGGCCGGCGGAGGTGAAGCTGGGGTTGAGAGTCTGCACGAGTTGGAGATTCAAGTGACCTTCACCGGCGAGATCAAGGTCGTAGCCTCCTGCCACTGAGGCCGTGCCGTGCGCGGAGAAGTCAGTGTTTTCTCCCAGGATGTGCAATTGCTCGAGGCGCACGATTTCGTGGTCCATGGAGAGACGCACCGGGCCCTGGTTCTTGAGCTTGACCTCATTGATCGTGACGTCAAAGCCCTCCAGGTTGGCGACCACATTCAAATCGCGTGGCTTGCGCAAGGGCCCGCGCAACTGAATTTCTCCGGTCATGCCGGAGTGTCCGGTGATGCGGCCATTGAGGTATTGGCGGAACACGGAGTCCAGATCGAGGTGATCGAACCGTAGGGTGGCATCGACGGGGTAGTCTTCGCGCGGACGTACCGTACCATCGAGAGTGAACTGGGCGTGCTCGAACTCGGAGCGCGCGGTCACGTGAATGAGTTCGCCCTCGGCCGCCGCTTCGATGTTCAGGTTGCCGGCGCGCTCGCGGTCAAGGGTGAGATCACGGACAAGAATCTGGGCGTTGATGGCGGGAGCCTCCGGCGTACCGGATCCCTGGGCTGTGAAATCGACGCGGCCCTCCACGGGTACCCGGCTGGTTTGCAGTCGCGGAATTCGGGTGAGGTCAAAGTTCTGCCCGGTGAGATTGAAGCGGTAGATCCGCGTGGCGGGGTCGAAAGTGGCGCCCCCTGAGGCATGAGCGTCGTAGTAGTCCAGATGAATGTTGTTGAGCGATGCCTGTCCCTGGTGCCAGCGCAGATCCGAATCAAATTGATGGATCGGCTGGCCGTAGACAATGGCATCGTTAATGTGAACATGACCTTCCGCGTGCGGTTGCGCGCGCGTCCCGGAAGCTTGGACGGTAAGGTTCGCCCGCCCCGTGACGGGGTAGTCGTAACCGGCGAGCGCCTCCACTTCCGCGATGTCGGCATGTTGGAGATTGAGGTTCGCAGTAAAGGTATCGCTCGGATTAAATTGCCCATTCGAGAGCGCAGCACTCATGTCGAAGAGCGCGGAGGTTTCGCCGTGCACGGCGCTAGCGTGACGGACCGCGATGGCGTGGGGCGAAAGTTGAATATCAGCAGCCAGCGAGTCCCAATGCACTTCTTGTTCGGGAGCTCGGTCGGTAGCGGGGATGATGGAGTCGAAATCCTGAATCTGCAAATGTCCGGCAAGGCTGGGCGCCGAAACTTTGCCGCTCGCCACGCCCGTGAAATGCGTGCTGCCATGCAACGTGACAGGAAGTCGATTGGGCCCGTGAAGGGCAACAATGAGTGGCTGGAGTTCGCCTAAATCGGACGTGCCTGCGGAAAGTTGCAGCGATGAGCTGGCAGCAAGTTTTCCACTCGCGTGCAACTGCGTGGAACGCGTGGAGGCATCGAATTGCACCAGTTCCAACTCGTCGGCAGAGGGGCGATAAGTGCCTCGAGCGGTGGCCGTGACGGGTACTTGTCCAGGTTGTAATTTCGCCGGGGGAACCAGATTGAGGAAGAATTCCGCTTCGGCACGACGCGGTGAGCCAGTCCAGCGGCCCTCGATGGTGCCATCCGCAGCGCCCGTGAGATTCAGGCGATCGAGCGGATACTGGCGCGTGCTCAGAGCAGACGCAACGGCAGTGGCGGAGATGTCTTTCAGGCGAAGCCGGATCAGTCCTTTCTGTTCCTCGGTTTTTTTCTCCTTCGCATTCCGAACCTGGGGCGCTTGAGAAGTCAGCCAGTTGGTGATCTCCGCGTCGCCCGTGACCGCGCCGCCCAGCAGACGGGCTTGCGCTTTGGTGAGCTTCAGCTGGCGTTCGTTGACCGAGAAATCAGTACTCAGGCTGGCATCGCGCAGAGTAAGTTGATCGTCCCGCCACTCCAGATTCTTGATGGCCGCCTTCCCGTCTGAAGAAAACTTTGCTGCAGACCAGCTCCCACTCCCACTCAAGTCGAGGTAACCGGCACGCAGCTGGCGTTGCCGTGTGATCGCAGCCAGTTCGGCGAGATCCACGGTGCCGCTGTAATTGGCCTCGATGACGGGCTGACGAAAGTCGCGGATGTGGCCGTGGGCGTCCAGGTGAGAGCGGCCGGAATTCCACTTGAGCGAACTGACATCCACGTCGTTCTTGCCGAGGTTGAAGTGAACGGCGGCCATCCAGACCAAGGGCGTGAAATCCTGGTAGATGGTTTCCACGCGGCCCAGCAGAAGACTGCTTTCATAGCGGCCGCGAAGGAAGGAGTAACTCATGCTGGACGAGATGTTGGTGGCATCGAAGTCGAAAGGAGTGCGCTGGTCGTTCCAGAGAAACTCGCCGCGGCGGATCTCGAGATGGCGGATGGAAAATGCAAAGAGCTGTTCGACCGGCGTCTGGGTGGAGGCCCGCTGCACCTTGGGTTCGGGAAGATTGGTGCTGCCGTTGCTATGAACAATCAGGTGGATGACCGGATGTTCCACCACGATGGAGTTGAAGCCGAACTCGGTTGCAAGCAGGGAGATGATGCGGATGCGAGCCACAACCCGGTCGACGTGGGCCAGCGGGATCTGGTCCGCAGGCTCGGTGCCATGGATGGTCAGGCCGCGAATTTCCACCTGCAGGCGAAATGGGATGGTGTGATAGGTGCCGAGTTCGACCCGGCCGCCGGTGGCCTTTTCCAGCGCGGCCACGATATGCCTGCGCACGAACGCCTGAAAAGAATCGGTGGTCATGTACCACGCGCCCGCGCCGAGCACGATGAGCCCGAACAGAAATAGCAGGAGAAGATATTTCCACCACTTGCGGCTGGCGGTCTTTGGGGGCGCCTCGGTGACAGGCGCGGTCACGGGGCCTGGCCTCCGCTGGGTGATGCCGGAGCTGAGGCAGGCACGGGGAT
>QIAH01000044.1 GCA_003225465.1 Acidobacteriota bacterium | reverse complement strand
GCGTTCGTAGTCTTGAAAACGTGCCCGACATGGAACCCCATGATCGTGACGTACGCCGTTTGTCCCGTGGCGTCCGAAGGATCGATCGCGATCGACGAAAGCGGAAACTGTCCGGGATTGATCGTGCCCGTCCGATCCGCCATCAGCGATGTCCCCGCGTTGGTCGTGACAAAAAAGCGTCCACCTGCCGGATTCGTGCCCGCTCCCGATCCATCCGTCCCTGCGTAGATCACCTTCGAAAACCCGTTGCCATCTTTCGGACCGCCCGCCGCTAGCGACCGCACCAGGTTGATCTCGCCGCCATTGCACGTCCCGCCCGAGCCTCCCACGCCGGTATCGAAATTGTTGCTGAGCGCCGTGTAAGTTCCCCCACTGCTCGTCGCGGGCCCCCCGCGCCAAACGCGGCAAGTACCCACAATCAATTGCGTCGAAGCCTGCGGATCGAGAATGTAAGGAAAGTAAAACGCGCCGTCATCGCCGCTCACCTGCGCGCTCGTGACCACCGGTTGGAAGGCATTGTTTGTGCAAGCAATGCCCGAGCCGCAGTAATTAATATTCAGCGAATTGGGGGGAAGGTCAGGATTGGCGGTGAACCAATCCGTCGTCACTGTCGGGCTGATGGCATTGAAGCCGCCGTCGCCGCCCAGCACGTTCGCCCAGCTTGTGCTCGTGGTCGCCGTTCCGGTCGCTGGAGACCCGTTGTCCTGCGTGCCGCCCAGGATCGTGTTCGCGTCCGTCGGGTGCATCGAGAACGATACAAACTGCGTCATCGACCCGAGCGTTCCGTTCAGATCGTCAAATTGATTCTGTGCTCCACACGTGCCGCTCAGTAGGCCCGTATAGCCGTCCAAAGCACGATACACGCCACCATCGTTCGCGAAGTACATCAGTTGCTTGCCACTCGCGATCATGCCTGCCAGGTGATGCTGATCGGGATGCACGTTCGCAATCGACATGCATCCGTATACGTGCGTGAGATTCAGAAAACTGCACGCTCCCGGCGAAGTGGGCGACGTGATGCGGCACTTGTAGATGTTGATCGCACCGGCATACAGATCGGTGCCCGAGCCGTCCGGCAACGCCGCGATTTCCAGATTGTAGGTGCCCTGCTGCACACCGCAGCCTCCCAGTCCGGGATCACCGCAATCCGTGATTCCACCATCAGGGATCGAGGTCCACGCCGCCGTGCCCCCATTCAGGCTCTGCCACAAACCACCATCCACTTCGAGCCCCGTGCTGTCGAGCGCCACCACCCACGTGTACATCTCGTTGCGCCCCGCAACGACCGCAATCTCCGCGCGATAAATCGGACACGTGGAACTGGTGGTTGCCGGACAATTCGCCGTGCTCAATCTCGCTCCCGGCTGATTGGCATCCGCCAGCCTCGTCCAGTTCACCCCATCGGGCGACGAGTAGATCCCGTGATACCGCACCGCCGCGAAGAACTTTCCCGCTGCCGCGTTGTATACCACCGATGTCACGGAACCCGGAGAAACGACACTGCTTCCGTCCTTCACGCTCGCGTAGCGCCACGTCTGCCCCGCGTCCTGCGAATAGTAAATTCCGCGATTGACCGTGGGCGGATTCTCCAGGCCCAGTACGATTCCTTCGGCGGCCGCTGCTGCCGCCGCCACCACCAGTTGCGGATTACTCGTGCTGAACGCGATCTTGCTGAAGCCAAGTCCCGCAAACGAACGCGTGCCAGTCGCATCCGACGAAATCAGCGACCACGTTGCTCCCCCATTTGCCGAGCGCAAAATCCCCAATCCGTAGTAAGAGTCCGCCGAACTGTTAGGCTCGCCCGTGCCCACCAGGATGACGCTCCTGGTCGGATCGTTGTTCCCGGGCTGAATCGCAATCGCGCCGACAGCCAGCGTCGATTCGTAATCCGACACCGGCGTCCACACCACGCTCGCCGGATCCGCAGCCCCGCCATTCGTCGACTTCCACACCCCGCCGTGCGCCCCGCCGAGGTACACCGTGTTTCCAGTCGCGTCCGCCGCATCAATCGCGACCGCCGTCGCGCGTCCTGAAACGGCGCCGTAGTTCTGCCCCGTCCCCGGATCCGACGCCAAAGGAGCGGGGCCCAACGACGACCAGCCCCAGCCGGCAAACAACTGCGGCACCGCCGTCACCGAGCGCACCGCGAATGGCAGCTTGCGCATCTGCAGTTTTTGCTGATACGCGCGGAAACGCAACGCGGCCGCCGACTCTCCATTCGGCGCCGTACGCCCGCGCATAAACCATTCGTCCCGCGCTCTCGGATGGTCGCGATCCCGCTCTTCGGTCGCATCAAATTCGGACGACTTTTTCGAGCCTTGGCCGTAGACGAGGCAGGTGGAGAAGACGACCAGTCCACACATCCACAACGCTAGTGCCCAACCACGCCCCGAAGCTCTCATAAAATTAGCCGCGATCGATTGCTGGGTCTGTTCCGCGACCTTCCCACCGTGCCCAGCACGTTAAAACACTGCCTCCGCAAAAACATACTTACCAATGACATACGGCACGCTCGACCAGCTGCGCAGGCCTAGCCAGACCCATTCGAGCATGGCAACGATTCCCGCCCTTGTAGCGGTCATCACATCAATGGATGTTTTTGTTCAAAACGGGAATGACACGGGGAGGTCAGTCGCCAGTCGCCAGTCTTCAGTCGTCAGCGGAAGACTCGCCGTGCTGAAGACGGACGACCGAAGACTGAGGACTGTTTTTTAGATCGGTCGTCAGTCGCTAGTCCTCCGTCGTCGGCGGACGACTCGCTGTGCTGAAGACGGACGACCGAAGACTGACGACTCTTTTTAGGTCATTCGTCAATCTTCAGTCGTCAGGGGACGACTCGCTGTGCTGAAGACTGACGACCGGAGACTGACGACTCTTTTTCTACTCTTACTTCCAGAATACCAATTCGTAGGGGGTAAATATGACAGGTAGGCCGCCAATATATCTCCCATCAAGCCAGTCACGTGCAGACAAACGGTACCACTGAGGTACTTGACAAGAATGTTCGATTCCCGCCGGCCGGCTCAAAGATCAGCGTTCATGCGACAGCGATTGAACGACTCACGTCTTTTCGACCGAATACAGTTGAACGACTCAGGCCTTTCGACCGAATCTAAATGTCTCGAATCGACCGAATACAAGTTTCTCGAATCGACCGAATACAAGTTTCTCGAAAGACGCGAGAGATTGCGTTCCCCGACTCCAGCCGCGCAGCGGCGAAATTCATTAGCCCAGCGCGAAGCGCTGGGTACCTGCAGCAAAAAAACCGAGCCCCTTCAGGGGCGACACCGTCAATCTGTCTCGTCGAAGCCATAATAGGTAAAATCACTACCTTGCAACGCAAGACGGAAAATTGCCGCCATGTTGAGAGACAGCTCGCTAAGAGCTAACGGCTAAAAGCTAACAGCTGAAATGTCAAAATCAATTGCCATCCCATCCACCAACCAACTCCACCAAAGCGCGCCCGCGCTCGCCGCGCGCTTCCGCAAGCATCACACCGAGGGCGACTTCACGCTCGACGTCGACCTCTCCACGCCTGCCGGCTTCACGATCCTCTTCGGCTCCTCCGGAGCAGGGAAGACCACCCTGCTCGACTGCATCGCCGGCCTGGCCTCGCCCGATGCCGGAACCATTCAGGTGGGCTCGCAGCTATTCTTCGACGCCCAAACGCGCTTCAATCTCCCGGTCGCGAAACGCAATGTCGGCTATGTCTTCCAGGACCTCGCGCTGTTTCCTCACCTCACCGTCGCCGGCAACATTGCCTACGGACTCGACCGCTTTCCCGCCAGTGACCGCCAACGTCGCATCGCTGCCATCCTCGAAGCCTTCCATATCCGCGAGCTGCGCAATCGACGTCCGCGCGAAATCTCCGGCGGCGAACGTCAACGCGTCGCGCTTGCTCGTTCGCTCGTCACCGATCCTTGCATCCTGCTGCTCGACGAGCCTCTGGCCGCCCTCGATGCGCCCACGAAATCCCGCATTCTCGACGACCTGCGCGCCTGGAACGACGCCCATCGCATCCCGATCCTCTACGTCACGCACGGTCGGGAAGAGGTTTTCGCCTTGGGCGAGAGGGTCGTCGTTCTCGACCGGGGTCACGTGCTCGCGCAGGGAACTCCGCATGAAGTCATGGGCGCGCCGCGCCAGGAGACGGTCGCCCAATTGGCTGGCTTCGAGAACATTTTTGATGCGACCGTAATTGCGGCGCACGAAGACCGCGGCACCATGACCTGCAAGCTGGCCGGCGGCAAAGTCGAACTGGAGACGCCGCTTGTGCGCGCCAATCCCGGTTCCGCATTGCGCATCGGCATTCGCGCTGGAGATATTCTGCTCGCCACCCGGCAGCCCGAAGGTCTCAGCGCGCGCAACGTGCTCCCGGGCGAAGTTACGTCAATCGTACGTCACGACGTGATCATTGCCGCTCGCGTCGACGTAGGCGTCGAGATGGAAGTGCACCTCACGCTGGCCGCCCGCGATGCCCTTCAACTCGCCCCCGCGCGAGAAGTCTGGCTGATCGTGAAGACACACTCCTGCCATCTCTTGTCGACATGATCAAGGTCGCCGCAGTTGGGCGTCGAAAACCCGCTCTAATTCAATCATCGCCACCCACTGGCCCGACCGCGTCTCCGTGAATACCACACGTCCGCCAAGCAGTTGAGCCGTGATTTCCGGCGGCAGGTCATGATGAAATCCAAAAAATCGCGTCTTCAGTTTCTCCCACGCCCGCCAACCCCGGAGCAGAGGACGCGCCGGCTCATACTTGGTCGAGAACACGAGAGCAACATCAAATCGTCCACGCTCCTGCGCCGCCCCCATGACTTCGTCTGCGGTAAAGTCCTCGATTCGGACCACCCTCATCGGACGCGTGACATATCCCAGATAGGGGCGGCTGATTTCGTCCGAGGCGGGCCAGGCCGTGAGTACCCTCGCACCCGCATAGCGCGCTTCCAAAAACGATTCCGCGTGTTGATGCATCACGACGTAATCGCGATACGCCAGGTTGTCCTCGGGCGCAAAACCGTACGGCGGATTCCTGAACAAAGCCATCGTGAACGCAGCGCATACCAGCACGATGAGTGCGGGCCAGCGCTGAATCCGTCGCCGCAACGTCGAGACCGCCAGGATCACCACCAGAGGCACGATCGTAAGCATGTAGCGCGCCAGCACTGCGCCTCCGATCATCGACATGGCGACGACATAGGTCACAATCAGCACGCCGAACACGAATTGCACCGGAAGATCAATGCGCTCCCGCTCGACTTCGCCGTCGCGCAGGGGCGCCCGCGTCATCGCCCAACCCATCAGAAGCGTGAGCACCCACAAGTGCATGTACCCAAATGCCTGCCAAAGCCGCAGGCCCAGTGCGAGGACGATTCGCAGAGGACTTAGAGTGGCGGCAACGTTGTAACGAAAAAATTCCGGATTGCCGAAAACATATCCGGTCTTCGCGTAGTGGTAGGCATACCAGACGCTCAGCACAGCAGCAGGGGTAATCAGCGAAGCCGAAGCCCGCCAACGCTGCCCGTTAATCTCACCACGGCGACGCAGAGGCACAGAGAAAGCTTTTTGAACTTCATCTTTAGATTTCCTCTGTGACTCTGTGACTCTGTGGTGAGATCTCTCTTCGCGATCCGCCCACGCGCAAGCCCATTCCCAAGCCAGCAAGGCCAGAGGAGCAAGCAATGCCGTTTCCTTGGCGAGCACCGCCAGCGAGAACCACCATGCCGCCGCTCGCCAACGCGCTCCGAGATACGCATCCAATCCCCAGATCGTGAGCCCCGCCGCGGCCAGGTCCACGTGCGCCATGCTGCTCTGTGCGAAGAACACTGGATAGAACGCCGTGCAGGCTGTCGCAGCGACCGCAGTTTCCAAATTCGCGACGCGCCGAGCCAATCGGAACACGCCCAGCAGAGAAAACGCCGCCAGCAGCAGCATCGCCGTGCGTGTCACGGACGGCGAATATCCGGCCAGCTTCCACCCCCCTGCGAGATAAGCCATCACCAGAGGAGGACTTCCAGTCAGAAGCAAGTCGCGAGCAGCAGGAACGTAATACCCCGCCTCATCCCAGAAGTAAGGCAGCCGAAGTAACGGTGCATGCAGCAGAAAGATGGCAGCGAAAATGGCCGCGAACACCACACCTGACGAAAGCCCGCGATTCGCGTTAGCAGACATTTCAGAGGCAGGTGTCAGATGTCAGGTCTCAGGTGCCAGGCGAGCCATTATTCTGAATTCGGACTTCTAGCGCCCACCGAGCATGGATTGCCAGCGGCCAATCGCCCGAAGCGCGCAGTTCGTAGCGAAATTCCACGCTAAGAGCTAACAGCCAATAGCTAACAGCCAACAGCCAACAGCTGCTTTCAATGCACCGGCCCTTGGGGCATCATGCGCGGGTCCAGTTTGATTTCGCCGAAGGCGTTCTCGTACCCGGTCACATTCTGCTGCAGGACCCCGAGCAATGCCTTGGCCTGCTGCGGGCTCAGGTAGATTCCCTGGAAATTTTGGATCTCCACCTGGGTCTCGGTCTGTTGCAGCAGAGTCCCGAAAACCAGGAAAAAATCCCAAACGTTCACGCGGATTTGCACGCTGTTAGCGTAGTTTTCACGGTATGCCGGAGTGTTCGTAAGCTTCACGTTGGGTTGAATCGGATTCGCCATAGGGCTGCCAGTGTAGCGGGTTTTCCATGTGGGAAGGAAGCGCCCCGACCATGCTGGAGACGGCCAACTGGTTCACGCCAAGCCCGGGGAATGCCTCCACCCGGCCAGATGCCCATCGAACCTGTGCCCATTCGGACAGGTCGGCTCTGTCCTACCAGAGACCTCCCATCGTACCGCGGTGCTCTTGTAAGGCACCCGGCAAGAGATGTGAAATGCATGGAGCAGCCAAGATCCGGCCGCCACTGCTCCTCATAGGCGAGAACCGCCAGGAGGCTGTGGAAGCGGTCCGATCCCCTGAATCTGGAGGTTCCCCAATGCTTCTCGAACGTCTCACAGCCTGGACACTGGTGGTGGTCTACTACACGGTTACCTGCGGTGCGATCGTGCTGGGCCTTCGTGGCGCACTGTAATTAAAGGCAAATCGGCCGTCCTCACAGGCGATTTGCTGAACTTCAAGAGCGGCGCTCTCCGCAGACTTAGCGGCTGGGCGCCGTTCTCTTGTCCTCTCCTCTCATTTCCGAAGCTGGCAGGTAGCGCCGGCGTCTCGCCGGCTTCACGGCGGAGGTCTCGCCCGCCGTTTTGCCGCCGCGAACATGCCGGCAAGATGCCGGCGCTACGCATGCGGCCACGCCAGGTCGGTCACCACGACAAATGTGCGGTGCTTCCCGGGAAACAGAATGCGAATCAGCTCGGCATCTTTCGCCGCTCGCTCCCTAGTGAGCGAACCGCGCCGTGTCATGTCTCAGGTGGCAACCCTCTTCCGCGGCCTTGAACCGAAGTGTGCCAACTCGACCGGTTCCGGCGCTTTGGGCTTCAAGGCGTATTCGGGGGACGTCAATCCTGAGACCTGATACCTGACACCTGAGACCTGATGGTGCGAAAGGGGGGACTCGAACCCCCACGGGTTTCCCCGCCAGATCCTAAGTCTGGTGCGTCTGCCAATTCCGCCACTTTCGCACGCTCATCGTTCAGACCTCATTGTAACGACTTGATTGTAACGACTTGCTTTATCGGACGGTAGAGTCTGGTGTGCTCGTCTCAGATCTTCCAGGCCAAAGCCAATCGATTTGATATCCCCTTTTATGAGTCATGCCGGCTCCGCACTCCCGTCCTGAAAACCGCGCCAGACGCGTGCTTTCGCAGCCCTACAGTATCAACCGGATCGACACAATCCGGCCGAAAAGGGACACTCGCAAGACTAGAAAAGCCATTCGAGGATCTTTCGCGATGTCCTACATGATGTGGTTACCGTTTGTGGTATTAGCCGGCTGGGCCGCGGGCGAGATCGCGGGAGACGGTGGCTGCGGACGCGTCAGCGACATTCTGCTTGGCCTCTCGGGAGCATTTCTGGTTCGGTTCCTGGTCGAGCGCTTCGAAATTCCTCTCCCCGACATTTACCTTCTCCTGTTCTCGGTCTGGGGAGCCGCCCTGCTTCCCATCGCGGCGAGATGGGTTGCTCGGCACCGTCGTCACGCCCAGCAGGATGAGGGTGTAATCGTCGCCCGATTGATACACTAGCCCCTCGGCTTCTCTGCTTCTTCGACAATAATTCTATGGAAAAGCGCAATCTCAGGGTTGTGAAGTGGCTGGCTTCGACTCCCGCCGCTGGGGAGTGCACCCAGTGCCGCCTCCAGTTCAGTGTCCCGCTTCCGGCCCTGCAGCGGGTTTCAGACGCGCAAGAGAGCCTCAGAAAGCAGTTTACCGAGCACAAGTGTGCGGGGACGGATAAAGCGGGGACGGATAAAACGGATAAAGCGGGGACGGATAAAAAAGAGACAGTCCGGGCGTAGATTTGTGACTATTTAGCCGCTTTGCTTGGTGAGGAAGTTTCAACTTCTCGCTCTGCCAGTTGCGCGGTCACTGCTCGCAGGAAAAGCACGTGTTCATGAATCAGAGTTCTCAACTCGCTTAGGATGGGCTCCCACTCCGACTCCCGCGCGGAGATCGCAAGGGCGCAAAGTTCCCGAATGCGCTCTTCGTTGGCAGGTAAAGACACCCTAAAAAAATGCCATAAGCCGGGAAGTGTTCCCTATACGGACCCCGCTGTAGAATCGCGCGTTTTTTCTTTGAGCCGGTTGAGTTCAGCCAGGAGTTCATCCACCAGTTTCATCATCCGTGCAGGGTTATTCTCCACAGATGCCTTCTCGGCCAATTCTTGCCAACGATTCCGCTGAAGTGTGTCGTCCATGAAGGAGCACCTCCTGTTGCGGGACGTTTGCGGCAAAGCCCATAGGGCAATTCCACTGCCAAACAACGGACGGTGTTCGCGAACGTAATGGTGCTGCCATCAAGAGTTTGCAAGAGCCTTCAGAAAACAGCTCCGGAGAATCTGGTAGGTAAAATCTCCTTGATCTGAGAACAACCGCTTCGACCGACCCCGAGTGCGATAAATCATCCCCTACCATCAGCTAGCGAGTACAATTTCCACCCATGACTAACCTTGTTCCGGTTATGAAGCAGCTTCAGCGAGAACGCGCGCGTCTCGCTGCTCAACTCTCCCATATCGAGCAGGCCCTTTCGGCTCTCGGCGCCGATGGCAGCGCTCGCAAGATTTCCCCGGCCGCCCGGCGCCGGATCGCCGCCGCGCAGAAATTGCGTTGGGCAAAGTGGAGAAAGGCACAAAAGAAGCGCTGAGCCGCCGTCCCCGAAAATTCCTGAACAATCCGCAGACGGTCTGCTATTTTCACCGGCTCTCACAGCACTTCGGCAGCGATTTAGTTCTGCACTGTGTAGATGAGCACTTCGGCCGCTGAGTTCGCGCGCGCGGGAACAGCTACGTAGAAGAGATCGAATCCCTTCCTTCCCTTGCCGAAATATCCTGCCGTACGTGCGCCTAGTCCCGAGGAAATTTTGGCAGCGAGATGGTAGCGCTCGCCGTTGTCCTGCTGGAACACATGGATGTAGCCTTCGCCGCCCGTGATGTAAATGCGCTTCCGCGCGGCATCGAAAAACAAGTCGTCCGAGCCCTGCACGCAGGGCAGCGCGCTGATGATGTGGCCCGATGTGGTATCGATAACCAGCAAGCGGGCAGGTGAGCGCGTGGCCACGAACAACCGGTGGCCGCTTTCATCGAGGGCCATGGGAAAGTTGCTGTCGAACGCAATCCGCCATCGGGAAATTGCTCCCGTGTTCCGGTTGATCACCGCAACCTGCTTCAGATCGGGCACGTTCACGTAAATGTTTGGTCCCGCCGACTCCAATTGAAACGACTCGGGATGCGCTCCAAGCTTGAATTCCTTCGGCAGTCGCTGATTGGTGGTTGCGTCCACCACTCCGATCGCCCCTGTTTCGCCGCTTCCATATCCGACGTAAACCTGTTTTTTAGCGGCATCGTAGCGGAGGTTGTCTACGTCGTCTCCGAACTCAATCGCACTGATCAGGTCGAACGTGCTCGCGTCATAGATGTACAGCTTGCCTTCATCGCTGCCGACGAACAGCTTGTTCACGTCTGCGCAATACACCACGCCCTGTGGCCGGGGAATTCCGCTAATGCTGCGCGAACGCATGCCCGCCGACAGGTCCACAACCTCTTCGGAGTTGTTCCCCAATGCCGAAACGAAAAGTCTGCCCTTGGGATCGATGCTCATGTGATCGATCCGGCCCTGCACATTGGGCAAAGGGATCGACCCTGTCAGCACCAACGGCGATGTCTTTTCGGCGACTGCTCTTTCTTGGCCGTACAAATCTGCGCGACCCCACATCCCGGCGAGTAGCACGGCGCACATGAGTCTGAGCTTGGCCATCTTCCCACCTCAACAGATTCAGCTACATGCAGCAAGAATGTTCGCGATCAATCTTAATGGTCAGGTCAATTCCATACGGGGCTGGGGCGTTAGAGAACGCCAACGCAATTCTCAATTTGAGCCTTTTTCCCAGCCGGGATCTACCTACGGTTCCTCTACGGCGCTCTACAGAATCTACCGGAGATTCTCTCCCGCGCCGGTGGCGTAGTTTTTGAGAATCGGTGGAAATGATTGAGCAAATTAAGAAAGTGAATCCTTACGTTAGCAGAGGAATAGCTTTCCAACGACGCCGTGCTAAAGGAGGCAATACTAGATGAACTGGGATCAGGCTAAAGGTAAGTGGACTCAAATGAAAGGAGAAGTCCGCAAGAAGTGGGGCAAACTCACCGACGACGATCTCGATGTGATCGCAGGAGAACGCGAGCGTCTCGTGGGCAAAATTCAAGAGCGCTATGGCATCGCGAAAGAAGAAGCCGAAAAACAGGTCGCCGCATGGAGTGTCCCCGAAACCGATACCACCCATCAGCGTAAAGCTGGTTAAGAAAGCTTCACGGGCCAATTGGTCAATCGAAAATCGCAATTTGGAGGAATGCAGCATGAAAAAGTTGTGGGTCCTTTCGATTTCTATCCTTCTGGCGCTGCCGGTGATTGCCCTGGCGCAATATCCCGCAAGCCAGAGTAGCGGTTCTGAAAAGCAGACCGGCTCGCAGAACGATACGATGGGTCACCAAGGGTCGATGGGCCACGCGGCCAAGACTGGCAACGTAAAAGGCACCATCAGCCAGGATGGCAAGAGCATAGTCAGCGATACTGACGGCAAGAGCTGGACCATCGCCAACCCCGACGCCGTGAAGGGTCATGAAGGACATCACGTTGAGCTGAAGGGCACCACCGACGCCGGCACCGGCGAAATCCAGGTGTCTTCGGTCAAGATGGTCAAAGGCGAAAAAGGCGCGATGAAGAAAGAGACGACCGAACCAAAGTAGTCCGCTTTCTTCCGGGTTCTCTTCCAGGCCGGCAAAAGCCGGCCTCTCCTTTTTGCTTCGAAAGTAGCGCCGCCGTCTCGGCGGCTATCTGGCAGCCTGCCCTGAGCGCAGTGTCGAAAGGGTCCTCACCACCCTTTGGCCGGCAAGATGCCGGCGCTACAATTTTGCTTCGGCTTCTCAATGATGCAGAAATTCGACGCGATTGTGCTGGGCGCGGGAGCCGCCGGCCTGATGTGCGCCATCGAGGCAGGCAAGCGAGGTCGCCGCGTCGTTGTCCTCGAACGCGCCGATCGCGTGGGGAAAAAGATTCTCATCTCTGGCGGGGGGCGCTGTAACTTCACCAACCTGTATTGTCAGCCAGAAAATTTTCTCTCCGCGAACCCGCATTTTGCGAAGTCCGCCCTCGCCCGCTATACGCCTGCTGACTTCATCGGGCTGGTCGAGAGACACCATATTCCCTACCACGAAAAAACCCAGGGGCAGCTTTTTTGCGATGGCTCCGCGCGCGAAATCGTCACCATGCTCGAAGAGGAGTGTCGAAGAGCGGGTGTGACGATCCTGGTGGGCGTTGCCGTTAGCGAAATCCGAAAAGATAGCGTTTTCCTCGTGAAAGCCGGCGAGCGCGAGTTCCGCGCGCCTGCATTGGCGATCGCTACCGGTGGCTTGTCAATCCCGAAGATCGGAGCCACTGCATTCGGATATGAAGTGGCAAGGCAGTTCGGAATCAACATTCAGGAGTGCCGCCCGGCCCTGGTTCCGCTGACATTCAATCCTGAGGACCGCAAGGGCTATGCCGATCTCGCGGGCGTGTCAGCGGAGGTGATCGCCTCCTGCGACTCGCAGCAGTTTCGCGACAAGATGCTCATTACACATCGCGGCCTGAGCGGGCCCGCGATTCTGCAGATCTCCTCCTATTGGCAGAAGTCTGCACCCCTGACCATCGACCTTGCCCCCGGTCAGGAATGGACCGCTCCTCTTCTGAAACCGAAAGCGCGCCGCGACCTCGCGGCTGCCAAGACTGCGCTTCGCGCCGTGCTGCCCGCTCGCTTTGCCGACCGCTGGCTCGAGTTGCATCCCCTGAAAGACTGGACGAACTCCTCACTCGCCGAACTTGAAGGAAACGCCCATCGCTGGCAAATCATCCCCAGCGGAACTGAGGGCTACGAAAAAGCGGAAGTCACGGCCGGCGGAGTGGACACTGACGAGTTGTCGGCGAAAACGATGCAGAGCCGCAAAGTGCCGGGCCTCTATTTCATCGGCGAAGCAGTCGACGTTACCGGGCACTTGGGAGGCTTCAATTTTCAGTGGGCCTGGGCTTCCGGATATTGCGCTGGTCAGGCTATTTTGTAGCGCCGGCATCTTGCCGGCCAAAAGGCGGGCGAGGAAACTCCGACTGCGCTCACGACAGCTGCCAGACAGCCGCCGCGCTACTTTTTTCGAGGCGAACTTAGAGCTGCACCTCTGTGTCGTACCTGCCCAATCGGGCAGGTATCTTCAAGTCTGCAATCCACATAAAATGAAGCAAGCCGGTTGTTCGCAATGTCTAACCAGACGGTGAATTCGTTCCCGAAAGCGCCTCCCAAGCCGCCACAGAAGCCTCCCATGACTGTAAAAAGGCTGCGTGCGGTCGCTCCCATCGTCTGGGAGTTGATGCGCCCGCGCAAGAAATTGCTTGCGGTCGGCTTCCTGCTGATGGCAATCAACCGCGTGTCTGGTCTCGTCCTCCCTTACTCGACCCGCTACCTCATCGACAGCGTGGTTGCCAAGCATCACGTGGAATTGCTCCGGCCGATTGTTCTTGCCGTGTTGACGGCGACAATCATCCAGGGCATCACTTCGTTCTCACTGACGCAATTGCTCTCGAAAGCCGCCCAACGCCTGATCACCGAGTTGCGCGAAAAAGTGCAACGCCACATCTCCAGGCTGCCAGTTTCCTTCTATGACGCCAACAAAACCGGCAACCTGGTAGCGCGCATCATGAGCGACGTGGAAGGCGTGCGCAACCTTCTGGGCACGGGCCTGGTCGAACTGGCGGGCGGGCTGCTCACGTCGCTGATCGCGCTGGTCGTGCTCTTCCGCATCAGCGCTCTGATGACGGTTCTCGCCTTTGGTTTTCTATTGTGCTTCGCGATCGCGCTGAATAAAGCCTTCAGTACGATTCGCCCAATCTTCCGCGAGCGCGGAAAAATCAACGCCGAGGTCACTGGCCGCCTCGCCGAATCGCTGGGCGGTGTGCGCGTCATCAAGGGATATCACGCTGAAGAGCGGGAAGAAGCGGTCTTCGCAACCGGCGTACGCCGCCTGCTCGAAAACGTCATGCGCACCCTCACCGCGACCTCGCTCATGAGCTTGTCCGCCAGCCTGCTGATGGGCGTGGTCGGTGCAGTGATCATGTATGTAGGGGCCCATCAGATTCTCGCGGGCACGCTGACGGTGGGCAGTTTTTTCACCTACACGCTATTTCTGGGATTTCTGGTCGCTCCCATTATTCAGATGGTTGCCATCGGAACACAGATCACTGAAGCGTTTGCCGGACTCGAGCGCACCCAGGAAATTCTTCACGAGCGCCCTGAAGATCAGGATCCCAACCGCACCCTCACGCTGACCGATATTGCCGGCCGCGTCGAGTTCGACGACGTCAGCTTCAGCTACGACGGGAATCGCACCGTCCTGCACAACGTTTCGTTTGTCGCGGATCCCGGTACGGTGACGGCCCTGGTCGGTTCTTCCGGCTCAGGCAAGTCGACCACCATCGGCCTGATCACGGCATTCCACGTTCCCACCCAGGGCAAAGTGCTGGTGGATGGCATCGACCTGAGCACTGTGCGTCTCGATTCGTATCGCACCCGCCTCGGAGTCGTGCTGCAGGAGTCGTTCCTGTTCGACGGCACGATTCGCGAGAACGTCGCCTTCTCTCGCCCCGACGCAACCGAAGAAGAAATCATGCGCGCCTGTAGCATCGCGCGCGTGGACGAGTTTGCCGAAGGCTTCGCCGAGAAGTACGACACCATTGTTGGGGAACGTGGGGTGAAGCTCTCCGGAGGCCAGCGCCAGCGCATTTCGATCGCGCGCGCCATTCTGGCCGAGCCCCGCATCCTGATCCTCGACGAAGCAACTTCCAGCCTCGATTCGGAATCGGAACAAATGATCCAGCAAGGCTTGTCATACCTCATGCAGGGGCGCACTACGTTCGTGATTGCGCACCGTTTGTCGACCATTCGCCGCGCCGACCAGATCCTCGTAGTCGAGCAGGGCCAGATCGTCGAGCGCGGCACCCACGAGGAACTTTATGACATGCGCGGCCGTTATTATGATCTGTACACCAAGCAGCATGGGGTGGAGACGAATCTGTTTTTGGCGCCGGGCGAAGGAGACGTGGTTGTCGAAAACGGCGATGGCCTGGGCAGCAAAGAGCCCGCCGATCCCGACGCCTTGCGTGTGATGCGGGGAGAAGTTCGGTAAATGTAGCGCCAGCATCTTGCTGGCAGATCTTGTTGGCCCAAACGACGGATCGGAAGGGCCGGCGAGACGCCGGCGCTACCATGAGCTACAGGCCGAATCGTGAAGTTTAAATGACCACCGTAAGCCCCCTTACCTCCAAAGTCGCAATCCGCACGGAAAACGTCTGCCGCCATTACGCGATGGGCGAAAGCCTGATCCGCGCCGTCGATGGAATTTCGATTTCGATTCCGTCCGCCGAGTTTGTGGCCTTGCTCGGCACCTCCGGTTCGGGGAAATCGTCGCTGCTGAATCTGATCGCCGGGCTCGATCGCCCGACTTCGGGCGCTGTTCTCGTGGAGGGGAATAATCTCGCCGCGCTGTCGCGCGAGGCTTTAGCGCGTCACCGTCTGCGCACGGTCGGAATGGTTTTCCAATCCTTCAACCTGATCCCGAGCATGACCGTGATTGAAAATGTCGAGTTGCCGCTCCGGTTCGCAGAGGTCGATCGTAGCCAACGCGACTCACTGGCGCGCGAAGCTCTCGAACGTGTCGGGCTCAGCCGCCGACTCGATCATCGTCCCAGCGAACTCTCCGGCGGGGAACAGCAGCGCACCGCGCTGGCCCGCGCCTTGATCAACCGGCCCAAGCTGCTGCTCGCCGACGAGCCCACCGGTAATCTCGACAGCCACACCGGAACCGAGATCATGAACCTCATCCGCGAATTCAACGAGTCTCTGGGAATGACCGTGGTGATGGTGACCCACGAGCGCGCGCTCGCGGAACAGTACGCCCAGCGCTTGATTTTCCTTGCCGACGGCAAGCTAGTGGATGACCAGCCCAATGTCGTGGCCGCGGGAGCGCCGTCGCAAGGAGGCCGCGCGTGAAAGCCTACGATCTGGCCGAACTCGCGGTGCGCAACCTGCGCGAGTCGGTGCTGCGCAATTCGCTCACGACGGTTGGAATCTCGGTGGGCGTTGCTTCCCTGGTTGCCATGCTGTCGCTGGGCATCGGTCTGCAGCAAATGGCGACGCGACGACTGGTGCGCTCCGGCCTGTTCGATACGGTGGTGGTCACCTCGCGCCGTGACTTGCGAAACTTCAATCGCAATGACGATGCCGGCGGCCTCGATCCCGCGCAGAGCCCAGTGCTCGACGAACCTTCGCGGCAGAAGATCGAACAACTTCCCAACGTTGTCGAAGCCTATCCCGACCTGCGTTTCATCACCTCCTTCACCTTCGAAGACAAGCCGCACCTCACCATGGCCGCGGGAGTTCCTTTTTCCTACAAGACCAACGACGCGTTCGAAGGGATACAGGGAAGCTTCTTCTCAAGCGACATGGCTTCCGAAGTGATTCTGCAGAAGACATTCGCCGCGGAGTTGCTGGGCAAGACACAGAAACCCGGCACAGAAGAAACGCCCGTTGCCGAACTCGCCAAGCCGCTCGTCGGTAAAGAAATGACCATGCGCTACCAGGAGAAGATTGATGTGCCGCCCGCGAGCGACGTGAACGGAAGCGCGCCCAGCGAATCAGCGGAGGCCGCAACCACTTACTCCATCCAGTCGCATGAACTGAAGTTGCGCATCGTCGGCGTCACCGACCTCGATCCCGACAGTATGCGCGGGCCGGTTCGCGCACGCATCCTGCTGCCGCTCAAGTTGCTGCAGAGCCTGCACGTCATGCAGCCCACCGGCATGCGCGATACCACTCAGGCGACCAGCAAGACTCCGACGTACTCCACGGTGAGCGTGCGGGTAAAGAACCCGGGCAAGATTCAGCTGGTCGAAGACTCGATCAAGAAGATGGGCTTCAACACATTTTCGATTCTCGACGCCACCCGCAGCGTGCGCCGCTTTTTTACCGTGCTCGATCTTTTCCTCGGCATCTTTGGAAGCCTGGCTTTGGCCGTGGCCTCGATCGGAATCGTGAATACGCTGGTGATGGCGATTCTGGAGCGGCGGCGCGAAATTGGGATCATGAAAGCCATCGGCGCGAGCGATATCGATGTGAAGAAGCTTTTCTTCGCCGAGGCAGGCGTGATGGGCGCTTTGGGCGGCGCGCTGGGCGTGGCTCTGGGATGGACTATCGGTCGGGTGATCAACCTGGGCACGAATGTCTACCTGCGCAGCCAGGACCTCGCTCCGGAACAGATCTGGTTCGTACCCTGGTGGCTGGTAGGAAGCGCGATTGCGTTCGCCATCGTCGTCAGCCTGCTCTCCGGCCTGTATCCAGCGGCGCGCGCCGCCCGGCTCGATCCGGTTCAAGCCCTGAGGTACGAGTAGGCTCATAGCATGCGTCGGTTCCTGGGATTTCTCGCGTTTCTCGTAACCTTTTCGTCCCCATCGGTGCTAGCCCAGGGCCGCATCGACTGCAGTGCCCTCCACAGCAAAATTCTGAAGCGAGCCGTTCACTACTGCGTGCAGGTGCCGGGAAGCTACGACAAAAAAGATGCGAGCGGCCAGGAATCACGCTACCCGGTGCTCTACTACCTGCACGGGCTGGGCGACAACGAGCAGTCTTTCTCGCGCAGCGGAGGCTGGACGCTGATCGAAGACCTGCGGGAACATGGCAAGGTTGGTGACTTCCTGATCGTCGCTCCGGAAGGGGGCGCGAGCTTCTATATCAATTCGACCGACGGAACGGAGCGCTACAGCGACTTCTTTCTGCGCGAGTTCATGCCCTACATCGAAGGCAAGTACCGGACCGTGCCCGGGCGAGAGGGACGCGCCATTACCGGCATTTCCATGGGAGGCTACGGAGCGCTCCGGTTTGCCTTCGCGTATCCGGAACTGTTTTCGGCAGTGAGTGCGCAAAGCGCAGCCCTCATTCTGAAAACCCCGGAAGAACTGAACGAAATGGCCCAGTCGCACTCGGATGCGGCCGAGGCTCTTGCCCCTCTGATCGGAGATCCAATCAACATTGCGCACTGGAAGGCCAACGACCCTTTCGCGCTGGCCAGGAAAAACAAGGCTGCGGTGAAGAAGATGGCCATCTACTTCAATTGTGGACAGAGCGACAATTTTGGTTTCGAAGACGGTGCTGCTGCTCTCGACAAGCAATTGACGGCGGAGGGCATCCCGCACGAATACCACCCGTATCCC
>QIAH01000043.1 GCA_003225465.1 Acidobacteriota bacterium | reverse complement strand
CTCGCAATCGGGGTTGGCAGAAAGAATCGTGCACGACGATACCAATTCATTCGGGCTACGGCGCGAGTTTGAAATGATTGTCGAGCTCGTGGATTCGCCAGAGATTGCAGTAGAGGTTCCACCCCTGCCGCCTAGCGGTGAAAAGCGGTCAATAACGCAAGGCGATGCGACGCCAGAAAACGAGAACCTGATGGCAAGTGCCGACGACGGAGATGCTCAAAGGCAGCCACATGGCCATCACTGAATCAGTGTGGCTGACGGCCCTCGAAGCTGCTCAATATCTCCGCGTCGAGCCTCGCACGTTACTGATGTGGGCCAGACAGGGAAAAGTCAAAGGCTACGTCCTCTCCGGCACTAGGCGAGTGACATGGCGCTTCCGCGCTGAGGACTTGGACGCTACAATGTCACCGCCGTCCGTTGCTCTCAAGAATGGGAGGGTTCAGTGAGACAACGGCAAGGAAGTGTTGTACTCGACAAACGAATCAAGACTTGGAACTTTTTCTTCTGGGAGAACGGCAAGCGGCGTTCGAAGAAGATCGGCACTGTCAGCCAGTACCCCACAAAGGCATCGGCGTGGCGGGCAGCTAAACCGCTCCGCGATGCGGTTGAGAACCAAGTCCGCACTATCAGCGCAGCACCGACTGTAAGCATGCTAGTCGAGCAATATCGGCTGGAGAAGATGCCAACGCGACGGGACACACGGGGAGGATATGAGTCTTGGCTTCGCGTTTACATCCTGCCGAAGTGGGCAGAACACACGATCACAGACCTACAGGCACGACCTGTTGAATTGTGGTTGGAGTCTCTGCCACTAGCACCGAAAAGCAAAGTTCACATTCGAGGCATTCTCAGTGCGCTGTGGAACTTTGCAATGTGGAAGCAAGATGTACCGATGCGGGTGAATCCAATCGGCCTCGTAACGATCAAAGGCGCATCGAAGCGAATTCGACAACCGCGAAGTCTGACGGTCGAGCAGTTCCGCTTGCTTATGCCGCATCTGCGGGAACCGTTCAACACCTTGGCTCTGATGTGCGTGTGCTTTGGCCTACGCATCAGTGAAGCACTCGCGTTGAAGTGGGCAGACGTGGATTGGCTGAATGGAACTCTTCGGATAGAACGTGGCATCGTTCAGCAGATCGTGGATGACGTGAAGACCGATGACTCACGCCGGACGCTAACAATCTCCGATGACCTGCTCGAAGTGCTGAAGGTCTGGAAGCAAACGACTCAGTTCTCTGCATCTGAGGATTGGATGTTTGCATCACCCGTTCAGATTGGCAGACTGCCGTATTCCTACACGGGAGTGAAGCAGGAGTTGCAGCGCGCCGCTGATGCCGCTGGCATCGGGCATCTTCGTAGTCATGCATTCCGGCACACATATCGTACGTGGCTGGATTCGGTCGGTACGCCGGTCGGTGTACAACAACGCCTGATGCGTCACGCGGACATTCGCACGACAATGAACATTTACGGTGACGTGGTAACACCTGACATGCGCGAGGCAAGCGGTAAAGTCGCAATGCTTGCCCTGAACGGCAGGTGAAAAGGCAGGTAGAGTTCGTATCTTATTGCAAAGATGGTGGGCGCTATAGGATTCGAACCTATGACTTCCACCGTGTGAAGATGGCACTCTACCGCTGAGTTAAGCGCCCACTGCGTGCGGTGCGCATATTGTAGCAAATGAACTAGTTCTCCGTGACTGACCGGGCGTGGTAGCCTTGGCGGAGGGGCGGAAGGCATCGGCTTGGGCTCGGTCATGGGCTCCCGTCCCGGATTTTAGCTTCCGAGGCTCATGGATTTGCCCTCCGATCCCCCACGCCCGTCCGCAAGTCCTTCCAGAAAAGGCACATCCGCCGACCCACCAGACGACGAAGAAGTGCAACTTTCTGAACCGGATGGGGTTGATACTGATGTGAGCACTGTAGCCATGGACCGGGGTCTCCTCGGAATGGGTTCGATCGGGGCCCAACCAGCGGCTGACACCACTGCCCTTATGGGATCTGCCGCCGGGCTCACCGATGCCGAAGTCATGCTGCGAGTGAAGGCTGGCGATGAGTCTGCCTTCGAATACCTGGTGCAGAAATACCGCCGGTCAATGGTGGGCTTCATGTACCGGATGTCGCATAATGCGGCGGCGGCGGAGGATCTGGCCCAGGAAGTGTTCCTGCGTGTGTACCGGTCGCGCTCGGGATACGAAGCGAGCGCGAAGTTTACGACCTGGTTGTATCGCATCGCGACCAATCTGGCCGTGAACCATGCCCGCGACACCCGCAACGAGCGGCCGGAAAAGATGGCCAGCCTCGATGAGCCCGACCAGGAAACCGGGAGCACGATGGATGTGGCTGACGGTTCCCCCACGGCGGAAGAAACGATTCTGCGGCGCGAACGGATGTCAGCGATTCGCGCGAAAGTGCAGGCCCTGCCCGAGCGACAGCGCGTGGCAGTGCTGATGCACAAGTACCAGCAGATGGATTACAAGCAGATTTCTGAAGTACTGAAGTTGAGTGAATCGGCGACGAAGTCCTTATTGTTCCGGGCATACGAAACGCTGCGGGAACAACTGAAAGAGTTTCTGTGAGGAAGTGGAACCATGAAGTGCGATGAGATCAAAGAATTGATGCTGGATGCCGCCATAGGCGGCCAAGGTGTGCCTGGCATGAACGAGCACTTGCTCGACTGCCCCGCCTGCGCTGGCAAACTGCAAGAGATGCGGAAGACGATGGCACTGCTGGATGAGTGGCAGGCGCCGGAACCGTCTCCGTATTTTGATACGCGGCTCGCGGCGCGCATGCGCGAGGAACGGGCGAAGCCAGAACGCAAGTCCTGGTTTTCGTGGGTTCGGATGCCCGTGCTGGCAGGCGCTCTCGCATTGGTGTTGATGATGGCGGGCGGAGTGAACTGGTTCACCCGGAGTCGGACTTCTTCAGAAGTCGCCGGCAAAGCTGGTCCTCCGCCTGTGCCGGTAGTGGGAACGGCCGTGGGCGATCTGCAGACGCTCGATAAGAACGAAGATCTGTACGCGAATTTTGATTTGCTCGACGATCTGCAGGTACAACCGGATGTCGATGCGGATCAGGAGACTCCGTAGGGAGTAGCTGATCGCTGATGGCTGATCGCCAGCCAGAGGCTAGTAATCAAACAGTATGACGGGCAAGTTCAAATTCGGGATGGCGGGAATGGCCGGGGCGATGCTGGCGATCCTGTTGTCTTTGCCCGCATCCTTGTCCGCTCAAGCGCAACATCCCAAGCAGGACCGCCCTGCCCCTCAGAGGCAGTCAGCCCCGCATCGGGAGGCGCCTTCTCCGCCTCGGCAGGCGTACCCGGCGTACCGGAATAATCAACGGTCGGCCGGATCGTCGCAGCAGCCACGTTCGCAGCCAACCTATTCGCGACCTCGCTCCCCATATCCCAGAGGCTATTCGGAAGGACAGTCACGGATAGTAGCTCGTCCACATTCCTACATCCGCCCCAGCGCTCCAACTTCGACGTACTCGCAAAAGCAATCACAGGAGCGTGCTGTTCCGCATCCGCCTTCACAAATCGAGCGGCGGCCACAAGCGCCCACTTCCAATTATGACGGTGCGCAACGGCGAGAAGTTCCCAGACCGCCCGCGCCGGGACAGAATCGTCAGCCGGCGTTTGCGCAGGAACAGCGGCGTGCGGAACAGCCAGTGACGCAGCCACATCCACAGAACCCGGCCGGCTACGCGGCCGGACACGCTCGCGATGTGCCTCGTCCGCCACAGGGGAATTCTGCGACGCGCGAGGTCCCGCGGCCGCCTCAGGCTGGACAACATCACGGCGGCGACTGGTTGCGGACTCATCGCGACTTGCCATTGGCGGACCAGCAGAAAGCGTTGCAGAGCGATCCCCAGTTCCGAAAGCTGCCGGTCCAACAGCAACAGCGACTGGAGAACCGGTTACAGCGCTTCAACAGCTTGCCCCCGCAGGAACAGCAGCGGCGTTTGAACCGGATTGAAACCTGGGAGCATCTGACGCCTCAGCAAAAACAGCAAGCCCGGCAATTGGCTTCGCAGTGGCAGCAGCTACCACCTCCGCGCCGGCAGATGATGAAAACGGCCATCGGTGATTTGCGAGCCATGCCTCCAGACCAGCGCGAACGCGTGCTGGAATCGGAGCGTTTCAAAGGCATGTTCTCCGACCAGGAGCGCGACATGCTGCGCGAGACGACCAAGCTGCCACTGGCACCGGCACAGCCCGGGGAGCCGCACGAATAGCTTCCAGCTCTTGGCTCTTGGCTCTTAAGTACGGTTCTGATCAAGTGCCGAGCCGATCCATCCCTCAAGGCCGTCCCTTTCAAAGCGTGCGCCACTTGAAGGAATAGCCGATCCATCACACACGCGCAATCCTGCGGCTGTCAGTGGTGACGCAACGCTCGTTAGTCTGGGTGCCCGAATCTTTTTTCGGCTGAAGGTAGGCCTCTTGCAAGTGGAACCGGGGCACAAATCGCCGCCGTCGGACAGACGAGGGCGTCTGTCCCTACGCGATTTACGCATTCCCTCAGAATCGTTGAAACGGATGGGCGCCTCCAGTCACTAACTCATGAGACACGGCGTTGGGTCCATGTGGGGAGAGGGTCGCACTGATTCGTCCAGACGGAGTCCGCGTCGCCATTTTTCCAATCAGAGGTAACCATGGCAGTGACGAAGAGGTACGACCACGCTCTTACAGAAGCGGCATTGGACACACTCGCCAAGTGGGCCAAGAATCCCAAAATTGATGGCGGAGAGAACATTAACTTCTCGGTATCGCGGCAAGGTGCTCCGAGCCCTGCATTTTTGTCGTTCGGCGATTGCACTCCTTTTACGCCGAGCGGCAGGCGTGGAATGCTGAAGGGTCAGCCAGCCGGCAACACCGGCGCGCCGGTCGCGTGTTTCGATAACTCCGGCGGAGCCCTGGACATCTTGCAACAGGTTCCTTGTGCGTTTTCCTTTGATCTCAACACCGGCAAGGTTCATCTGAGCGGAGCATTTCCGAACGACCTGCCGTCGAACCTGGAGTTTGGCGTGGAATACTTCAAACAGTTTGATGCCATCGGCGTCGAAAACATCCTCTTCTATTCCGACCAGACCTCCGACAATGCCGGTTACGTGATCGCAATGCAACTGGTCGCGGCGTCTGAAGGACGCACGCAGGTTGCGCACTCACCCTGCGAAGCGCCGCCCGCTTGGGCGGCGCTCGGGAGACCGTTAAGGCCAGGCATGGTCAGAGCGGAGGTTCGCACTCCGCGGCTAGAGCCGCCGTTCTAAGCGCTGAACACGACGCGGCTGAAGCCGTGCCCTTTCAAGCGCCACCAATTTATGCCGCGAATTATCGAGACATCGCACTAGTTGCGCAATATGTTTTTCGCGAGGAAAAACACGTTCGCGGGACGCTCCGCGAGGCGGCGCATAAAGTAGGGGTACCATTCCGTGCCGAATGGCACGTACACGCGCATGCCCCAGCCTTCCCGAACCAGGCCCTGCTGCAGGTCGCGGCGGATGCCGTGCAGCATCTGGAATTCGAAGGCGTCGCGTGGAATCTTCTCCCGCATGGCGAATGCTTTGGCTTCGTTGATGATGTTCTCGTCATGCGTCGCCAGGCCGTGGTAGACGCCGCTCTTCAGCAGCATCTTCATGAGCTTGATGTAGTTGGCATCGACCTCCGACTTCTTCTGGAAAGCAACCTCGGGCGGTTCTTTGTATGCCCCTTTACACAGGCGGATGCGGATGCGATCCGCGAGAAGTCTCTCGACATCGTCCTCAGCGCGCAGCATGTAGGACTGGATCACCGTACCCACATGGCCGCCATTGCCCGGCATGCGATGGAGCTCGTGCACGAAGTCGAGCGTGCGTTGCGTGTAGGGCGAACCCTCCATGTCAACGCGCACGAAATTCGGTGGATTCATGGTGGCTGCTTTCTGCACCAGGCCCGTCACCAGCTCGCGCGCGAGTTGCTCGTCCACGTCGAGTCCCATGTGCGTGAGTTTGAGGCTCACGTTGGCATTCAGCTTGTTCGCGGCCATCTGGTCGAGCAGTTGATGATAGAGCTGCGCGCTGGCGCGCGCCTCCTCGACGTTGGTGACGTTTTCCCCGAGATTGTCGACGCTGACGCTAATGCTCCTGCGGTTGAGTTCCGCCGCCACCCGGATCGCGTCCTCTACCTGATTTCCTGCCACGAAGCGACTGGAAAGCTGCTGTCCGACGGCTGACCGCTCCGCAATGCCGCGCAACGATCGGCTCTCAGAGAGGGAAATAAACAGTGTTCTCAGCACGGGTACCCGTCCGAGAAGAAGGCTGCTGAGTGGTTCGCGCCTGAGACGTGCATGCGGCTCACAGGAAGTTGTATCACAAACCCCTGTGGGCTGCGGTGTGATGCAGGTCACGCTCCGTGTCCGCGCGTCGTCACTTGCGCTCGACCATGCAATTTTGGATCAGACTGTCGCGCTTACAGGAACACTTCGTCCACGTAGCACCAGCGCCAGTCCTCGCCGGGCTCGAACGACTGCATCACCGGATGCTTGGTCTGATGAAAATGCCCGGTCGCGTGCTTGTTCTTGGACGAATCGCAGCAGCCGACATGGCCGCACTCGAGACAAAGCCGCAGGTGCACCCAGGTATCGTGCATTTCCAGGCACTCCTTGCAGCCCTTGCCGCTTGGTTTCACTTTCTTGATGTCTTTTTGATGAGTACAGGTCTTTGCCACGGATCACCTCATTTTCTTGGAGTTTCGAGCGCGTCGCGCACGACCGCGTCGGCGGCGAACGCCTGAAACCAGTTGGGATAAAGAGGAGCAGGAGCGGTGAAGGCATCCAGTTCCGCGACTTCCTTCTCACTGAGCTGAATGTTCGCCGCACCGAGATTATCTTCCAGTTGGCTGAGCTTGCTCGCACCCAAAAGAATTGTGCTGACATACGCTTTCGAAAGCAGCCAGGCGAGCGCAATTTGTGCGACCGTCGCTTTGTGCCCGGATGCAATCTGGCGCATCCTGTCGATCAGGTCGTAACCTTTTTCTTTGTCGATGTGGAGGATGTCGAATTCGGAGAGGCGGCCCTTCCCGCCCGTGGGATCCTGCCGCGTGTAGCGCCCCGAGAGAAAACCGCTGGCCAGCGGACTCCAGACTACGATCCCGATGCCCGCATCCTGGCAGAACGGAACCACCTCGTGCTCGAGATCGCGGCCTACCAGCGAGTAGTACATCTGCGCCGCGATGAAGGGCGCATATCCACGCGCGTTTTGTATCCCCAGAAACTTCGCTGCTTGCCAGGCGGTGAAGTTCGAGAAGCCGACGTAGCGAACCAGCCCGCGCGCAGTCAGATTCTCGAGCGCGCGAGCCGACTCTTCAAAGGGCGTGTAGGTATCGAAGCGGTGAATCGAGAGCAGGTCGAGGTAGTCGGTGCCGAGCCGCTTCAGGCATTCCTCGGCCGAGTTCAGAATGTGGCGCATCGAACTGCCCGCCTGAGTGATGGACGTTCCGGTGCGAAAGCCGATTTTGGTGGAGAGAATCACATCCTTCCGGCGCGCGCGCAGGGCCTTACCAAGCATTACTTCCGACTGCCCGCCCGCGTAACCGTCCGCGGTGTCGAAGAAGTTGATGCCTGCGTCCAGACTTCGTTGGACCAGCGCGTTGGCTTCTTCCTGACCTGTTTTCCAGACCGCGCCCATAGGCCCCTGATCGTGGCCGAACGTCATGACTCCGAACGCCAGACGAGAGACTACCAGCCCGCTATTTCCGAGACGTGTGTATTGCATGGAACAGTGCCTTCGAGAAGTTCCCCGGTTTTCGACGCCACGCCGGTCCAGGAGGATTCAAAAGTTGCTGAAACGGTTGGACGGGCAGATACCTCTACATCGTCGGCAACGGCTCATTCGCGATCGGAAATCGCTGATCTCGCTTATTCCGGATGCTCTTCGAGGAAGCGCTCAGATTCGATCGCCGCCATGCAACCGGTGCCTGCCGCCGTGATGGCCTGCCGATAACGGCGGTCGACGACATCACCGCACGCGTACACACCGGGCACGCGCGTAAACACGTAGTCCAGCGTTTTCAGATAGCCATCATGATCCATATCGAGCTGGCCTTCGAAGATTTTCGCATTGGGCTCGTGTCCAATCCCGAGAAACAGCGCGCTGGTTGGGAAGTCATAGGTTTCTGACGTCTTGACATTACGCAGCTCGAGCCCAGTGACTTCTTTTTTTCCTACGTCGTGGACGTCTTCCACCACGGTGTCCGTGATGAAGGCAACCTTTGGATTGTTGCGGGCGCGGTCGAGCATGATTTTCGAGGCGCGGAAACTTTCGCGCCGGTGAATGATCGTGACCCTGCTCGCAAAGCGAGTAAGGAAATTCGCCTCTTCCATCGCGGTATCGCCGCCGCCTACGACCGCAACTTCTTTGCCCGAGAAAAAGAATCCGTCGCAGGTCGCGCACGAGCTTACGCCATGTCCGATGAGTTGCTGCTCATGCGGCAGTCCGAGCCACTTCGCTGAAGCGCCGCTGGCAATAATCAGCGTCTTGGTATGGATCTGGTGCTTTCCGACATGAAGCACAAACGGGCGATTGCTCAGCTCGACGCTGGTGACGTGTCCCAGCATGTATTCGGCGCCGAAACGCTGCGCCTGCTTGCGCATGTTTTCGATCAGCTCCGGACCCTGGATTCCGTCGGGGAACCCGGGGAAATTCTCGACCAGCGTGGTGATCGAGAGCTGGCCGCCCGGCTCGTGGCCTTCGATCACAAGCGGTTTGAGGTTCGCGCGCGCAGCGTATAGCGCAGCCGTGTGTCCAGAGCAGCCGGAACCAATGATGACGACGTTGCGAATATCCATAAGTATCGATATGTTAGATTACGAAATCACGAATTCGGTGCATGGCACCTTTCTGATGCGGCAATCTATTCCTAAGCATTCTCGAATAAGGGGTTAAGGGCCGACGATCGCAAGAATCGCGAAGCGCGCGAACGTCAAACTGCACCCCGCTAGCCCTTCATTTCTTATTGACATTCGTTGGCCCGGGATTATGGTCTCGAGACTTGGCGGCCGCGCCTTTGCCGGCTGGCTTCGAACCCGCGGCCGCGACCCGCGCTAGCTCGTCCGGCACCGTGTGCCTCGCATTCAACAGCATGCGGTAATTCGTAAGAATCGAAGATGCGTTCGCAAACAGGGGTTCGTAAGCGCTCTGGTCCGGTGTCGGTCCGCCCTCGCTTCCGGTACATCGCGCCAATACCACCGACGATTTGCCGAAACGCTCAAGTTTAATGCGGCTCGCCGGACTGGATGCGGCCAACATGGTGGCCGCGCTGGTCACGGCGGAGGCGCTGTCCTCAATCGAAAGCTGAACCAGGTCCTTGGGATCGCGCACGTGCAGCACCAACGTCTCGACCATGTTCTTGCCATCATTGCTGAAGGAATACTGCACGGTCGAGAATAGCGCCTGCATCGAGAACTCCCGCCGCAGCCGCACCCAGTTTGCGACCGAAGGCTCGTCGGACAATTGGGCGCTCTGCCCGGCCTGCAGAAACCCGGGGGACTCGGCCAGGCTGGATCGCCCGCGCGCCACCTCAAAGTCCTGGCTGAACAGCGGCTGCCTGGGCACCCGCGACAACGCGGAGGAGATTTCCTTCTGCTCCTCGGCGGAAGGCGTACACACGTTCAGCACGTTTACTTTCACCTGAGGCTGCTGCTGAGGGGGTGGCTCCTGCGCGGGGAGCGCGCTGGCGCAGGTCAGGAAGAGCCCGGTCAAAACCAGTAGGAATTTGGGGAACACGCCGGTCATTCTAAATGAAGGGCGAACCAGGCGCGAGCATTCCAGTTCGTAAGACAGTTGGCTTGCCTTTTATTAAAATCCTGGAATGGCGAACTTAACGTTGGTGTACGGTATGAGGCTCTTGCCCTCCGACGAGGTGGCGGAAGTCGGCGACGCGACCGTGAAGTTGAAGAGCGGGCGCGATGCGCACGTCACCATGCACGTGCTCGAAGGCAGCAAGGAAGAGATCGAAAAGCAGTTGAAGACCAGCCTGGAAGCGTTCTTCGATTTCTATCCGGAGATCTAACGTGGTGCCCTCCGCGGCTAAACAGTGTGGGAAAAAAGCTGCCCGGCTGCTGAATAACTCGGATGCCCGTTTTGAGCTCTGCGTAGGGGCAGACGCCCCGTCTGCCCAGCCGAGCGCAGCTCGGCATTACGGATGGGGCACCCGGCCGGATTACGGCTGATATCCTGGCCCGCGCAGCACTTTCCCCGGTCGCGCGCCCGTCATCTTTCCCTGATCGATCACACTCACGCCTTCGGCTCGGCAAAGGTTGCCACGTCCTTGAGGGTGGCTGGATCGAACACCACCACGTCAGCCCACATTCCCTCTTTCAGCACGCCCCGGTCCGTGAATCGCATACGTTGAGCGGGCAGTGCGGAAGATTTCCGGATCGCATCTTCCAGCGAAAGCTTCTTCTCTTCTCGAACATATTTGCGCAGAATTCGCGGGAACGTGCCGTACGCGCGGGGATGCGGATGCTCCTGACCCAGCAGTCCCTCGGGCGCGGTGCCCGAGGAATCGTTATCGATCGAGACCCACGGCTGCTCCAGAGCCAACGCAACGTCGTCTTCCGACATGCCGAACACCGCTACGTCGGTGAACGCCTGGTCTTCGATCAGGAAGTCGCACAGGGCGTCGATGGGATCCTTGTTCCAAAGCTTCGCGACCTCGGCCAACGTCTTACCCTGCAGCGGCAGCAGCTTCGGATTCTGCACAACACTGATAAGGATGGCTTCCTGCCCGGGAATTTCCTGCCATTCGTTGTCCCATTGGGTTGATGGCGTCAGCATGTCTTTGCGAATGCGAGCGCGGGTCGCCGGATCTTTGAGACGCTCGATCAGCTTGGCATCGCCGCCATCGTGTGCCCACGGCGGAACGAACGCGGAGAAATCGTTGAACCATGCCGGATACGCATAGGTGTTGGCGCTCACATCGATGCCTTTCGCGCGGGCAGCACTGATTTTTGCGACGATCTCCGGCATGCGATGCCAGTTGCTCTTGCCCGCAACCTTGATATGCCAGATCTCCACTGGAATGTGAGCTTCGGTGCCGATGCGCAAAGCTTCATCGATGGAGGCCGTGATGGCATCTCCTTCGCTCCGCATGTGGGTTGCATAAACCCCTCCGAACTTCGACGCTTCGCTGGCCAGGGCAATAATTTCTTCCGTCTTCGCATAAGGAGCGGGGGCGTACTGGAGCGAGGTGGAGACACCAATGGCGCCGTCGTGCATCGCATCGCGCACCAGCGACCTCATTTGCTCGAGTTGTGCGGGCGTCGGTTGCACATCGGCGTCGCCCAGAACCATGCGCCGCACCTGCGTAGCGCCCGCATAGTCCGCCACGTTAATTCCGATTCCCTGCTTTTCGAGACGCGCAAAATATTGGCGAAAGGTGCGCCAATCGGGCGTGATCTTCAGGTGCTCATATTTCGTTTTGTCCGCCGCGATGATGGCGTCATTCAGTGGCGCGATCGAGCTGCCCTCGCCGGTAATTTCCGTGGTGATTCCCTGGTAAATCTTCGAGGGCAGGCGAGGATCGACCAGAATCGTCCATTCCGATTGGCCCAGCATGTCGATGAAGCCGGGAGCGACGACCATTCCGTGCGCGTCGAGAGTGCGCTTGCTGGTAGCGGCGAAAAGATTACCAATCGCCGCAATCCTTCCATCGCGAATGCCGACATCGCCCGAATACCACGGAGACCCGGTGCCGTCGATGATGTGGCCGTGAGTGATGATCAGATCAAAAGACTGCGTCGATTGCGCGGAACACAATGCTGCTGCGCACAGGAGCGTGATCGCAAGGAACAGAAAGGCTCGCCACAAACGCATTCGGAATATCCTCTTCTTTAGTTTCTTTGTATTTGGCCTCGCCAGCCTAACAGAACTCCCACGCTTATCCAGATCACCAGCGCCAGCCATTCGTAGAGTGAGAAGTGCCCCGGAACCACCGGGACGACCTTCATCAGAATCATGCCGAGCCCCAACGCCGCCCCTAAGAGCGCCACGAGCCGCTGGGTTGCCGGAGGACCCATCGCATAATAGGCGGCGCATGTGGCCAGCCAACCTGTTGCGGACGCCACCGAGCCCACCTCCGAGACCGGAACCAGGATCGCGTCGCCCAGAAACATGCAGATGGCGGTTGCGCCCCCAATCGCCAGCACGGCGATCGACGGCGTTCGATTCGCCGGATGCACGGCCGCGAACCGTTGCTCGAGCAGTCCGCGCCGTCCCATCGCAAACAGCAAGCGAGTGGACGCAACAAAGTTTCCGTTGAAGCATTTCACCAGCGATAACAGTGCGGCAGCCAGGATACTGCGCACGATCCAGCGCGAGCCGACTGCGCGCTCGAAGGCAACCGCTGTCATAAACTTCGTGCCCGTGAGCTGACGCCAGGGCGCGACGTAGCCGACCGCGCCAATCACAATCGTATAAAAGAGGATACCCACGATGATCGCCATCCAGATCGCGACCAGAAAGGTTTGCGAGCGAAACTCCGGGTTCGCCTCCTCGGCAGCTTTGGTCACCGATTCGAACCCGGTCATGAAGTAGGGCACAATCTGCATCACCAGAAAAATCGACAGGAATGGTCCATGGGAAAATAGTGGCGGGAAATTTCCTGGCGAGCCTTTGCTGACTCCGACCGCCACGAAAATGGCGAACAGCGCCAGTGTCCCGAAAGCAGTCCAATTCTGAAAAGTGGCGCTCAGGCGGATGCCGCGATAGTTTAGCAGCGTAAGCAAGCCAGTCAAGGCGAGGCCGATAATCAGCCGCGGAAGAAACACAGGCCGGCCCCCGACGTGGTAAAGCTCCATCGAGTCCAGCGCCGGGAAGATATACGCAGCAATGCGGCCGACGGCCACCGCTTCCCATGGGCAGACGATGAAGTAGGCGAGCAACATCATCCATCCCGTGGCATAGCTCACCGATTGCGGAAAGACCTTCGCCGTATACGCGACTTCGCCCGCAGCATCGGGCATGGCGGCCACGAGTTTGCCGTAGACGTAGCCAATCGGCAGCAGGAGCGCGCCCCCGATCGCGAACCCGAGAATGCCGCCGAGCGGGCCGCCACGCGTGAGCCAGTCGTCCATGACCACCAGCCAACCCACGCCGACCATCGTGCCCCAGCCCAGCGTGAAGTAGTCGGTGATCCGGAGTTGGCGGGCGAGTTGCGTGGGGTGAACGGAATTTGTGGCCTGCGTCGTGGTCGTGTATCTCCTATTAGAACCTCGGCGGCTAAACAGTTTCGCCGAAAGATTCTCATGAAAAACGTCTTTCTTTGCGATCTTCGCGTTCCCTTTGCGACCTTCGCGGTTAAAGGCTTTTGTTTTTGAACGCGCTCACGGAAATAGGCAAAGCTCTTAACCGCAAAGCTCGCGAAGAACGGCCGCCAAGGACGCAAAGAAAAGCTCTGCAGGAGGCCGGGCTGCAAATAAGCCGCCTGTACCTACATCACGCAGATCAATTCGTACAGCAGGTTGGCCCCGAGCAGCGATGTAATATCTCCGTTGTCGTAGGGCGGCGAGACCTCCACCAGATCACAGCCCACAATGTTGACGCCGCGAAGACTGCGGACCAACTCAATAATCTGTGCGCTCGAAAGACCGCCTACTTGCGGCGTGCCCGTGCCGGGCGCGAACGCGGGATCGACGACATCAATGTCGAGGGTCACGTAGACCGGACGGCGGGCAAGCCTTTTCAAATACCAGCTCACGTGCTCAACTCCACGGCGATGAAGTTCCTCCGACGTGACCACCTGGAAGCCATGTTCGCGCCCGAAGTCAAAATCGTCTTTTGAGTACACCTGCCCGCGCAAACCAATCTGCAACACATCTTTCGTGACGAGCAGTCCTTCTTCCACCGCGCGGCGCACGGGCGTCCCATGCGAGTGCGGGCTGCCGAAATACCCGCCCCAGGTGTCATTGTGCGCGTCGAACTGGATGAGTCCGATCGGCCCAAACCGCTTGTGAATCGAGCGCAAGATCGGCAGGAGGATCGAATGATCGCCGCCCACGCAAGCTGTGCGGGCGTCCGCCTTCAACACGTCATCAAGCTGCGCAGTAATTCGCTGGAAGGTGTCTTCTATGGAAAGCGGGTTAATGGACAGATCGCCATAATCTGCGATTCGAAACCTCTCGAACGGATTGATATTCAGCGCCGGATTCCAGGGCCGGATGATTGCCGACTGCTCCCGCACACGGCGCGGTCCGAATCTCGGACCCGGACGATAGGTGGTTCCGCCGTCGTACGGTATGCCGATCAGGGCGATATCGAGTTCGTCGGCTCGTGAAATTTGGGGCAGGCGCATGAACGTCGCGACCCCGGAGAAGCGCGGGTAGACGAGGGCATCCACGGGCATCGGATTCGAGCTTGTCCCTGAGCTTCGTGCCTTGCTGCGCTTCATGGGTGGCGCGAATTATAAAGCAAGGAATCCGGTGACGAGCTCTGGGAAGTCTTAAGGGAAGGAAGTTCTATCGCGCGAGACGAGATGCCCGCGCGCAAGCTGGCTACATGCGCAGCTTAGGCGACCGCGCGGTTGATGGCCCGGCTCACGTCCATGGTGACGTGAGTCGGGGTACAGAGAATTTCCAAAACGTCATCCATCGAAGAGATGATGAACACACAAGTCAAGTGCGTGCGGTCAAGCATCTCGCGCACAAAGTTCGACGGATTTACCAGCTTCAGTTGAATGCCGTTGTCCCGCGTCCAGCGATGCAGGAAGACCAGCATGCCCAGGCCGCCGCCATCGAGCATTGCGACTTCGGTCAGGTCCAGCACCACTATTCTGGGCTGACTCAGACAAACGACTGCGTCCTTCAGAAAATGAAGCGCCTCGCCGCGCACGATTCTTCCGGCGCACTGCAAAAAGGCCACGTCCCCCGTTTGCTCTCTCTTGATGTGTAAAGACATGTGTCCCCTCGGTCTGGCTATGTAAACAGTGGATTGTGGGGTTACTCTGCTTGCGGTATCTCTATCTTAGACGACGCAAGCTGTGGAAGGTTTGCAATCTGGGAACTGCTCCTTAAGTTCTTGTTGTACATAGCTTTCGAAGCCTCGCCAGCCATCATCTCCGCGCACCGTCTGCTAGAATCGAGCCATCTCGATGGATCTGAGCCATATTGACATTGTGAGCGTGGTTTTCCAGATGATTGCGTTCCTGTTCGCAATCAGCGTGCATGAGTCCGCCCACGCTTGGACTGCCAACCGGTGCGGCGATCCGACGGCGCGCATGTTGGGACGCATTTCCCTCAATCCGATCAAGCACATCGATCCGGTCGGCACGATTGTGATGCCGCTCATTGCGCTGGTCACGCACTTTCCAGTGATTGGCTGGGCCAAGCCGACGCCGGTGGATCCGAGAAACTTTAAGAACCCTGTGACCGACGATATTTTGACCGCGGTGGCTGGTCCGGTCAGCAATTTCCTGATCGCCACCAGCACGGTGGTGGTCATGTTTGTGATTGCCAAAACGTCCATCGAAGGCCACGGACTGGTATCGACGATGCCTTTCACTTACCGGCTGGGTATCGCAGGTAGGGGAGGAACCTCATTTCTCATCCCGCTAACGCTGTTTCTGTACGAGTTGATGTTGATCAACATAATCCTGGGCGTGTTCAACCTCATTCCCGTGCCGCCGCTCGATGGCAGCCACGTGTTGCGGCATTTCCTCTCAGAGCCGGTCCGCCGTGCCTACGATGCCATGGGAATCTTTGGCTTGCTGGCCCTGGTGTATTTGGGAGGCAACCTGCTGATGCGCCTGATTTCGCCCTTCCTGAATTTCTTTGATGGAGTACTCACGAGATTCTGATGCCCACCTCCCAACGCAAACGCGTGCTCAGCGGCATGCGCTCTACCGGAAAACTGCATCTCGGCAACTACGTCGGCGCCCTCCAGAACTGGGTGCGAATGCAGGATCAGTACGAGTGCTTCTTCTTTATTGCCGACTGGCACGCGCTCACCACCGATTACGCCGACACCTCGAAGGTGAAAGAAAATTCTCTGGAGGTGTTGCTGGACTGGTTGGCTGCGGGGCTCGATCCCGACCGTTCCACCTTGTTCATCCAGTCGCACATTCCACTGCACGCCGAACTTCACCTGTTGTTCTCGATGATCACACCGCTGGGCTGGTTGGAGCGGGTGCCAACTTACAAGGAACAACGCGAGAACATCACCGAGAAGGACCTGACCACCTACGGATTTCTGGGATATCCGGTGCTGCAGGCGGCCGACATTCTTATCTACAAGGGAAATTTCGTGCCAGTGGGGGAAGACCAGGTGCCGCACGTCGAACTGACCCGCGAAATCGCGCGGCGTTTTAATCAGTTTTACGGCAAGCCGGGCCCCGTGCTTCCCGAACCGCAGCCATTGTTGACGCCTACGCCCAAACTTCCCGGCACCGATGGCCGCAAGATGTCGAAATCCTACGGGAATACGATCCTGCTGACTGATGCGGAGCCAGTCGTGCGCCAGAAACTCAAAACCATGGTGACCGATCCCGCTCGTGTGCGACGCACCGATCCCGGAAATCCGGATCTCTGCCCGGTGGGGGACCTGCACAAAATTTTCAGCAGCCAGGAGACGATGGCCAAGGTAAACGAAGGCTGTCGCTCCGCAGGCATTGGATGTATCGAGTGCAAAGGCTGGGCCGCCGATGCACTGCTGAAGGTGCTCCTTCCTATACAAGAGCGTCGCAAAAAATATGAGGAGAACCCACGCCTCGCCTGGGATATTCTGATGACAGGTACAGCCAAGGCAGCCAAGGTTGCGGAAGCCACCATGAAAGAGGTGCGCTCCGCCATGGGCATGTCGCTGGACTATGAGCCTTTGAGCAAGTCCGAAGGCGCCAAGTAGTGGGGACCAATCGCGAGCATGAGTGAAGAAGTGAAGGCTGTTTCGGGCGTCCTGATCCCAACCGAGGGAGTGGGTTCCTTGTCTCCAGCTTCGTCTGCCGGCGACAAGGCCGGCGCGAAGAAGGAGACCAATGACTTCCCCTTCGCCGTCGCGGTAGGCGATGTTTACGAAGGCCCGCTCGACCTGCTGCTCGACCTCATCCGCAAGCAGGACATCGATATCTACGATATCCCGATCGCGCGCATCACCGCGCAGTATCTGACCTACGTGGAGCGCATGCGCGAGCTCGACGTAAATATCGCCGCCGACTTCATCTACATGGCCGCGGTGCTCATCCACATCAAGTCGAAGATGCTGCTCCCACGCGACCCACTGGCACCGGCCGAGGCGGTGGACGATCCGCGCAGTGAGCTGGTTAATCGCCTGCTGGAGCACGAAAAGTTCAAGTCGGCCGCGCAGATGCTTCTCCAGAAACAGCAGATCGAAGACGCGATCTGGTCGAACCCTGCGCTGAAAGACTTCAAGGATGCCGAAGGCACCGAACCGGAACTCGCGGCCGATGTCATCGACCTGGTGAAGACGTTCCAGCAGATTCTCGATCGCGCCCGCTCCCGGCCAATCCTGCAGGTGGATGAAGAGACGGTCACGGTGGGACAGATGATCGACTACCTGCGGCGGCGGTTGTCGCTCGAAGACAAGCCGGTGAGGCTGAAACAGATTCTTCGCAACATCGAGTCGCGCCAGGCGCTGGTTTGCATGTTCCTGGCCATGCTCGAACTGGTGCGCCTGCAAGCCGTGCAGCTTCGCCAGGAACGTATGTTCGGAGAAATTCTGATCCGTAAGCACGTCGGGTTCGAAGCCATTATGAACGAGCAAGCCGCAGTAAGAGATGATTGGAAGTAGAAGAGCAGCTGATAACTGCTAGCCACAAGCCAGGGGCCGATTTTCAATGAGTCTTAAAGCCAAAATCGAAGCAATTGTTTATGCCGCGGAAATGCCGGTTACGCTGGAGCAGATTTTCCAGCTCGTAAAGGACTCTGTGGTCGCCGAGCAGGAGGGCATGGACGAGGCTGGAGCCAAATCTCGCGTGCGCGCGACTCTGGAAGACCTCGCCGCCGAATATGGAACCTCCGAGCACGGCATCGAACTCCGGCAGGTTGCAGGCGGATATCGCATGTCAACCAAGCCCGAGCAACACGATATGGTTCGCGCCTTCGCAAAGAGCCTGAAGCCGCCCATTCGCCTGTCCTTGCCGGCTCTGGAGACGCTCGCCGTGATCGCCTACAAGCAGCCTGTCACCGTGCCCGAGATCAGTGAAATTCGCGGAGTCGATTCCGGTGGCGTGATCGCCACCCTGCTCGACCGCAAGCTCATCACCACCGCGGGGCGCAAGGCGGTGATCGGGCGGCCGATCCTTTACAAGACCACCAGGGAATTCCTGATGCGGTTCGGGCTGAAAGACGTCAACGAACTGCCCAGCATGGAAGAATTCGAAAAGCTGGTGGCGGAGTCATTCCAAAGCGATTTGTTGCCGGCAGCCGAGAAAGCCGCCGCCCCCGCTGAAAATGATCAGCTTGATCAGGGCCCCTCGGAGCCCAGCACGGAACCGACCAGTGCCGTCTCAGACGAAACCGCCGAGATCGAGGCGTTTTCAGAAGAAGAACAAAGCGTGCATGCGCATACCGGAACGCCCGAAAAATAGTTCGCATGTCCCTGGCTCAAGACGCAAATGGAGATTCAGTGCCCGCTGAACGCCTGCAGAAAATTATCGCCGCCGCCGGAGTGGCTTCGCGCCGCAAGGCCGAGGAACTGATCGCGGCTGGACGCGTGCTGGTCAACGGGCAACCAGTCACCGAACTCGGCTCCAAGGCCGATCCCGAGAAAGATCACATTCGCGTCAACGGCAAGCTGCTGAAGGGCGCGCAGCGCCATGTGTATCTGCTGCTGAACAAGCCGGTGGGCTTCGTGACTACAGTGAGCGATCCCGAAAAACGGGCAACGGTGATGAGCCTCATTCGCGGCGTGGGGAGTCGGGTATATCCCGTCGGCCGGCTCGACTACGCCAGCGAAGGGCTGGTGCTCATGACCAACGATGGCACGCTCGCGCACAAGCTGATGAAGGCCGCCTCCCACGTGCCCAAAACTTACGTGGTCAAAGTCAGCGGCAAACCCAGCGATCAGGCCATCGAACGACTGCGGGGCGGCCTCTCCATCGCAACCGACGAGGGCAAGCGTGTGCGCACCTCTCCGGCCAGGATCCGCATCGTCAAGGATGCGGCCAATCCCTGGTACGAAGTCACGTTGATCGAAGGTCGCAATCGGCAGATCCGGCGCATGTTTGAGGAGGTCGGTCACCACGTGGAGAAAATCAAGCGCGTGAAGTATGGGCCGCTCTCGCTCGATGTGCCGCCGGGAAAGTTCCGCGCGCTCACTCTGAAAGAAGTCGACCGGCTGCGCACGGCCGCGGGCCAGAACGTTGGCGCGAAGCACGAAGCCGCTTCTTGACCTCATCAATGGGCCGCTTCAACGATCTTGTGAACGACGCCGCCCGCGCGTCGGGCCAGCACGCAATCTCCAAGTCCTCCACTTCTACCCTTCCCGAGCGCGATGCCTCGCTGCTCAGGCTGAACGCGAATGAAAGCGCCTATGGCCCGTCTCCGAAAGCTGTGGCCGCCATGTGGGCCGCTTTGGAGTCCTCACACTTCTATCCCGATGACGGCGCCGCCGCGTTGCGGGAGAGGCTCGCGCAACGGCACGCCATCAAGCCGGAACAGATTCTGGTTGCCAACGGATTGACCGCGCTGTTGGGCGTGATCGCGCGCACCTGCCTGCGTCCCGGTTTGAACGCCGTGACCAGCGCGTGTTCGTTCATCTCGTATCCCATGGTGACCAGCGCGGTGGGCGCGAGGCTCGTACAAACTCCGTTAAGAGATGGAGGCTATGATCTGGACGCGATCCTGGCGGCGATGGATGTAGAGACGCGAGTCGTGTTTATCGCCAATCCCAACAATCCGACCGGAACTCTGATCGACGCCGTTGCCATGGATCGTTTTCTGGAGCGTGTGCCGGCGCATGTCATCGTCGTTCTTGACGAAGCTTACTTCGACTATGCCAGTTATTTCGCAGTCAAACGCGGGGTGACCTACTCGCGTTCGATCGAGTACGTACGGTCCGAACGAAACGTGGTCGTGCTGCGAACGTTTTCCAAGGCTCATGGCCTCGCTGGGCTCCGAATCGGCTACGGCATGGGACCCGCGGAGTTGATGGCTTATTTCGCGCAGGTGCAGGACGTGTTTGCCGTCTCGGCCATCGCCCAGGCCGCCGCGCTTGCCGCCCTCGACGATGAAGCCCACATCCGTCATGCTGTCGAAGAAAACGCACTCCAGGCGGAATGTATAGGCCGCGAAGTCGCAGCTCTCGACTACCAGGTGATTCCAACTTGGGCTAATTTTCTTACGTTCGATGTGAAACAGGATGCGCGAGACTTCGCACGAAAACTGCGCCAGGAAGGCGTTCTGGTCAGACCGTTAACCTCGTGGGGAGCCCCAACCAGTATTCGCGTGACGCTAGGCACGGTGGAGCAGAATCAATTCTTGATTCGCGCCCTAAAAAAGTAGATGTTAGAAATGCACGCCTGCTTCTCGTGAGATCCAAACGGCTGTGGGGCCTTTCGACGCCGTTCGGCTGGCGCCTCACTCCGCTCAAGATGACAGTTGTTTCTCTTTAGTGCGACCGGAGGTGGGTGCCCCGTCCAAGCTCCGCTTGGGCGGGTCTTTCAGGATTCCCGTGTCATTGGCAACCGCGCCGCCCCGAACAGTCCGGCATCACTTCCCAGCAACGCGCGCGTAATGATAGTTGTGCGTCCGCTCCCCGGTTCCTTTTGACCCGATGCGCCGGAAGGCATGTGCAGCGGATCGGCAGGCGCGGTGGCCGCGTACACCATGGCTCGCTGGCGAAGCTCTTCGAAGATCGTGGGCGAAAACGCTTCCCAGGCGCTGCATACCCCGCCGCCGATGACGTACATCTCAAGATTCAAACCGTTCACCATGGTAGCGAGCGCAATTCCCAACGCGCGTCCGACCCGGCGAAAAATACGGCGCGCCTGTTCGTCGCCCTGAATGGCGAGATTGTAAATTTCCCGGGCGCTGAATTCCGGGTCAGCGCTGGCCGCCTTGGCGAGTCCGGGAGCATCGCCGGTCGCGATCGTCTCGCGCGCCATGCGCATAATTGCTGTCGCTGATGCATATTGCTCCAGGCACCCATGGTTCCCGCAGCCACACAGCTGGCCTTCCGGGTCGACCGTCATGTGCCCGAACTCACCTGCCATGCCGCTCATGCCATGCCAGATTTTTCCGCCCATCACGAGCCCGCCACCCACGCCCGTTCCCAACGTCAACATCGCCATATCGCCCACGTGCCGCCC
>QIAH01000042.1 GCA_003225465.1 Acidobacteriota bacterium | reverse complement strand
ACAGCGAGCGGAACTGCATATAAACCGCAGACCAAAGCCATCTACGACCTGCGTGACTATGTAACGACTGCCGACGGCACGACTGACAATGCGGCAAAGATCCAGGGCCTGCTCAATGCCATAGGCTCGACTCCTGCAGCCATCGCGCCGGCGCCCAACACTTCGGTCGGCAGCATCATGTTTCCCAAGAATGTGAGCCTGGATTTTTCGGCAGGGGGCAATCTGAAGCCTTTGACGGACAGCACGGCTCCGGGTGGGGGTAGTTACGTTAAAGGCGCGGGCTCAGACAATCAAAATTCCAATAGCTGTTCAGTCACGCTGACCGGAACAACTGCGGGCGATGCAATCTTCTTCGCGTTGAAGCAATACACATCCTGGATTTATTCCCCGGGTACGCCCACTGACGGTGGCGATGCATTCATCAAGGTACAGGAATCATCGCCGGGCTATCCGCAGTACGTCGTTGGCTGGTTGGCCGGGAACGTTGCAGGCGGTGACCGCACAATCACAGTTCCGATTAACGGTGCGGTGAAAAACGCCTGCATCGCTTTTTCGATTCACGGCCTTGGTAAGTATCCACGGGTGGTGGCGTCGACCTTCAGCAACTCCAATCCTTCCTCGTCCACGATGACCACGGGACCACTGACGATTGCTGCGGGCAGCTTTGTGATTGGCTATGGCGGGCAAGACTATGCCGCGGGGACAGGCACGGCGGGTTCTGGATTCACATTGCCAGGCGGCACGGCGGGATGCGTGGGCACCAATCAAGTCCTGTGCGCCGAATATCAAGCATCGGCAGCAGGCGGCGCGGTCACGGCGACGATGACTCTCTCCTCCTCGCCTTCCTCTTACGATTTCAATCTGATTGCACTGGCGCCGGGATCTGCGACGGTGACGATCCTGGGAGGGATCAACAATCCGCAGCACAATAAGATCTTTGATAATGCTCTGCCAGGACAAGGCACGATCGACTTCAGCGGCAACCTTGGCTTGAGCGAAGTCTGGCCGGAATGGTGGGGTGCGGCCTCGAGCGCGAGTGCGACGACGAACACGGGGGCTCTGCAGGCGGCCGTCAACGGAGCATTCGGCAACCAGAACCGAGTGAATGGCAGCGGGCTGAGCCAGTACAACAAGCCGCTGAAAATCTGCCAGATGTTCCAGATCAATGGCGAACTGCAGTTCTATCACGTCAATAACTTCGTGATTGAGGGCTGCGGTAAATTAGCGAGCGGCATCACGCAGACCGGCACGAACAAGCGCATCATTGATGGGCAGAACATCGCTTACGGTTCGATTCACGAGTTAGCCTTTATCGGTGGGGCTTCTTCGACCAATGCGCTGGTTGACCTGGATAACGACCACACGCACGGCAGCGACTTCTCTCCGCAAAACATCACTTTCAAAGATGTCGTCTTCGGCGGGGGCGGGGTTACAGACGTGGGCGTGCTGATCTCAAAGCACGGTGGAGATGCACAGGGCGACAATATCCGCTGCGAGTATTGCTACTTTTCCGGGTTTACAGGAGCAGGTTGGCAGGTGGGTGGCAACAATACCGGGCGAAACGTGGGTCGCTTCTATGCCCAGAACGCCATTAAGGAAGTCATCAAGTACGGCGACATGCAAGGCAATCCTCTGTATGGCGTGGCGGTTTACGGCGGTTCGATCGAAGTCGATGGAATGTCGATGGAGAACGATTCGGCCGGCTTTGGCACACAGACGGGCTATGACGTCTACTGCGAGGCGGCGCAAGATGCTTGCGTGGTGCGAAACGTCCGATCGGAGAGCCACAAGCTGGCAGCTGGGCAACCGATTCGCGTCATCAATAGCCGGACAATCTTTCAGGCAGCGCAGTGGTATCCCTACAGCGGTGCAAGCCTTGCAGGAACTTCATGGCCAGCCAACTACATCATTTCCGGCACCGGGGCAGGCGGGGATGGCAGGTATTACAAGATCACCACGGGCGGCGTGTTCGGCGGTTCAGGCCTGACAACCGCAACTTCCGGGAGCGCGACTGGGCTTGCAGCTTCGGGCGCTGCCTGGACGCCGAGTGCCTTCGTCGGCTATCGGGCGACCATTGTTGCGGGCACAGGCATTGGACACTACTGCCTGGTTACAGCGAACGATGCGACAAGCGTAACTTGCTCGGGCGGATGGTTGACACAGTTCTATCGGCTTCCGCAAGCGACACCAGACAACACCAGTCAATTCGTGATCGAACCGAATTGGGGGACGCAGTTTACAAGCGGCGGAGTTACATGGGCTGCGTTCGATTTCAACTCTATCGACGGTGCACCCGCAGGCGGGAAAGTTGGAGCGGGGTCGTTAATTGAAGACGTAACGGTAGCCGGCGGAAAGATTGCGATTGGTGGCAATGGCGGCGGCATCATGCACCGCGTGATGGTAAGCCGCCCCGACTGGATCGACACGGGAGGGCAAGGTTATCCGGTGGATACTCCGTATGAATCTTTCCGCGCCGATCAGGTTACGGTGAATCGTCCTGGCGGAATTGTGTATCTGCCGGCAACGGCGACGACGTACTCATTGACGTGGGGAATGCCTCGCTTGAACGGGGCGACACAATTCAAGGCCTTTTCCTGGGATCAGCGGCAAGATGCGATTGTTTGGAGTACCGGCTCGGGACTGGGCTCGGGGCCAGCAATCGATGCCTTCATTGGCGGACGCAGCGACAGCGATGCGCACACGGACGTCTTCCGAGGCAGACTGGAATATGGCGGGTTATTAGGTCCGCCCGTTCCCGATCCATCTCTGGGCCCTAACCAAAACGGTATGCCTGCGCGAATTGGCGGTGGTCCATCGTTGGGCAACGGTGCGCCGGGATCGATTGAGTTCTGGTGTGGGCTTTCTGGTGTTTCAGGAACGCAAGTCAACAGCGGATTTCTGTGTTGGTCAATTGACCCTGCTGGAAGCATGAACGGAGCGATTGCGAATATAGCAAATACCACAGCCGGACAGGTGCCGCTCACACTGAGCGCTGCCGGAACGAACGATACAGCGCTGGCGATTCCTCTGGGTCACGGCAATATCCTGTTCAATCGACTGATTTCCACCTCGAACAACACTCCGAGTTCGGGCACGTCGATCGGCATGGGTCCGACGGATGCGATGACTTATGGTTGTGCGGCGTGCTCCGTCTCTCCGATTACAGGATCGGCGACGAACCAGAATTTGATTCGCGGCAACGGTTCTTCGGGGCCTGCGAAAGTTGGCGACTACCAGGGCATCTCGATTTACAGTGCGTCACTCCCCGGCGCAACCAGCGGTGCGGTGACGGTCAAGCCGCAAGCCGCGGCGGGCACCTGGACTTTGCAGCTTCCCAACTCGGGTGGCAGCAGCGGGCAATGCCTGCAGACCGATGGTACGGGACTCACCAGTTGGGGAGCATGTGGATCGGGAGGAGGCGGCGCAGTCTCCTCCGTGTTCGGCCGGAGTGGAGCGGTGGTTGGGCAGAGCGGCGACTACGACGTCAGTGAAATCACAAACGCCGCAGCAGACAGCGCGGTGATGCATAACTCGGGGGCGGAGAATATTTCGGGTCTGAAGACCTTCGCAAACGATGCAATCTTCCAAGGGAACGTTACGATTGCTGGGTCTATGAGCGTGGGCGGACCCTGGCAAGTCGTGAGCGATATCCCGAGTTCGCCGGTTGCGGCAATTGCTTCGAAATCGACGGTGGCGATTGATTCTGACGGTAAGTTGAAAGTTTCGGAGAATGGCGGCGCGATCACGGAAGTTGCCAAGGTAAGTCAGACCACGGCGTACGCAGATGCGGCGGTGGCAGTGGAAAAGACTCGCGCTCTGTCAGCGGAGGCGATGCTGGTTCCGAACACGGTGACCGTAAACGGCCATGCGCTGTCGGCAAATGTGACGGTGAGCGCAAGTGACATCACCGCGGGCACACTTCCACATGCGCAGCTTCCGGCGCTGGTGAGCGGCGATATCCCGGCGAACGCGGCGAATACCAGCGGAACTGCGGCGAACCTGAGCGGGACTCCGGCGCTACCGAACGGGACGACTGCGACGACGCAGGGGGCGGGGGATAACTCGGCCAAGTTAGCGACGACGGCGTATGTCCGCAGCGAGAGCTTTCTGACCTGGACCTGCTTTGTCACCGGTTCAACGTCCGTAATGAACAGTTGTACCTGGACGTTGCCCGCGAACATCACTGTCACGGGATTCGATTTATCGGCGGGAACAGCACCGGCTGGATGTTCGACATATCCAGTTTTTCAGGTGTGGGATGCCACGGCGGGGAGCGAAGTTGGAAGTTACTCAATCGTACTAAGCAACGGAAGTAACTTCTACACCCAAGTGACCGGAAGCTCTAACGTGCCCTCTGGCCATCTTCTGCGAATTCGCACGTCGACTTTAGCAGGAGGTTGTGCGCCTTCCCCCGCCACGATCGTTGCGACGGTTACTTACCAGATGCAGAACTAGTCGTGCAGATTTGTCATAACAAGCTTGTTTTAATTTTGGGAGATACGATGATTCGCCGCATTCTGGCTTTGCTGGTGCTGTGCGTTTGCGTGCAGGCCGCCACTCACTACGTCAGTTCGAGTACGGGAGTGAATAGTGGCACGGGTCCAATCGGAGCTCCGTGGCAGACTCTGGCTTATGCTATGACGAATATTGCAGCGGGAGATACGGTTTTACTGCTGCGCGGCGATGTGTGGAATGAGGCGCTGGTCATCTCTCAAAATAACCTGACGATTGATGCTTATGGGTCTGGGGCGGCTCCCCGGATCACGGGGTACCAGGCGCTCACGACCTGGACGAGTCAGGGCGGCAATGTGTGGTCTGCGCCTATGGCGTCCGGTACGTCCTGCTCACCTTCCGCCGGCAGCGTGCTGTTCAATGAGGTTGTTGGGCAGCGCCAATCTGCGCAGAATGCGGTGCTGCATGATCGCGATTTCTGGTGCAACAGTGGCACGTCGATCTATGTATATGCCGCTTCATCTCCTTCGAGCTATTACGGAAGGGTTGCGGCAATAACTCCGTCCGGCAACGGCAACTTCCTGATCTCGATCGCGGGCAAGACGGGCATTACGATCCAACATCTTCAACTGGACTACTTCGATGGCTACGGAGTGTACGTGTCGGGGACTGCCACCAACTTGACCTTCGCGAACATGAGCGTGAACGGTATCTTGATCGGCGAGAATCCTTTTGTCACGATTGCCGGCTCGCGGCCTTATGGGTTCTATGTTGCCGCCGGGACGAGCGCCACGACGATCAGCTTCGTGAATGTCGATGCACATCTGAATTACGACGGTTTTCGGTTTGATTCTTACGGGGCCGGAAGCCAGATCACGCTTACGGGCTGCCGGGCGTTCGCGAACCGCGATGTGGGGATCTTCGATGCGACCACTGGCACACCAGCAGTTGCCTACAACTATACGCACCTGTATGCCAATGGCATCACGACCATCGAATCTACCGACACGACTGGGAATGTGATTGTGGGGAGCGGAAACCGTCCAGCGAATGAGGCGCCAGTGGTGCAGGGTCTCGCCCGCTTCCCGGCGCTGTTCTCGTTCACGATTGACGACGTGGGCCTTTCCGCAGGAACAGAAACTTACATTGACACTCTGACTCCAGTCTTCGATGCGCGTGGTCTAAAGATGAATATGGCGGCGACGGCTGGTTTCAACCCGAACACAACTGAAATGGCTGCGTGGGCGACGGCAGGGCACGAGATCGATTCACATTCCTGGTCGCATGAGTATTACACCAATGTCGGCGACAGCACGAGCAGTCAAAACATGTTCGCTCTGCAGTACGGGCCGGCGGGCACTAAGACTGCGGCGACGGGAACGGCAGCGACCATGACCATCTCAGGGAATCCGCTGACGCTTTCTACCATGGTGACGGGTGGCCCGGGCGGACAGAATCTGAGCATCAACCTGGCCACTCCGCCCAATGACACGCTTGCGGGATTGGTCGCGACGATCCAGGCGAACTACCCGAACGTTTACACGATTACCCCGAAGACGATCCGCTCAAACGCCCCGACACACAACGTCACCCTCGCCACTGTTTCGACGCCAGTGGATATTAGGGCGGCGGCGTACACAGCGGTTCGGGATACGACAGCCTTCTGGACCGACGAGATTCAAAAATCGAAGGAGTGGCTCCTGGAGCACGTCTCAGGATTGGCGAGTGTTCCGGTTTACGTCTATCCGGGAGGATGGAATACGGCCGCGTCCGACTCGCTGGTGGCATCGAGTGGATACGTCGGAGGCCGTGGGCAGATCGGTATGCACCCGCCGGGAAATACGAGTGCCTCTCCGCTATATGCCACGGACTGCACGGCAACGGGTCGGGGCGTCGATGTGCAGAACATTATCAGCCTGACGCCGGCATTGTGGCATGGACTGACGCAGGCGCAGATTGATGCCAAAGTTGGCGCGCTGGTTTTTAAAGCTCGAGCTTGGGGTGTGCCGTTTGGGCTCTTTGCGCACAACACTGATGTGATGACTGCACAGGAAGTGGGCTGGATCCTGGACTCGATTCTAGGGCGGCATGGGCAGATCAAGAAGAACTCGGAACTGGTGACCTATCTTCAGAGCGGGACTTTGGTTTCAGGGACAACGCAGTATCTGGCGCCAGTCATCGGCCCGATGCCCTCGATGCGTGCGGCAGGTTCCTCTCCGGAACACGCTGCGGGCCCTACTGTCGGAATCAATGATGCCATTAGGAGCTACAACGTCGACATTCTGGGTGGTATGCGTCCCGTGCCTGGAACGTGGGACATCGGGGCGTACCCGACTGCTTTGTGGGGAACGCAGCATGGTTCGTCGGGAACATCGAAGACGACGATCTATGGCAAGTACGTCGGTGTGTCGCAGGAAAACATCTATTGCGGGCCCGGGGATGTGCCTAGTTTTGGGTTGACGGATGGCCCCGCCTCACTGCCGCAGCAGTGTACTTACACGGCGATGTCCGGGACGCCTTCTCTGGGAACGGTGCGCACGGCGACGAGTTGCTCGGACATTGGGACTAAACTGGCGGCAGTTGCCAGCAATTCCGGCGATACAGTTGTGATTCCGGCATCACTCGGAGTCTGTGTGGGGACATGGGCGCCCACTTATCAGGGTGACGCGAATCACTGGCTGACGATCCGCACCGATCAGATCGCAAGCCCGACTTTTCCCGCAGAAGGAGTGCAAGCAACGCCCTGCGCGATCAACATCACGCACATCGACGGCTATCCGGATTATCCCTGTGCTTCGCCGGCGGTCCTGATGCCAATGCTCTCTTCGGGCTCGGCCAATCAGGCGACGCTTAGCCTGAGCGCGTGTAACTACTGCCGTGTAATTGGCTTAAACATTACCAAACAGCCTGCCACTAACATGCAGGCTTCGCTAGTCGATATGACGGGCAGCGACCACACCATCCTAGACCGCGTACTGATTCATGGCGTGGACTGGTCAAGTTACAACTACCTAACCAGCACCAAGACTGGAGTAGCCACGAAGGGTACCCACCAGGCAATCATCAATTCCTGGATTTACGACATCGACTACAACAATGCAGACGGCCAGGGCATTGTAGGCGGCATCGGTGGACAGCTAGATGAAGGCCCGCTCAAGGTCTTCAACAACCTGATTGCTGGGTCATCGGAGACGTGGCTGTTTGGTGGGGGCGGAGCGCGTGCATGGCCGCACGACATAGAAATCCGGCGGAATCTTTCGATGAAACCGCTGAAGTGGATGGCGGCGATTGGGGCTAACACTTATATTGGCGCGAATCAGGTTTGGCCGAACGTGAAGAACCTGGGCGAGTTCAAGCATGGTCACCGGATTCTCTACGAAGAAAACATCTTCATGAATGACTGGGAAGGCCAGTCGGACCAGTACGGCGGCGCGATTCTCACGATGCCGAAGAACCAGTCCGTGCAAAATACTTCGAAGTACGTGAACGCCAATGGAACAGCGGTAGCCTGCGCATCGGATGCGAGCGGCACGCCCTGTGCGGCGCACACCGGAATCTGGGGGAACCGGATCACAAACGTCTCGCGCACGGCTGGCTTGGTGCAGCTCACCGGGAGTCTTGATGGCGGATGGCCATATTACGGCAGCGGCGGAAAGGTCATCATTCAAGGTTTATCTGGAACGGTGAGTGGCGTCGATCTCAGCACCTTGAACGGTGAGCAGACCATGGAGACGGGGACGAGCGGCTATGGCTCGACCGCGCCCTACTACATTTATTTCAAGACGACGCCGGCCGGTCCCGACATTGCTTCGACCGCGGTCTCCTCGGGCCTCGCGCATGATTACACCGTTTCCACCTGCGCCCAGGTCGGGCACTGCATGTTCTCGGCTCCCCAGGCGAACTACCCGGGCAATCCCATCGTCTCGGTGATCGACACGGAGCACATCACAGTGCAGCTGGATCTGGGCGTGCAAACCGGCGCGACGCAGACAACCTGCCGGCCGGGAGCTAACTCAAGCGCACAGGTGCAGGACTTCACTGTGCGCCACAACTACATTCAGCACGCGGAGAACATCGGATTCACGATGTCGAATGCCGTATCCAACTGCCTGGACACCACCTTGGGTGTTTCAAACATTTCTTATCACGACAACGTTCACGATGACATTGACACGACCGCATGGAATCGTTCGGCCGGATCGTGCTGCGGACACGGCGGGTCAGGGCTCACGATTGGAAATAGCATTCCCGACCTCTCGAAGCAGACGCACAACGTCGAGATCGCGCACAACACGTTCGCCAGCCAGCGCGGGTGGCCGGGCACTTATCACGCCTCGGGCTCGTTCGGCTTCTCTGACGGTTACGACTACAGCTATACGGGGCTCACACTTCAGCGCGTCAGCAAGCTGGTCACGATCACTTATGGCGCGATTTCCGGAGAATCCGGAGCCAGCCAGATCGTCATCACAGGTTTCACGGGCGCGTATGCGGAGATGAATGGAACCTGGGATGTGTCTGACTACCAGAACACGCAACTCTCTTTCACCTGCACGACCTGCACTGGCGGCGACATCAATCCTGCGATCAGCATTTCTGCCGGAACGACCGGGAGCGCCAAACTGTCGCCTCCGCCGAGCTACTACGCCAATGTGACGTTCTGCGACAACATTGGCCCAGGCCCGATTTACTACCAGAACTGGAACGGCTCGAATGACGGGCGCGGCCTCGCGACAATGCTCGACTTGAACATGAAAGACCCGACAACCGGGACGAGCACATGGAAGTAATGGAAGTATAAGAATAATTTACTGGGAACGGCGCTCTATTCTGGCTACACGCAAGCGGCGACCTCGGGCATTCCGACCACAAATCCGGATAGTTCACCCGCTTGCACCCTTGCCGGCGGATGCAGCGTGACGGATTTCTCGGGTGTTTTCACGAACTGGGGCGCCGGACTCGGAGATACGAGCGCCAATGACTACACGGTCACGACGAATTACCAAAGCGCCGGATCGGACGGTAAAGACATGGGCGCGGACGTAGTTCGTTGGAAGGCGCTGAAGGCCGCGATCTATCCGCACTTCACGTTCACGCCGCTGACGGCCACAACGCCACAAACCATGACTTGCACGAATGGCACCTATTGCGAGCAGCAACTTGCCTGGATCGGCGGTGCTGGCCCATTTGTGCAGTGGCACCTGACGGGCGGAACGTTGCCCACCGGCATGAGTCTTGCGACCGTCGAGTCCTGCAAAGTGAACGGGTCTTACTCGAAGAGCGGACTCACCGGATGCACGGGCTGGGTCTGGGGCACGCCGACACAGACCGGCAGTTTTCCGCTCAGCTTCCAGGTGGAAGATTCGGCGCACCAGAAGGCGTCGGTGAACTTGACGCTGACGGTGAACTGAGGTGAGGCGAGATTCTCGATCGACATTGTCAAAGCATGCAGCCGCCAGAGTGGCAGGCTTGGTTGAAAAGGGCCAGGGCAGCGAAAACCTTTAACCGCAGAGAACGCAGAGAACATCCGCAGAGGGTGCGGAGGGAAAGCTTTTGACCGCAATAGGCATAAAGGTAACGCTAAGAACGCAGAGAAAAGCCGTCAAGGTGAGTTGCGATGCATGATCTTTCTCTGCTGAGAACTTTCGGGTTGGACCTGGATTGTCGTCCAGTGCGGGCATGGTTGCGAGGCAAGCGGCGGTTTCCGATGGGCGAAGAGCTCACGCCGCAGGTGAGGGATTACCTGATCGCGGGGCTGCTCAAGGTGCGGAGCAAGCGCAAGGGGTTGGTGCGGTTGATTCCGAATCGGGCGCAGATGGAATACGCGCGGCGCTGCACGCGGCGCAATATTGTGCTGAAGGCGCGGCAGCTGGGAATCACGACTTATATCGCGGCGCGATATTTCGTACAGACGATCACGCAACCGGGCACGATGACGGTTCAGGTCGCGCATAACCAGGAGTCCGCGGAAGAGATTTTCAAAATTGTGCATCGCTTCCTGGAGAACCTGCCGGAGGCGACACAAAAGGGCGCGCTGATCACGTCGCGCGCGAACGTCCGCCAGATCGTATTTCCCCATCTGGACAGCGAATACCGGGTGGAGACAGCGGACGAAAATGCGGGACGCGGGCTGACTATCCATCACTTGCATTGTTCGGAGGTGGCCCGCTGGTCCCGCGGAGGCATCGAGGCACTGGCTTCGTTGCGAGCGGCGGTGCCGAATGACGGGGACATCGCGCTCGAGTCCACTCCGAACGGGGCTGGCGGGGTTTTCTACGAAGAATGGCAGCGGGCGGACGAGACGGGATATACGAAGCACTTTTTTCCTTGGTGGTACGCGGAGGAATACCAGGGGGATCCGACGAAGCTGGACGTCGGCCCGCTGACGGATGAAGAGCAAGAACTGGTGAGCAAGCACAAGCTGACCGACGCGCAGATTGCGTTCCGAAGGACAAAGAAGGCGCAGTTCCGTGGATTGGCGGCGCAGGAGTTTGCGGAAGATCCGGTGGCGTGCTTTCGGGCTTCGGGTGAGAGCGTGTTCGAGATGGAAGCGATCGAGCGAGCGCTGCAGGGATGTGGCGAGCCTCTGGAGATGAAAGACAACCGGCGGCTGCAGATTTGGTTTCCGGCGCAGAAAGGCAAGAAGTACATCATCGGAGTGGATACGGCGGGCGGCGGGTGTGAGGGGGACTACTCGTGCGCGCAGGTGATTGATCGGGTCACGGGCATGCAGTGTGCGGAGTTGTATGGACATTATCCGCCACAGGAACTCGGGAAAAGAATCGTC
>QIAH01000468.1 GCA_003225465.1 Acidobacteriota bacterium | reverse complement strand
CGAAAACATCAGGTAAGGAAATTCAGATGAGATCAGGTCGCGGTAATTCCAGAACGCCGGGCTCAAACCCACCAGCAGGACTGCGACCACGCGCAGCCTGGGCGAGACCATCGGCCGCACCCACTTCGCGAACGCCGCCAGGAAAATCGCAAACGTAAAGACCGTCACCATCTTCATGGCGTGCAGATCCAGTCCGCGCAACCAGTACACCGGCGCCAGCAACAAGGGATACACGGGTGGATATCCGTTCGCCGGACTTACCCACGGAGCTTCAGAATTCGGAACGTACCGGATATCCGTGTAGCGCCGGTGTTCGACGAGGTTTGCCGCCTGCATGACATACGCTGCAAAATCATCCTGCGCGAATACGTGGCCGGGCGTCAGTCCAAAGAAATACGCGCTCGCGATGATCGCCACGAGCACCCATGTAAGTTGATCGGAGATCGACAGCGGAAGAGAACTCGCCCCTACGGGCGAGCCTGGAGCGCACTGCGGCTGATCATTTTCCACTACCGCAGCATCATAGGTGCAGGGCGGCACTCAAGCTGTGATGATGGTCACGCCTGTGGAGCGACGGGCCTCGCCCCATCGATGGAACGATCAGATTATGCCCGAGCAGGCAAAATCAAACCAAAAGGCGCGAAGTTCCACGAAGCGTGAATTTTCCTTGGTGTCCTTCGTGCTTCCTTCGTGTCCTTCGTGGTGAAGCTCTTTCCGGACCTCTCAAAAGCAACCAACCTAAGCCAGCGAGTATTTCCCCACCTCGATCGCCCGCTGCGCGATCTTCTGCCGCAGTTCGATCGTATTGAACGGTTCATACTTCGCCAGCCGCCGCAGGATCGCCAGCTGCGTGCGCAGCATGTCGCCTTCAGCCACGGCTGCAATCACGCGCTTGGCTGCCGCTTCGATCTTCTCCATGGCCTGCGTCAGGTAGACACGCGTCATGGCGATAGCCAGCGTAGCTTCCTTCTCGCCCTTGCTTTCCACCAGCTTTTGCGCGCGCAGCACGGCCGACTCCATCGCGTAGGTTTCAATCGTCATGTCGGCGATGGCGCCCATCACTTCCTGCTGATCCTGAATCGCCTGCATGTACTTCTGCGTGGCCGATCCCGCCGCAAACAGCCCGAGCTTCTTGGCCTGCGCCACCAGTTTGCGCTCTTCCGCTAACGGGCCTTCCAACTCGTCGCCCATGCTCGGCCCCGACAAGACTTCATCCATCAGCTTCTTGATCGCCGGCATCAAGGCCAGCTGCCCGCTCATAGCTCGTTTCAGCAGGAAACCAGTGATGATCAGCCGGTTGATCTCGTTCGTGCCTTCAAAGATACGGTTGATGCGCGCGTCGCGATAAGCCCGTTCCGCCGGATATTCTTCGACGAAGCCGTACCCGGCATAGATCTGCATGGTCTCATCGACCACGTAGTCGATCATCTCCGAGCCCCACACCTTGATGATCGAGCACTCCACCGCATATTCCTCGATCGCCTTGCGCGTTTCTTTCAGCGCATCCGCCGAAGCCTTGTCGACTTCGCTGAGCGCGGCATCCATCATGCCAACCGTGCGATACACCAGCGACTCGCCCACATAGATCAGCGTCGCCATATTCGCGATCTTTTCTCGGATCAACCCGAAGTCGCCGATAACTTTCCCGAACGCCTTGCGCTGCTTCGCATAGCCAATCGCATTTTCAAGCGACACCCGTGCTCCACCTACGCACATCGCACCCAGCTTGAATCGCCCAATGTTCAGAATGTTGAAAGCGATCACGTGCCCCTTGCCGATTTCGCCCAGCAGGTTCTCGACCGGCACCTTGCAGTCGTTCAGGATGATCGGACAAGTGGACGATCCGCGGATGCCCATCTTGTGTTCTTCCGCGCCCACCGAGAACCCGGGATAGCCGCGTTCCACCAGGAACGCCGAAAATTTCTCGCCACCAATCTTCGCAAACACGGTGAACAGATCGGCGAATCCGGCATTGGTGATCCACATCTTCTCGCCGTTCAGGATGTAGTGCTTGCCATCTTTCGAAAGTTCCGCCCGCGCCCGGCAGTTCATCGCATCCGACCCAGAGGTCGACTCCGAAAGCGCATATGCTCCCACCATTTCTCCGCTCGCCAGCCTGGGCAGATACTTTTTCTTCTGCTCTTCCGTCCCGAAATAAACGATGGGCAAAGTCCCGATTCCCGAATGTCCGCCCCAGGTCGTCGCGAAGCCGGCGTACTTGGCGATGTGATCGGCGATGACCGCGGCGGTGACTTTATCCATTTCCAGGCCGCCGTACGCCTCAGGAATCTCCACGCCCGAAAGCCCCAACTCCCCAGCCTTCTTCAGCAGATCGCGCGTGACCTGAAATTCCTTGTGTTCGATGCGCTCGACGTTGGGAAGAATCTCGTTGACCGCAAACTCTTCGGTAGTCTGCCCGATCAGCGTGTGCTGCTCGCTGAAATCTTCGGGAGTAAATACTTCCGACGTTTGCCGCTCTTCCAGAAGGAAAGAACCGCCAGCGATCTTGGACTTTGGAATTGCAGTAGTCGCCATTTGGATAAACCGAATCCTTTTCAATCACAGATATGGAGAAGCAAGAGCAGCAAATCAAGCCTTCGTGAAACCTTCGTGCGCTTAGTGGTTGCTTTTACCTCCACCCCGTCCCATTCACGAAGCGCCGGATGCCATCCTTCAAATGCACAACATTGAAGTTTATAAGCAGTGCCAACGATTTGCCACTCAGCTTCAGGTACGAAAGGACTTGGGCCTGATGGACAGGCGCAATCGCTTCGATTGACTTCAGTTCAACGACCACCAGGTTTTCAACCAGCAGGTCGATGCGATACCCAAGATCGAGTCTTACGCCATCATAGAAAACAGGTAGTCCGACTTGGGCTTCCGATTGAAAGCCTGCCTTGGAAAGTTCATGTTGAAGGCAAACTTGGTAGGTGCTCTCGAGCAGACCCGGACCTAGTTCAGTATGGACGCGCATCGCGGCCGTGATAATTGCATGGCTGACCTCCTGCGCGGTAAGACTCTGAATCCGAGTTGTTGCCATGAAAAAGCCTCACCACAAAGAACACGAAGGTTGCACGAAGGCTTCGACCCAAGCGATTGCCACGGACGGAGCAACCATTCCGCAAACCATTCGATAACACAGGCATGCATTCGCGTCTGTGACTGCCTAACCCTTTCTTCGTGACCTTCGTGGCTTTCCTTTGTGCCCTTCGTGGTAAAGCTTTTGACGTTAGCTGATGTTCTCGAACACCCCCGCCGCTCCCATCCCCCCCCCCCGCCCACGCACATGGTCACCATCCCATACCGTCCCTTGCGTCGCTGAAGTTCCCGAATAATCGATGCCGTCAGCTTCGCCCCGGTGCATCCCAACGGATGTCCCAAAGCAATCGCTCCGCCGTTCGGATTGACCTTGGCCGGATCCAGTCCACCCTCCTTGATCACCGCCAACGACTGCACCGCGAAAGCCTCGTTGAGCTCAATCACATCGATGTCCGTCAATTTCAATCCCGCCAGCTTCAACGCCTTCGGGATGGCGTACACCGGCCCGAGCCCCATCTCCTCCGGCTTGTAGCCCGCCGTCGCAAACGACACATACCGCACCAGCGGCTTCAGCCCGAGCGCCTTCGCCCGATCCCCTGACATCACCACCGCCGCCGCAGCCCCATCCGACATCTGCGAGGAATTTCCTGCGGTGACGATCCCCTTCGCATGAAACGCAGGCTTCAACGCCAGCAGCGCGTCCAGCGAAGTGTCGGCCCGCGGTCCTTCATCCACCTTGAACACGATTTCCTGCTTGACCGGCTTTTTCCCGTTGGGCGTGGTGAAACTGACCGGAACCGCCACGGTCTCATCGGCAAACTTCCCCGCCCGGATCGCCGCCAGCGCCTTCTGATGACTGTGCAGCGAGAACTCGTCACTCTGCTCGCGCGTGATCCCGAAGCGCTGGCCCACGCGCTCGGCCGTCAGTCCCATCGAGAGATAAGCCCCGGGATGGTGCTCGACCAGCCACGGGTTGGGTGAGATCTTGTTGCCGCCCATCGGAATCATCGACATCGATTCCGTCCCGCCTGCCACGATCACCTCGGCG
>QIAH01000041.1:14103-18547 GCA_003225465.1 Acidobacteriota bacterium | reverse complement strand
CGAAACTATGCCGATGCAGATGAATGGGATGGATATCGTCACTCTCATTCTTCATTCGAATTCGATACCGCTTCCCCTGTGTCAAATGAAACGCCGCCGGAGCGCTGTCTCCCGTCATCGGATACGCCACTCCATTGATCGTCCACCGATTGAAACCCTCTTCTGCAGCATTGTCTTTTGCAAACGTCATCTCGAATGTTTGGTCCGGCTCCGTTGCCCGCGCTCCAGCCTTGGCAAACTGCCCGTAGTTCCATTTGCTCTTCGCCGGAGCGATCCACTGTCCCTTTCCAGTCCGTCCCGCATACTCCACCACAATTCCCATCCCGCGCTTGCGATCTTCAGATCGTCCAAATCCCCGAGCACCCACACACCCGGATGTTTCATCTCGACGATCGCCGAAACGCGTTCCGCCGTGCCCAGCCACAACACCGGAACCGTCGCCGGATTCGGCACCCGATTGCCATCGAGCGCAATCACTCGAAACGAATGTCCGGGCAGCGCAAGGCTCCTTATTTCCGTAGCGCTGCCGTTCAGCACGTGAAACAGGACGCGCTCGCCCTGCTTCACCCGCACCGGCTTTCCATGCCCCAGCATGCGCCCATTGATGGTGAACGCTTCGTACTCCACCTCGTATCCCTTGGGCATGCCTTTCGCCAGCGAAGCCTTCATCGCGCGCTCTCCGGACTCCTCCAGTACTTTGTCGTGTGTCGACGGAAACAAAAAATCCTGAGCCATGTCACCGCCACGGCTGAACCGGGGTTCGAATTCCTTCAGCACGAGAAACACCTCGCGGTCGTAAGCCCCGGGCTCTTCCCGCGGTTCGATGTACGCCAGCCCAACTTCGCCGCCGTACTGCCCCGCCGCCAAGTTTGCCCCCGCGCGATTATGCGTGTGATAGAACCGCAATCCTGACGGCCCAGGCACAAACGAGATCCGCCGCTTCCCGTGCGCTGGAACAAAAGGTGTACCTTCTTCCGACGCTCCATCCACGTCCGCAGATACTTTCTGCCCGTGCCAGTGCAGCTGTTCCGGCGTGTCGGTGTCGTTGAAGATCTCGACCGTGACCTCCCGTCCTTCTTTGAAGCGCAGCAGGGGTCCCGGAAACTGGCCGTTGTACGTAATCATCGAGACAATCCGCTTGGGCGCAATCTCCACCGGGGAGGCCTTGATGTGCAGCGTGTAGTCAACTCCATTACCAGCTTGCTGCAAACTCGAAACAGCGTCGCCGATGCGGTTACAATCGCGCCCGAAAACGACCTGTGACGACATGGCGGTCGCGCTCATTGCGCGCGCTGCCGCCTTCAAGAAATCCCGGCGAGACCGCCCCAGCGGTTTCATCATGAGTCTCTCGCACCTCCGGCTTGTGAGTTTTTGCAAATCTTAAACCGCAGAGCGCGCAGAGAATTGGCGCAGAGGACGCAGAGTGCAGCAAGGCTTAAGCCGCAACGGGCGCGAAGGGGACAACCTAAGACTTGAAAAAAAGCTGCGGATACAATCCGCAGGCCCTGATCCCACCCCCCCCTGATTATCCGCCGATCTTCTTTAACTCCGCCAGCAATCCCTCGATATCGGGCAACTGATCGATCGGATACACCCGCGCAAAGCGGATCACACCCTCTTTGTCCACGATGAACGCCGCCCGCTCGCTGATGCCCGGCACCGGCGGCTCTTCCCGCAAAATATCGAACTTCCGGGTGACGTCTCCATGCGGATAAAAATCCGAGCACAGTGGAAACCGCATCATTCCGATTTCCTTCCGCTGCCACGCCACGTGGCTCTCAATGGAATCCACGCTGATGTCGAGCAGTTTCCCGCCCGCCTCTTCAAACTTCGCGTGCAGCGAATCCAGAATTGGCAACTGCGACTCGCAGGTCGGCGTCCAGTCCAGCGGGTGGAACGTCACCACCACATTCTGCTTTCCGCGATAATCGGCTAATCGAAATTCGCTGCGCTGTTCGCCTTCCACCGCCGGCAATGAAAAATCCGGCGCCCGATCTCCAACTTTCAATGCCACAAACCACCCCTGTGCTACAAATAGTGTCCATCCTCACGAGGTCACGACGGGTTTTATTTCCGTTCCCCGATTGTACTTCGCAGGAGACCTGCGAGTATTCGAGATCTGGGTTTCCGTTGATGGCGATGGGATGGGCCCGTGAAGGAAATGCTATCTGCTGTTCGAGAGATCCATACAGCAGCGGGGTCCCCTTCGACTACGCTCAGGGCAGGCTTTCGACTCCGTTCGGCTGTCGCCTCACTACGTTCAGGACGACAGCGCCTCTGATTACGGAGGATGCACTCGGCGGCTCGGAATTAACATTCCTGTAACAATCTCACCCGCGTCTGAAGGCTAATATCGCACGATGCCGCCGTTATCGCAGGAGCCGCTCAGCATTGAGGACATCGAAGGTGCTGTTCCCGGTCAACGAGTTCTTCGCCTGGAAGGCGCGGTCGTACTCGGAACCCTTTTCCAATTCCAGTCGACGCTGCGCGCCAAGCAAGCCCACGCCCTCATCATCGATTTCAGCTCGGTTAGTTATATCGACTCGGCGGGCATCGGTGCACTGGTCGGCGCCTACGTCAACTACAGCAAAGACGGGCGTTCGCTCGCCCTGGTAGGCGTGAATGATCGCGTCCTCAATGCCCTGAAGGTCACCCGGGTCGAGCAGTTCTTCCGGATTTACGCCACGCTGCGCGAAGCGCAAGAGGCAATCGAAGCCTGAAGGAAACTAGCCGCGCTCGAAAGCGTGCTTCCTCTCCAGTTCCCCGACTGCGGCCTGCATCGCCGCTTCAAATTCTTCGGCTCGCGCCATCAGGGCCGGCAGCGCCGTAGCCCACCGCCGCTCCAACTTGACCAGACCCTCGCCCGCCATCTGATTCGCCAGCTGCGCCAGATGATCGGTGGTTGTCTGCAAATACTGGGCTTCGATGTCGTCGCCCACCCAGACGTCCCCGCCCACCAGCTTCGTCTGCCAATAGATCTTTCGCTCCAGGAAGGTCCGGATCGTCTCCTCGGTCGCCTTGCCGAACGCCCACTGCTTCCGGTTGAAATCGTAATGCCGGCTCGAAAACTGCAGAGGCACGAGCTTCCCCGATCGCACAAATTCCAGCTGGCGGCGATCCACTTCCTTCCGCACCGCGTTGATGATCGGCCCCTGTGTCTCCTTGGGCTCGAGTGAGGAGAATACCTCGCGCAGCGTCGCCGACATATTCACGGCAACCGGCGCCTGTAATCCCTGCGCCCCTTCGAGTCGAACAGTGGCATGCAAGAACCAGAAGTCCGCGCCGGCAGTCGACCGCCGGAAGGGCCACTCAAACTCCATCGTGAGCGGCAATCCCGTCAGCGTGACGTAAACATGCTTGCTCACAGACGTGCCCGCCGCCTCGCCTTCAATGCTCATACCTGGTCCTGCCTCCGAAGCCAGATATTTTAATGCCCCTGAAATCCCCGGGGAAACACTTTGCCCACCCTCGGCGGCAGAGGTCTCCCCCTGCTCGCGTTGGTCGGCCTCGTTCCACTTATCCTTTTGCTTACCCCAAACAATCGTCACTCCGGCCTCAATCTGGGGATCGAAAGCACGCTGCAACTTCCACTGGTTAACGACTTGAATGCGTATTCAACTTGGTTCGCCCGACCGCAAAACCATTTCCAGATCACGCTCACCCTGCTCTCTGTAAATCGAATTTTACATGTGCCCGGTCCGCACGCGCACATTACGCCTGCGCCGCAACTGCATTACGCGTGTTCGGAGTGCGTTACCCGGGTACCTACAGCGATGTTACGCATGGTTCGGGCCTCCTCCGAACTCCTTATTCTTCCGCGCCTCCAAACTTCGCGCTCTGCAACGTGCGCCCTGATCCACGACCGACCCGTTACCCCGGCGCGTCCAGCAGGATTACGTGAGTGTTGTCGCAGTCTGTGGAGCAGGTTTCCCGCGCTCACATGCGCACGTGACCGCCGTCCAACAACACAACCGCAATATCTCCTGGCGCAAACAGGTTCATTCTCGAGGACGGCTCACGACGCAAAAAATCTCCCGATCCGCGCCCAATATCTTTGCACCACCATCTCCGTACTCAAATGCCCGCCCCGCGCGAAAAGATGGAGCCGAATTCCCACGCTCTCCGCAAACCGGCTCACCGATCTCCACGGAACATAAGGGTCATCCTTCGCATGAAACATCAAAATCTTCTCCGGCGTCAGCTCTCTCGCGTGATGCACAGGGTTGAAGAACACCCCGGAATGAAGCTTGTTCCAGTTCTTCTCTGACAACCGGTACCCATTCCCAAAGGCCTCGCGAATATAAGCAGCGTAGCTCGCGTTCGACGTTTCTTTCTTCTGTTCTTTGCCCAGGATGCTCCAGTCCACCACCGGGCAGTTCGCGATCACCTTCTTCACCCGCTCATCCCGCGACACCAGAATCGCAGCCGCGCCCCCGAAGCTTCC
>QIAH01000041.1:0-14078 GCA_003225465.1 Acidobacteriota bacterium | reverse complement strand
CACGAAGATTTCATCTGGAGACAATTTGAACCTCCGCCCAAAAGCCGCCTCTCTCACACCCTTGGGCAACTCATCCATCACATCGCGCAAATCCTGCTCGGGAGACTTCTCTAGAAACATACCATCGCTCTCCCAGGCCCCACGCCACCGCGGATAAAAGACCCAATATCCCTTTCCCGCAAGAAACTGCGCCAGCCCTTGTTTGCGCGGCATCCCCGGCATCCCGTCGCACAGAAGAATCACTCTGTGCCGCTTCCGTTCCCGCGCAGGCGGCAAAAACTCCGCCACGATTTGCTTCTTGAATCGCGTCCTGAACATGAACATGCGCGCAGTATAGAATTTCTTCGCGATCGGAAAACAGTCACATCCTAAACCGCAGAGGACGCGGAGAACGGCCGCAGAGAACGCGGAGGCGGGCGAACTGAACGCTAGAGATTCGAAGCGGAAGAACCTGAGCAACTCGAAACGACTGATCTGTCTTGGTTCAGGGTACGTACGTCCTTCGGTCAGAAGGATGACTTGCTAATATGACGGGTCTTGCTTACGGAAAACGCCGCCGAACGAAGCCGGCGTCCGGATTTTTCGCATGACTGTGGTGGGCGTTATTTCTGACACGCATGGGCTGTTGCGGTCTCAGGCGGTGGAGGCCTTGCGCGGAGTTTCGCAGATCCTGCATGCGGGGGATGTGGGTGCGCCAGAGGTGCTGGCGGAGTTGCGGGCGATCGCGCCGGTAACTGTGGTGCGCGGGAATGTGGATCGGGGCGGTTGGGCGCGAGGGATTCCGCACGATGCGGTGGTGCAGGTTGAGGGAGTGTCGATTTATATGCTGCACATTCTTGCGGAGCTGGATTTGAAGCCGGAGGCGGCAGGGTTTGCAGTTGTCGTGTATGGGCACAGTCATGTGCCGACGTCGGAAGTGAAGAATGGAGTTATGTATTTCAATCCTGGGAGCGCGGGGCCACGGCGGTTCAAGCTGCCGGTGAGCGTGGGGAAATTAGTGGTCGATGGGACGTCGGTGCGCGAGGAGATTGTGGAGTTGCGGGTCTAGTTTCACAGTTCGGAAAGCGGAGACGTTCAAAAACATTTCCAGGCACATCATTATCTTGGAGTTGGGGTTCGTCCTGCGGAAATCGTGGGCGCCCGGCTCTAACCCACGCACTCGAAACCTGAAACTCGAAACTTGAGCGCCGATCAGGGAGGCGAGCTTCGCTCGTCTGGGCAGACGAGGGCGTCTGCCCCTACGCTACAATCGCGGATTAGTGTCCATTCAATTTCAGATTGAGGCTACCCGTGGTCAAGGTCGGGTGGGCCGGCTGATCACTGCGCATGGCGCGGTGGAAACTCCCGTGTTTATGCCGGTGGGGACTTTGGCTTCAGTCAAGGGTGTGCCTCAGGACTTGCTCGAAGAACTCGGCGTCGAGATTCTGCTGGGGAATACCTATCATCTTTATTTGCGGCCTGGGGTGGAGACGGTGCGAGGCATGGGCGGGCTGCATGGGTTTATGGCTTGGGACCGCGCGATTTTGACGGACTCGGGTGGGTTTCAGGTGTTCAGTCTCAGCGAGCTTCGCAAAGTGACGGAGGAAGGGGTGACGTTCCGGTCGCACCTGGATGGGGCTTCGCATTTTTTCAGTCCGGAGAGCGCGATGGAGGCGCAGATTGGGCTGGGAGCGGACGTCGTCATGGCGTTTGATGAGTGCACGGAGTTCCCGGCGGTGCGGGAACGGGTGCGGGCGTCGATGGAGATGACGCTGCGGTGGGCAGGACGGTCGAAGGCTTATTTTGAGGCACACAAGGAGGAGGTGCCCTGGGGTGGTCGCCAGTTGCCAGTCGCCGGTCGCCAGCAAAACGCGGTTTCGAGTTTCGAGTTTCAAGTTTCGGGCTCTAGCGCACCCACTCGAAACTCGAAAACCGAAACTCGAAACTTGAGCGTCGATCAGGGAGGCGAGCTTCGCTCGCCTGGGCAGACGAGGGCGTCTGCCCCTACGCAGGCTTTGTTTGGCATCGTGCAGGGTGGGATGGATCTGGAGCTTCGTCGGGAGTCGGCTTTGCGGACTGTGGAGATTGGGTTTCCGGGGTATGCGATGGGGGGGTTGAGTGTGGGGGAGCCTCGGGAGGTTACTCGGGAGGTGGTTGAGGGTACCGTGGCGCAGCTTCCGGCGGATCGGCCTCGATATTTGATGGGGGTGGGGACTCCGGAGGAGATCGGTTTGTATGCCGGGCTGGGAATCGACATGATGGATTGCGTGCTGCCGACCCGGGCGGCGCGACATGGGCTTTTGTTCACGTCGGAAGGGAAGATTTCGATCAAGCAGGCGCGGTATGCGCGGGATGGGGGGCCGCTCGACCCGGCTTGCGGATGCCGGGTCTGCCAACGGGTATTCGCGAGCTTATTTGCGGCACCTGTATGCCGCTAACGAAGTGTTGGCACAGGTGTTAAATACCGTCCACAACCTGAGTTTCTACCTTGACACTATGCGGAGGGTGCGGCATTCTATTCGGCTTGGGGAAGGAACGCGCTTTCTTTCTGGTGTCTCGTCTCAACCGAAGCCGTAGGTTCCCGATCCCCAGGTTCAAGCGAAGGATACCCGGCCGGAACACACGAGTACTCCCGTGGTGACAATTGAGGGCTCCAGACGCTAACCGCGCTGGCTTGAAGTTTGGATAGAGTGCATTTTTCTGGTCTCATGAGCACTTCATATTACTTGGCGGCACAAATGGGCGGCGGGTCGGGTCTGGCCCTGTTTGCACCCGTTCTCCTCATTTTTGGCGTGTTTTACTTCCTCTTGATCCTTCCCCAACAGCGGCGGCAGAAGAAATGGCAGCAGATGCTGGCGGAACTGAAGACTGGGGACAAGGTGGTCACCAGCGGAGGGTTGAAGGGGACGATTTTTTCGATGAAGGACGATTCGGTGACACTGCGGGTGCCTCCGGATAATTTGAAGCTGGATATTACCCGGGGGTCGATTGTCAGTGTGAGTACGCAGGAAGAGACGGTGTCGAAGTGAGCTTCGGGCTACGAGCTGCGAGCTTTGAGCTAAAACCTTAAACCGCAGAGGACGCGGAGAATGGCCGCAGAGGACGTAGAGAAAAGCTTCTAATCGCAAAGTACGCAAAAGATCGCTAGCGGCGCGAACAAGAGCACTGGGTCGGGCTACAAGAGAGCTGGAAAAAGTCTGATCGGGTTATTGGACTCATTTTTGTCATGAATAAGAACTTACGTTGGAAAGTCATCGTTATCGTTGCGACGTTGCTGGTTTTTTTGTTCGGAATCTTTGGGGTTCCGAAGGGGTGGTCGGGGTCGGCGCTGCTTGCGTCGATGACGGAACGGATTCACCTGGGACTGGATCTGCAGGGCGGGACTCACCTGATTCTGCAGGTACAGGTGAACGACGCGGTCAACTCCGATTCGGACCGGGCGATCGAGCGGTTGAAGGACGAAATGCGGTCGCGCAAGATCGCGTATGCCGACATCATCAAACCGGACCCGGTGAATAATCCTGACCACATTGTGATCAAGGGTGTGCCGCCGGAAGCGTCGTCCGATTTGCGGAACCTGATTTCGGACCGGTTGCCCGAGTACGATGCGAAGTCGGGATCGGAAAATTCCTGGGTGCTCTCGATGAAGCCGGCGCAGCTGACCGATCTGAAGAACAGAGCGGTGGCGCAGGCAATCGAGACCATCCGGAACCGTGTGGACAAGCTGGGTGTGAGCGAGCCGGTGATCCAGGAGCACGGGCTGGGCGACTACCAGATCCTGGTGCAGCTGCCGAGCATCGATGATCCGGCACGCGTGAAAGAGATCATGCAGTCGACCGCCATGCTGGAAATCCGGCAGGTGATGAACAATGGAACGGCATATAAAGATGAGCAGGCGGCGCTGGCGGCGGTGAATGGGGTGTTGCCGGACAACAGCGTCCTGATGCACGGGCGGAACGTCGGAGGAACGGGCGAGGATTCGGTCTATATCGTCGCGCGCGTGGCAGCGGTCGCGGGGCACGATTTACGCGAGGCGCGGGTGGGGCGCAGCTCCAATACCAACCTGCCGGAAGTGAATTTCTTCCTGACGGCCGAGGGTGGACGGCGCTTTTCGAATTTCACCTCCCAGCACGTGGGGGATTACCTGGGAGTGGTGCTGGATAACAAGGTGATGGAAGTTGCCGTCATCAAGAGCGAGATCGGCGACTCGGGCGTGATCGAGGGACGGTTCACGGATCAGCAAGCGAAGGACCTGGCGTTGATTCTGAATTCGGGCGCGCTGCCGGCGGGGATCAAGTATCTGGAAGAGCGGACGGTGGGGCCGTCGCTGGGGGCGGACTCGATTCGGTCGGGCGTGCAGGCGGCGATCGTCGGCATGCTCGCCGTGCTGATTTTCATGCTGGTCTATTACCACGGAGCGGGGATTAACGCGGACGTGGCGCTGATTCTGAACCTGATTATTCTTCTCGGGTTCCTGGGCTTCAGCGGTGCGACCCTGACGTTGCCGGGAATTGCGGGTGTGATTCTCACGGTGGGTATGGGCGTGGACTCGAATGTGCTGATCTTCGAGCGCATTCGCGAAGAGCTGAGGAATGGGAAGACGCCGCCTTCGGCAGTGGACCAGGGGTTTGCGCATGCCTGGATCACGATCGTGGATACGCACGTGACGACGATTGTGTCGGCGTTCATTCTGTTTATCTTTGGAACCGGGCCGGTGCGGGGATTCGCGGTCACGCTGACGTTCGGGTTGTTGGCGAACCTGTTTACGGCGGTGTTTGTGTCCAGAGTCATTTTTGATTATGTGTTGAGCAAGAAACAGCGCGGAGAAGCGTTGAGTATTGGGTAAAGCAAGTTTCAAGGTTTCAAAGTTTCAAGTGAAGATCGAGGGGCGTGGTGGTTGGTTTGGGAAGGTGGTTCACTGGTTGAAATGCCTGGCAGCTTTTCGTTGTGATGCAAGCAGCTGCGGGGTCCTTCGACTACGTTCGGCTGGCGCCTCACTTCGCTCAGGATGAACTAGGGAGGCGGATGAGAACAGGCAAGCCTCAAGCTTTGAGAGAGTCTGGATTTTGAAACCTTGAAATATGGTCTAACGAAAGGATCTAGAAGCGCTTGGAATTTTTTCGCAATCCAAACATAGATTTTCTCGGGAAAAAGTGGTATTTTCTCGCGTTTTCACTTGTGTTCAGCGTGGCGGGTATACTCTCCATGCTTTTCTGGCATGGGGTTCCGCTGGGCGTAGACTTCCGAGGGGGCACGCTGGTCTACGTAAAGTTCTCGCACAAGCCTGATAATGATGCGATCCGCTCGGCACTCGACCGGGTGGGCTTGCGCAACGCGAAGATTCAGAGCTACGGGCCGGTGCAGAATGATGAAGTTCTGATCGATCTGGCGGAACGGGAGACCAACGAATCCGCCCTCGACAAGGGCAAGGCGCAGATCATCGGCGCGCTAGGGACGAACGCTCCGGCGGGCAAACTGGACTTGAACAACGTCAGCTCTTTGACAATCAAGAATTATCTACTCGAGAAAGATCCGCTGCGCCTGGGGACGGATGCCGACGCGAAGTACACGGCAGTGGCGCAGTCCATCGTAAATGTCCGGGACAAGTCGAAGGGTGGCGTTCTGGGATCGCTGGATGAGTTGAAAGGCGCAGTTGACGCGGCGGTCATCGCTTCCCTGCAGGACGGGTTTTATCTTTCCGATTTCGGTGTCCGAAATGTCGAGATCGTAGGCCCGCAGGTCGGATCGCAATTGCAGACGCAGGCGAAGCTAGCGGTGTTGTATTCGCTGGCCGGAATGCTGGTCTACCTGGGAATCCGGTTTGAGTGGATCTACGGGGTGGCGGCGGTGGTCACGGTGTTTCACGATACGTTAATCACCGTAGGCGCGTTCTCGCTGACCAACAAGCCGATTTCGCTGACCGTAGTGGCGGCGATTTTGACGTTGGTGGGCTATTCGAATAACGACACGATCGTCGTCTTCGACCGCATCCGGGAAAACATCAAGCTGATGCGGCGGGAGAAGCTGGCGGACATCGTCAACCGGAGCATCAACCAGACGCTAAGCCGAACCATCTTGACTGCGGGGCTTACGTTCCTTACTGTGCTCGCGCTGTATTTATTCGGGGGCGAGGTGCTGCACGGGTTTTCGTTTGCGCTGGTCATCGGAATTCTGATTGGGACGTATTCATCGATTGCGATTGCGGCGCCGATCCTGGTGGCGTATCAAGAATGGCGCTCGGGACGAGGCAAAACGTCGGTCGCGATGCCGGTGGATACAGGAAAAAAGGCAAAGGCGAAAGCGAACGTTTAGGGTGCAACCGATTCGAGGTGGGATGGAATCGGAGGTTCCAGACGGCAAAATAATTTTGCGGTTCACAGGGACGAGCCCTCGGGTGGATCGAGTATCTGATGCCGTAAGTTGCTGATTTCAGGGAATCAGCATGGATTCTGGGTGGGCGGCAGGCTCGTTGCGGGAGGAAGCTGCGGTCGGGAGCAAACTGGAAACGAGCGGTGTCTAAGAATACGTAGGGTCGGGTTTGTACGGAGAAGCCTATGTTCGAAGATAGCCTTATCGAGTCAGGCGGCCGGCTGAAGACGAAACGGGGAGCAACAACCACGATTTCATTCGTCTTACAGGCGCTGTTGGTGGGCGTTCTGGTCTTGCTGCCGCTGATATTCACCGAAGCGTTGCCCAAGCAACAACTGATGACATTCCTGGTGGCACCTCCGCCACCGCCACCTCCTCCGCCACCTCCGGCCGCGACTCCAGTCCGAGTGGTAAAGCAGATCCAGAGCGACCTGGTAAACGGTCAACTGCGAACCCCCACCAAGATTCCTCAGAAAGTCCAGATGATTAAAGAAGAGGAATCGCCTCCGCCGGAAATGGCGTCGGGCGGCGTAGTAGGCGGAGTTCCGGGAGGTGTTCCGGGCGGCCAGATGGGTGGCGTGATCGGCGGCATTATCAGTTCGACGCCGGTGGCGGTGCCGAAGGTCGCAACGCCGCAGCGCGTGCGAGTTTCGCTGGGCGTATCACAGGGCCTGCTGATCAAGAAAGTGCAGCCCGCATATCCTCCGCTGGCACGGCAGGCGCGTATCCAAGGAACGGTGCTGCTGCAGGCGGAAATCAGCAAGGATGGCGCGATCGAGAATCTGCGGTTGATCAGCGGGCATCCGATGCTGGCCCCGGCGGCGATTGAAGCCGTGAAGCAGTGGCGGTACAAGCCATACATGCTGAATGGCGAGCCGGTGGCGGTGGAAACGCAAGTCCAAGTGAACTTCACGCTGTCGGGAGGATAAAACCGGCGGCGTGTTTGATTAAGTGGCGGCAATAGCCCCAGGCAAGCAACCCTCCCCCATCTCACCTTCCCGGTGGCCGGGGTTGGGAGTGAAGACGCCCTGAGCATCCGCCGCGTCTTGAAGTGCCCGAGTATCGAGTAGCCCAGACGTTCCGGCGATAGTGAGCCGGGGCCGGGAGAGGAGACTCGCGGCACCTTTCCGCGAAAGCGCTGAGTAACAAGAAGAAGTAGCGATGGAAGCTGCTGAGTTCTGACGAGTTTCCTGAGGAGGAAAGCAACTCATGTTCGTAGCCAATCTAGCAAGTACCGTGCATCACGTACCCGCGCTGGCCGCCTGGGTGGTCCAGGAAGGCGCAGTGGGTTGGGACCTGGTTTCGCTGCTGAAGGCGATGGGCATTCTGGCGAAAATCGTGGTCATCATTCTGTTCATCATGTCGGGGTGGTCGATCGGCGTGATGATTGACCGTTGGATGGCGTTCAGCGCCGCCCGCAAGCAATCGCGCGCGTTTGCGCCAGCAGTAGCCGGCGCACTGCGCGATGGCAAGATCGATGAAGCAATCAAGGTTGCGGAGCGCAACAAGAAGAGCCACCTGGCGAAGGTTGTGACGGCCGGCTTGATGGAATTCAAGGCCCACCAGGACAGCCCGGGCGAAATCCCTGGCGAAACCATCGAAGCATCGAAGCGCGCACTGGAGCGCACGGAAGCCATCGTTCACGCCGAATTGAAGCGCGGCTTGGGCGGACTGGCAACGATCGGATCGACCGCTCCCTTCGTGGGACTGTTCGGAACGGTAGTCGGTATTCTGAACGCGTTTAAAGGCATTTCGCAGGAGAAGGCTACAGGTCTGGCAGCCGTCGCCGGCGGTATCGCCGAGGCGCTGGTCACCACTGCTATGGGATTGCTGGTCGCGATTCCGGCCGTGATGATGTTCAATTACCTGACTGGCCGCGTGGAGGCGTTCGACGTGGAGATGGATAACTCCTCGAGCGAACTGGTCGATTACTTCCTGAAGCGGCGGAGCCTGCGCCGGTCCTAGTGAAGACGCGGCAGTAAGCTGCGGTCACGAGTTGCAAGGTCCGGTGCTGGAGCGCGAGTTCCGGCACCGGGCACTCAGGCAACCGTTCGCAGGCACTGCCCGGCGAAGCGGGAACGTGCAGTAAGCGCAAGGGAAAGGTGAGCCTATGGCACTCGCAAAACGAAACGAAGGCGCCAAGGTCAATTCCGACATCAACGTCACCCCGATGGTGGACGTGATGTTGGTGCTGCTGATCATCTTTATGGTGGTCACGCCCATGTTGCAGAAGGGCGTCAGCGTGGACCTGGCGAAAGTAAACAATCCGGAACAGATGCCGGATGCCGACAAGGAAGACGCGCTGGTCGTGGCGGTAATGCGGACCGGGGATGTGTTCTTCGGCAACGACAAGATTGCACCGGACCAGCTGACCGGAAAGGTCAAGGACCGTCTGGCGAACCGGGCGGACAAGCGGGTCTATATCCGGGCGGACGCGCGCGCGAAGTTTGGGCGCGTGGTGGAAGTAGTGGACAACATCCGCGCGGCGGGCGTGGATCAATTGGGATTGTTGACCGATCAGCGTAAGGACAAAGGCGCAGCCGCGCCGCCGACCACGGCCCCACCGGCCGGTGGTCAATAGAGGAGATTTTCTATGTCAATGGCCGTTGGCACGGGCGGAGGCCAAAACGCGAATATCAACGTGACGCCGCTCATTGATGTGCTGCTGGTGCTACTGATCATCTTCATGGTGATCACGCCGCTGACCCCGAAAGGCCTGGATGCGCTGGTACCACAGCCGCCGCCGCCAAATCAGAAACAACAGAACACTCCGGATCGCACGATCGTGGTGCAGTTGATCGATCGGGGCGCGAGCCAGACGCCGGGCGTGAAGATTAACCAGGAAGACGCGAGCTGGGACGACCTGCAGAGCCGTCTGACGGACATCTTCAAGACGCGCGCGGAGAAGGTCATGTTCGTGAAGGGGGATGACAATGTTCCCTTCTTCGACGTAGCGAATGTGATCGACATCGCACACGCTTCGGGCGTGGATAAAGTGGGCTTGATCACGGCCAAGATCGAGGCCGGGCAGTAAAATCGGAAGGTGCGCGCGAGCTCTCCAGGCGTCCTGCGTCCGCACGCGCCGGCTTAGAATCGAGCAGGCAAGAGTACGCCCAGGCGGTCGTGCCTGGGCCTCGGTCCGTACGGGATTGCGCAGACCTTAGCCGCAATGATAACGTCCCAAGATTCCTGGCAAGGGAGACTTATAACGCAATGAAAACCAGCATACGAGTGTTGGTGATCGCAGCAGCCGCGCTCATGATTTTCTCAACCACGGGCTGCTCCAAGCTCAGGGCCCGCGATCAGCTCAATAAAGGCGTCAATGCTTACAAGAACGCGAAGTACGAAGAGGCTATCAATCATTTTCAACAAGCTGTGTCGCTCGATCCCACTCTCTTGAATGCGCGTCTGTACCTGGCGACGGCGTTCGCACAGCAATACATTCCGGGCGCGGACGCTCCGGACAACAACAAGATGGCCGAGCAGGCGATTGATCAGTACAAGGAGGTGCTGCAGCGCGATCCGAAGAACGTGAACAGCGTGAAGGGGATTGCGTATCTTTATCTGCAGATGAAGCAGTTTGATAAGGCGAAAGAGTTCTATCGGAAGGCGACGGAACTCGATCCGAACGATCCGGAGCCGTATTACTCGGTAGCCGTGATCGACTGGACACAGACCTATCAGCCACGCATGGAAGAGCGCGCCAAGCTGGGATTGAAGCCGGATGAGCCTTTGAAGGACAAGAAGGTGTGCGCGGCGCTGAAGGAGAAGAATGCCAGCAACATTCAGGAAGGGATCGACAACCTGAAGAAGGCGCTGGATTTGCGTCCGGATTACGACGACGCCATGGCATATATGAACCTGATGTATCGCGAGCGGGCGGATGTGACTTGCGATAATCCAGCCGCGCGGGCCGCGGACTTGAAGACCGCGGATGAGTGGGTCGACAAGACGCTCGCGGTCAAGAAGGCCAAGGCGGAGAAGCAGCCTGGTGCGGGCGGGATTACGATGGGTAATGAGGGCAAGTAAGGCAGGTTCCGCGTCAGACAGGCGGGCGGGGACGCCCGCCCCTCCATAAGGATTTCCAGCCCCTTCCTGCGGGAAGGGGCTTTTTGCATGTGTTTTTGTTCATCGGTTGTGATAGGTCGAGGGCTTTTAATCCTTTCCTGGTTCCTCATGAATTTGTTCAACAAGAAACGAGGAACTTGCGGCAGCTAGCCGCATGTGCACTGGCCTCCTGGCTCTTCGCTCAGACCGGAGGTTGGATGCCGGGCGGCGGTTTATGTCCGCCGCCCACGAAAAACCTCAGTTGGTGAAAGGACCGCTGCCCGATCCAGTGGTCCACGTGCCACTGAAAAGGTAAGGCCCTTTCCCCGCAGTTGGGGTTTTCGAGGTATCGATTCCGCAAGAACGGGCGGGAGGAGCGTACTCAGGTGCGTGGCTGCTCTTGCTCCATTAGAATGACGCTGCCGAGAACACGAGCAGGACCTCGTTTGGATGTTTAAAAAGATTCTGATTGCTAACCGGGGAGAGATCGCGGTGCGGGTCATCCGCGCGTGCCGCGAGATGGGAATCCAGTCCGTTGCGGTGTACTCGGACGTGGACCGGGCAGCATTGCATGTGCGCAAGGCCGATGAGGCTTATCACCTGGGGCCAGCGGCGGCCGCGGAATCCTACCTGAATATTCCAAAGATACTGGCGGCGGCGAAACGGAGTGGGGCGGATGCGATTCATCCTGGGTACGGGTTTCTTTCGGAGAATCCGCGGTTCGCGCATGCTTGCGCGGAAGCGGGCGTGAAGTTCATTGGGCCGACGGCAGCTTCGATGGAGATGATGGGGTCGAAGACGCGGGCGCGGCAACACATGCAGCGTGCGGGCGTGCCGTTCGTGCCGGGAACTTCGCGGGGCGTGGAGTCGGTGGACGAGGCGGCGCGGGTGGCGGAGAAGCTCGGCTATCCGGTGATGCTGAAAGCGGCGGCGGGTGGCGGCGGCAAGGGCATGCGGCTGGTGCATTCTGCTGATCAGTTGCGTTCGGCGCTCGAGGAGGCTCAGAGCGAGGCGCAGCGATCGTTCGGGGACAGCGAAGTCTATATCGAGAAGGCGATTCTCAATCCGCGGCATATCGAGATGCAGGTGCTGGCGGATGAGCACGGGAATACCGTGTATCTGGGCGAGCGTGAGTGCTCGATCCAGCGGCGGCATCAGAAAGTGCTGGAGGAGTCGCCGTCGCCGATTGTCGATGCGGAGATGCGGCGCCGGATGGGCGAAGTTGCGGTGCGGGTGGCGCAGGCGGCGGGGTACACGAATGCGGGGACGATCGAGTTTCTGGTCGACCAGCAGAAGAATTTCTATTTCCTCGAAATGAATACGCGATTGCAGGTGGAGCATCCGGTGACGGAGCTGACCACAGGACTCGACCTGGTGCATCTGCAGATCCGGATCGCGGCAGGGGAAAAACTTCCCTTCCGGCAAGAAGAGGTGCTGCTGCGGGGGCACGCCATCGAGTGCCGGATTTATGCGGAGGATCCCGACAACCATTACTTCCCGAGTCCGGGGAAGATTACGTTGCTGTTGCTGCCGTCGGGACCGGGGATCCGGCGGGACAGTGGCATGTATGAGGGATGGACGGTGCCGATTGATTACGATCCGCTGCTGGCGAAGCTGATCGGATACGGCACGGACCGGGAGCAGGCTGCGGCGCGGCTGGTGCGGGCGCTGAACGAGTATTTTGTGGGTGGGATCAAGACGAACATTTCGCTGTTCCGGCGAATCCTGAATGATGCCGAGTTTCGTGCGGGGAAGCTGGATACCGGATATCTGGATCGATTGCTGGCGCGGCCCGGCGTGGATGCACCGCGAGATGAGCATGCGGCGCAGGTGGCGGCGATCGCGGCGGGGGTGTTTGCTGTGCTGGACCCGGGGACGGTTGCACGAGCGGAAGCGAACGGGACGGGCGCGGAGGCGGTTTCGAATTGGAAGCGGGCGGGGAGAATCGAAGCATTGCAGTGAAGCCGGAAAAAGATTTTAACCGCGAAGGTCGCGAAGGGAGCGCAAAGATCGCGAAGAAGAGATCAGGGGTTGAGTACGGTTCTCTGGCATGACTTACGACGTCAATATCGATGGGAAGAATTACCGGCTGGAGTTGGAGCGGGTCGATGGAGGCTGGGCGTGCCGGGTGGATGGGCGCGCAGTGGAGATCGATGCGGTGCTGGCGCGGCGGGATGTGCTGTCGATCCTGATCGATGGCAAGGCGTATGAGATCAAGCGGGAGCGGACGGCCGTCGATATGCATTTGTGGGTGGGGAGCGTGCGGTACGCGGCGCAATTGCGCGATCCGCGTTCGTTGCGCAGCCGGGCGGCGGCGGATGATGGAAAGGGTCCGCGCAAGCTGTTGGCGCCGATGCCGGGGAAGATCGTGCGCGTACTGGTCGCCGAGAGCGCTGAAGTGGAGGCTGGGCAGGGCATCGTGGTGGTCGAGGCAATGAAGATGCAGAACGAAATCAAGTCGCCGAAGAAGGGCGTGGTGCGGAAGCTGGTGGCGGAGGAAGGGGCGGCTGTGAATGCGGGGGACGTGCTGGCGGTGGTGGAGTGAGAGAAGCAGGCGGCAGGCGTCGGGGGAGAAATGGCAATTTTCGGATTGAAGATTTCAGATTGCTTGCAGCGGGGAACCTGTCCTTCTTTCTTTGGAAAAAACTTAACCTCGAAGGGCAATACCTGGAGGACAAAAGCTCTTACAGTTCTGGTGGAAATGCCTCCTGCAGTATGCGAGATCGAGGCAGCAGCGGGGTCCTTCGACTGCGTTCGGCTGGCGCCTCACTGCGCTCAGGATGACAAACAGGAGTGAAGAACCAAAAAGACGACACACAGAATGAAGGACCGAAAACTGTCGACCAAGAGCAAATCATCTTTGCTCTTTCCCCGTCTCTTTACTTTCCCGGTCTCTTTACTTTCCCGTCTCTTTACTCTCCCGGCCTCTTTACTTTCCCGGCCTCTTTACTTTCAGACTCTTTACTTTGCCAGGCCTGAGTTCTTCAGGACGTCTTCCGCGTAAAAGTTGTTGACTTTGGCGGAATCGCGCAGGACCTCGTAATACGCGGCTTTCAGGAGCTGTTCGCGGCGATCGCGGAGCTGCGAGCGGATCGCTTGCTGGACGCGGGGATCGCTGTACTCGCGTTGTCCGGCGGGTTCCTTGGCGATCAGTCTTACGACGCGGAAGCCGATCACCCGTTTGCTGGCAGGGTCCTGCACGGTAATGATGGGACTGTACTGGCCGGGCTTCAGTTTCATGACAATTTCGCGGGTAGTGGGATCGGTGCGCTGGAGGGAGGATTCGGGAGTGAATCCCAGGTCGCCGCCGTTGCCGGAGGTCTCGGTGTCTTCGGAATAGTTCATGGCTAGCGTAGCGAAATCGTCTCCGCTGTCGAGGCGGTTGGACAGCATCTGGATTTTCTTGCGGGCCTCGATTTCGTTCTGGGCCTTGTCATTCTTCAGATTGTGGACCTGCGGATTGGGCATGGGTGAGACGTAGATCTGGGCGAGATGGTACTGGGCCTCGATCAGGTTGAATTCGCCCTTGTGGGCGTTGTAGTAATCGCTGACATCCTGGTCAGTGATGTTGATTTTGGATGTGATTTCCTTGTTGAGGACTTTTTCGACGGTGAGGGAGCGACGGAGGTCGCGGCGGAAGTCGTCAAGGGTGATCTTTTTGTCCTTGAGTTTCTGATCGAACT
>QIAH01000040.1 GCA_003225465.1 Acidobacteriota bacterium | reverse complement strand
GAGAGTCGTCTCTGGCATGGAAACTTTCACCCCCCTCTCCGGTCTGGGTGACGAAGCCTACCTGGAGCCCATGGCTTCGGGCGTCATGATGCGAAAGGGCGACGTCATGGTGAACATCGATATGCGAGTCGCCGACCTGAATGCCGACGCCGCCAAGGCCATGGCCGCCGGGATCGCTAGCCATCTCTAATGCTGCATGGAACTCGTGGGCGGAGTGAGTAAACCACCGAAGAAGAGCTGAAACCTTGATCATGAGTGTACTGGCGATGTCTCATCAATTGCTCGCTCTTCGGTCCGAGGAGACGTGAAAGGGGCATGTTAGCTGACGTCGGCAGCGAGGTGCATGAAAGTGTTGCGTTCGGTGTTCATCGATACCGGTTTCAAACTGTCATTCGGATGCCGGAGGACAACGGCTCGATTCAAGTAAGCTCCGCTACCGTCTGTTCGACTAAAATAGTGGTCACCCTGGAAGCACACGGCGTAGAGCCGGCATCTTGCCGGCATGTGGCGGTTGCGGCAACCGCCGGAGAGCCGGCGAGACGCCGGCGCTACCCAAATCAACATAGAAAGGAATCTCAGGCCTGACCTCACACTCGCATCGCAAGCATCGGATTTTTCTCCTCTCGCCCGCCAACCTTGCAGGTATCCGTGCCGGTTACGTCCTCAAAGCAAATGCTGCTTCAGATCTTGCTTGCCGTCTGCGGCAAAAGGGCGTGACGCTGGGTGAGTTGTTCACTTTTGTCAGCGGTTTGTATTTTCGCGGCAAGCTCGCGTATGCGAGAGCCTTTTCCACGCCTCCGTTCGATGTATCAGGTTCATTCGTGATTACTGCGTCGGCGGGCTTGCTTGCTCCGGAAACAGTTGTGACCCTCGAGCGGTTACGCGAGATGGCAGCGAACGACATCGATGCCGGAGAGCCGCGATATCGCGCTCCGCTCGATCGGGACTGTCATTTGCTTTTGGAGAGGCTCGGAGGCGTGTGCGACATTGTTCTTCTGGGCAGCATTGCGACTTCCAAATACGTGGAACCTCTCCTTCAGATCTTCCAGGACCGTCTGCTCTTTCCTATGGAATTTGTGGGACGGGGCGATATGAGCCGTGGTGGACTCATGCTGCGTTCGGTTGAAGGAGGTAAAGAACTAGTGTATGCACCAGTTCTCAACGCCATTCGTCGTGGTCCCAAACCTCCGAAACTCGTCCCTTCCGCGATTCGACGAAGCAAGAGCGCTTTCGAAAGCGCTGCCCGCGACCCCGAATAGGCGGACTCGTAACACGCTATCGTTCCCTATTCGGAAAGAATCGCCCGCCGGATTCCCGTCATCCAAAAAACAGGTTGAGGAAGGCGTTGACATGACGTACTGGAAGCAATTCGAAACACAAGTATCGGGATGGCCGAACATCGCAACTCACCCGCATCGTTTTGGCGGTCGAGAATTCCGCCTGGGAAGTGCGGAAGTCGGCCATGTGCACACCGGCGGAATCGTGGACATACCATTCCCGCGCGCGATCCATGATGAACTCCTGACACAGGGTTTGGCCGAGAATCATCGCTGGGTTCCCAATTCTGGCTGGGTCACCTTTCAGATGCGCAGCCAGGAAGACCTCCATCACGGGTTGTGGCTGATGCGAATTTCGTACCTGCGCTATGCGCTGAAATCGGCCTCGGATGCTCACAAGTTACTGGAGCGCGAAAGCCGTGAATTGCACCTGAGCCCTCAGTTGCGATCTCTGCTGGGGCAGTTCGTGCCACGCGAGCAGGTTGCATCCTAACCAACTGCCCGCCAATTTTCCGAGGAAGAGCCCATGACCTGCCTGTGTGTCACTTGTGGAACGCAGTTCAGTCCAGCCGATCACCCGCCTGAGCGCTGTCCGATCTGCCAGGATGAGCGGCAGTTCGTCGGCTTACAAGGGCAACAGTGGACGACGCTCGAAAAACTGCAGAAATCGCATCGCAACACGATCTATCAGGAAGGTGAAGGAATCTGGGGCGTGTTGACGGTTCCGCAATTTGGCATCGGGCAACGCGCCCTGCTCATGCGCACGGCGCAAGGCAACATTCTTTGGGACTGCGTGAGCCTGATCAATCCTGACACGGTCGACCTGATCAACGCGCTGGGCGGCATTTCCGCGGTTGCCATCTCTCATCCGCATTACTACACGTCGATGGTCGAGTGGAGCCGCGCCTTTGGGGGTGTGCCGATCTATCTGCATGAAGAAGACCGCGAATGGGTACAAAGACCCGATCCCGTGATCCGATTCTGGAAAGGTGAGACGTACTCGCTGGGACAAGGCCTGACGCTGATTCGTTTAGGCGGGCACTTCCCGGGCTTTCAGGTCCTGCACTCTGCGCAAGCGGAGAATGGACGAGGCGCCCTGTTCACGGGAGACCAGCCCCAGGTTTGTCCGGACAAGCGTTACGTGAGCTTCATGTACAGCTATCCGAATTTCGTTCCGCTCGACGCCGCCAGCGTCCGCCGCATCGTCTCCGCGCTGGAGCCGTTCTCATTCACGAAACTTTACGGGGCCTGGCCTGGCTTCGTGGTGCAAGGAGACGCCAAGGAGGCCGTGCGTCGTTCGGCGGATCGCTACCTGCGGGCACTCGAAAGCGTTGCACTCGTCGAGAATCGAGTCACCCAATAGGTAGCTGCTACACGAACGCCAGCTTTCGCGGAGAGAAATTCCCAAGATTCGGAAACACCTTCGTCAGCGAATCGTCCGCCACGCCGAACCAGGACGCGAGGGTCGCGCCGTACTGATCCAGCGAAATAGTGGGCACCCAGACCCCGCGTCCGGTCACGTCTTCTGGCCCCTGCAGCGCAAGAACCGGAAACACGCCGTACACATCCGCGGCTTTCACCGCACCTCCCATCACCAGGTGATGGCTTCCCCAAGCGTGGTCCGTGCCCGCGCCGCTGCTAGGCTGCAAGGTCCGACCAAATTCCGATTCGGTGAAGGTCACAACCTGTCGCTCGATTTGCATCTCCACCGTGGCGTCATAGAAAGCTGACATCGATGCCGCCATGTCAGCGAGCAGCACGTCCTGCCGGCGCATGGAGTCGGTGTGGGTATCGAAATCGCCGATGGCTACATAGAAAATCTGCCGCTGCGCGCCGAGTTCCTTGCGCACATTCATAACGCGCGCGACTTGCTGCAGTTGTTTGCCCAGGCTGGTGGACGGAAAGGGCGTTTTCAGCGAGGATCCCGCCGATAGTGCGCCATTCAATTCTTTCGCCGCGTTTAATCCGTCGGCCGCTACCTGGTTGGCTTTCTGGATGAGCGCCATCCCGGTCGGAAATTTCACGATCTGCTGAAAGGCCGCGTCACGGGCGTTCTCTGCGATTGACCCGTCTGAGCCATCGAGTCCAAGCTGGCCGTTGATGATCGATACTTCGGGTAATTCGCCAGTCAGGAAAAGACTGTTGCCTGCAGTGGATACACCGATAGGAAATCTCGATGGCGCGCTGCGTATGGAGACGAGGTCGGCCGCGCGCCCAGCCCAACCGTTATGCGGCGCACCGGGTATGGATGCCATTTGCCACTGTTGTTGTTGGTCGGAATGCGAGAACAGGTTCAGCGGCACAGCAGCGCCTTGCTGGTATTGCTCCCTGCTAATGGGCCGTACCAGCGTCCCGACGTTGGCCACGACTGCAAGTTTCCCGCGGCTGTAGAGGTCGCGCAGTCGATCCAGCCGGGCATGGAGGCCATACATCTCTTTTCCATTCGCAGTCGCGATCACACCCAGAGAGTTCTGCGGCAACCCCGCGATCGTTCCTCGCACCCGGATGTAGTCGCTGTAGCTTTGCTTCTCCGTTTTGATGGGAACGATGAGATTATTTCCGTCGTTGCCGCCCAACATGAAAATGCAAACCAGCGCGCGGTAGTCGTTCGTCTCGGATGCCGCTGCATAGAGACGGCTGAAGCGTCCCAGGCAACCGCCTGCGGCCAGGAAGCCCAGCGATTGCGCTCCCATTCGCAACAGTTCTCTTCGAGTGATGTAACTCATCGCGATTGCTTCCCACTCAGTGCTGCACTTGATACAGCGCCGAACTTGCTACCAGGTATATCGCATTGCGGACGCGCAGGTTGTAATCGTGCGTCGCCGAAACCGCGGTGACAATTTCCGGCTTCAAAGCCGCGGGCAAGCGCCCATAAAGAAACGCATGATCGACCGCATCCACCAGGTCCGGCGGCGACCCTGCGAGCGAGACCAGCGGCGTGAGGTCGAACTGCGCGTCCCCATTCAAACCTTTCTCGAGCAAATTACGCACCACGTTCGCCCGCATTAACGCAGTGCCGGAACTCAACAACTCAAACTCCGGCGCCAACAAGCCGCTCGAGGTTCGGTAAAGCGGCGAATAGTCGTTGAACACACTCTCCGGATAAAAAAGCCTCTGGCCCAGGCTGGTGGAAAACCGTTCTACGCGATTATCCGCGCGAACGCGCACTCCCAGGCTTCTCATCAGGGCAACGACCGCCAGCACCGGCTCACGCCAGTGACCGCTCTTTTCCGATACAGCCGTGTTCGGATCGTCCCCTGCACGCGCTTCCGGATCCATCAGGATCTCGCTGACCACGGCTTTCAAGTCCCCTTCACTCGACCCAAACACCTCACTGACGCGCCGCAGATAGTTGGGACTGGGATCGCTGGTCACCAGGTGCTGAATCAGCCTGAGCGAGATAAAAGTCGCGGTGTTCGGATGCATGCTCAGCGCATGCAGCACGTCATCCAAGTCTTTTTCGGCGGATTGCCCCGCAGGCAGCTTGGTCCCCCCGACAATGACCTTCGCTGCCTCATCATGATTGCTCTCGACTGCGATCATGCGGCCGTCGAAACTCTCGGGATTGTGGCCCTGCGTGATTGCCTTGCCGGGAAATGTCCAACCGGTCAAGGCGCGCGCCATGTCGGTAATTGTGCTCTGATCATAGGTAGGCCGCCCCGTCTCGCTGCCGTCGGAATTCAGGCCCACGGTTCCAATGCTGAATAACTGCATCAGCTCCCGCGCATAGTTCTCATTCGGAGAAGTCCCGGCACTTCCTTTGTCATCATTCACCATGTCAAGGTAAACGCCCATGGTAGGGCTCAAGGTGACGTCGCGCAAAACATTGGCATAAGTCCCGAAAGCATCCTGCAGAAGCATATTTTGGTAAGGAACCATCTGGCGCGGCTGCCCGGTCTTCAAACCGGACACCACAAAAATCTGCGCTAAGGCGAATGCAACTCGCTGCCGCAGCTGGTCCTTACCCTCGACCGCATGAACAAAGAACTCGCTCTGCTCGTCGGTCAGATTGTCGGCGGTGTTGTTCGAAGACTTGTAGAGGGTCGCAGGCGTCGCGAACTGCTCTGCCAGCCATGCCTCAAAGCCCACGTCCTGCAGGTGCGCAATGCTCTCGGCAGATGGACCCCAAGAGGCCTGTTCCAGAAAACGCCCTGCAGCGAGATAGCTGATTTTGGGATTCGGAGGGCCTGACGTCGCGACCGCGGGAGTCGAAGTCTCGTTGCCCGGATCTGGATTGAAAATGGTGAAGGCGATTCGACCACCGGTTGCGGGAGCCAGGGTCGCAGTCGTAGTCAGCCGCTTACTCGAAATGAACTTGGTGGGCAGCGCCACATTATTCATCTTCACCTGCGAACCCGATACGAACCCACTGCCCTCGATCGTGATTTCGTGTTCGCCGTAGGTGAGCGTCCTCGGGTTCAAGGACGCGATGACGGGCGTGGGATTCAGGATGGTGATCACGGCCTTGCCGGAAATATTGGGCCGTGACGCGCTGGTCGCTTCGATCTCGACAACGTTATTCGCTGGAGGGAGTTCGGGTGCGATGAAAGTACCGTCGGCATCGATCGTGCCGGTGGCGGCGCTCCCGCCCTTCACACCGTTCACACGCCACACAAATTTGGAAATGGACCCATCGCTTACCTGCGCAAAAAACTTCCGGCTCGTGCCGGCGCGCAGATTGATTTTCGAAGGGCTGACGGCCGCCGTCGGGAGCGCCGAAGCGGGAGCGCGGACAGCCGTACTTTGCTGGGCTGGATTTCGGATTGCAGTGCTTTGAGGAGCGGACGCAGACAGCCCTGAGGTGGGCATTGCCGAAGTTCGCGCGGCCGCCGTTTGGGATGGCATATCGTGCGCAAGCCATCCTCCAAGGACGATACACGCCCACACCGTTGATCGTGCCATCACAGCGGTTCCGATTCTATGCGGAAGAACTAAGCCCATTCAATGTGCGAAAAAGTGAAAGGTTCATGGACAAAGGGGGTGCGGGTCTTGTTATCTGCCGGATTATGCGATGACGATCCAGAAGTCGATTGTTGCCGGTACCAAAAGAGGAAAGTGATTTTGATAAATCTTGTCATTCCTCGCGCAGCGAGGAATCTGCCGGAGCATATGAGCAGGCAGCCGTCGGTCCAAGCGAGGGATTCCTGCTCAATCCAGATTTCCTCGTTTCGCTCGGATGACAATTCGTTTGTTTTTATAAACTTACGGAGCATATTGACAACACGGCGCAAGCGGAGCAAAATTTATGAAAGGCGAATAAAAAGCGAACATACCTTATTCGCTCATACGGGATTCCCAGCTACGGCCTTCCCTGAATGTCGAGGATCTCATGTCTTCCCCGCTGCTCCACGTCGAAGCGATCAGCCATTTTCCCCTGGTCGCCCGATCCAGCTCGGCAAAGCTTTTAAAAGAATTTTCGGAAACACTGGCAGGTGTGACCCCGGCGTCGCGGCTGGAAGTGCGCCCTGCGCCGGAAACAGCGTCCAGCGGAATTGCGCAGATCGATGCCTTGACTGGCGGACTGCCGCGCGGATGTCTCACGGAAGTGTGTGGACCCGAGTCTTCCGGACGCACCACCGTGATGCTTGCCGCGATCGCTGCCGTCACGAGCCGCGAAGAAATCTGCGCGCTCATTGATGCCAGCGACGCCCTTGATCCCCATTCCGCCACAGCGGCCGGCGTGAACCTGGAACGGCTCCTTTGGATACGGTGCGGATCGCATGCCCAATCTTCTGCTTTATCGCGCAAGCGCCGCCAGGCCTTCAGCCTGGAAGAGCGTGAGCGGCGCCGCATGGAAGATCCTGTCGAACAAGCACTGCGCGCAACGGACCTGCTGCTGCAAAGCAGCGGATTTGGCATGGTCGCCATTGATCTGGCTGGAGTGCCTTTGAAGATGGCGCGCCGCATTCCGCTGACCACCTGGTTCCGCTTCCGCCGCGCCGTGGAGAACACTCCCACACTTTTGCTGGTGACGGGGACGCAAGCCTGCGCGCAATCGTGCGCGACGTTGTCGTTGGAACTCAGTCGTCAATCGTCGGAAATCAGTCGTCAGGAAAAAGTTCTCAGTTCTCGATCCTCAGTTCTCAATAAAAGGCAATCCTCGGAAGACCGACATGATTCTCGCGATGAAACATCTGCCAGCGAAAAACCATCGCATGCAGAACTGCTGACTGGAATCGAGGTTCAGATAGAAGTTCTGCGCTCGCGCATGGAACGCAAGCCGGTGAAGTCGGTGGGCGATTTCACAACAAAAGCTGTATGGACAGCATGAGAGTCAACCTCAGCGCTAAAGCCGCTGGAGATTTAGAACTTTTCGACCGGCTAAAGCCGGTCCCTTTCAAAGCAGGAATTGGCTGAAAGCTGATTGCTAATAGCTGATAGCAGCTGACGACTGGAGACTGACGACTGATCCCATGCCTTTTGCCTGCATTTTCGTTCCTGACTTCCCCGCCGAAGCGATTCTGCGCGCGGAACCTGAATTACGTTCGCAGGCAATCGCCGTGCTCGAAGGCAAGCCGCCGTTGCAAAAAGTATTCGCCATTAATGAAAAGGCGCGCCGCATCGGCATCGAGCCTTGCATGACGAAGATTCAGGTCGAACCCTGGACTGATCTGACACTCCGCCCCCGGTCGCTTTTGCAGGAAACCGCAGCGCACGCTGCCCTGCTCGACTGCGCGCAATCGTTCTCACCGCGCGTCGAAGACACGGCAGCGGACACGGTGATTCTCGATCTTTCCGGACTCGAATCCCTTTTCGGCTCGCTTCCCCAGATTGCACGCGACATCGCGCGCCGCACGTCTGACCTCGGCCTCGAAGCCAACGTCGCCACGGCCTTCAACCCCGATACTGCCCGCTTTGCGGCCCGCGGCTTCCCGGGAGTCACGGTGATCCCCGAAGGCAAGGAAGCCGAGCGGTTGGGCAATCTTCCGCTGGACGTCTTGTTCTCCGGACTGACTGCTCCCAATACGTCTGAGGCAGATGCTCGTATTCTTGAAACGTTTGATCTATGGGGAGTGCGCAATCTGCGCGCACTGTGCGCGCTTCCCGAAGTCGCTTTAAGCGAGCGCATGGGCCAGACTGGACCCTATCTGCAACAACTCGCACGCGGCGCGGTCGCGCGCACGCTGGTGCCTGTGGAACCACCATTGATTTTTGAAGAAGCCATGGAATTAGAGCACCCGCTGGTATTGCTGGAGCCACTCGCATTCCTTCTGGCTCATATGCTCGATCAGCTCAGTGTCCGCCTGGGCGCCCGCGCCCTGGCCGCGCAGAAACTGCGCCTGCAGTTGACTCTCGACAACGGCTTTCATTTCGTCGAAGACGTGCCCGCGGAAGAATCAAGCCCATCGCAAAAGTCACAATCCACAACTCGCTCCTCTCAATTCACGAATTGTCATCCTGAGCGAAGCGAACGACCTGCTTTTCCGACGCGCTCTGCACCGCTCCCCACCAATCTGCAATCTGAAATCCCAAATCAAAAATCCGCATCGGAGCCTGGCCTCTACGCGCCCGAAGGCGGCCTCTGTGATGAGTACCTCCAATCGAAACTCGAAACCCGAAACTCGAAACTATTCACCCGCACCCTCGAACTTCCCGTCCCGATGCTCGATGCCAAGGTCTTCCTGAAACTTCTGCAACTCGATTTAAAAGCGCATCCTCCGGGCGCGCCCATTCTGAAAGTGCATCTCTCCGCCATTCCGGCTCAGCCGCGCAGCACGCAGGGAGGATTGTTTCAGCCGCCCACGCCTGAACCGGAGAAACTCGAACTCACCCTGGCGCGTATTGCGGGCATGGTCGGCGAAGAAAAAGTCGGCTCGCTGCAACTTCTCGACTCGCATCGTCCGGGAGCTTTTCGGATGCGGCATTTTGTGCCAACACAGCCCAAGGGACAAAAAGAAAAGTCAGACAGCGCCACCACACAAGCGCCGATCACCGCATTGCGCATGTTCCGTCCGCCGCTGCGCGTAATGGTCACCTTGCGCGACGGCAAGCCCGCACACCTGGTGTGTCCGAAACGAAAAGAAGTAGACGGGGAGATTCTTTGGATGGCCGGCCCATGGCGCTCTTCCGGGGACTGGTGGGAAGAAGATGGATGGGCAAGAGACGAATGGGATATCGCGATTCAGTCGCCAGTCGTCAGTCGCCAGTCGTCAGCAGTCGTCAGTCGCGGGTCGACGGGCGGGGACGCCCGTCGCTCCATTATCAGAAACCCAGCGTCAGCAAAGTCTAGCTTGGCTCTTTACCGTCTTGTACACGACTTGCTCAGTGGACATTGGTTTGTGGAAGGGACGTATGACTAAAGCAGTTCCCAGTTCTCAGTTGTTGGCAACCATTGCTCGTATTGCAAAAGTCTTTGTTTACGGAAGCCTGACAACGGGATCTCAGCTTGAAACCAGGAACTGAGAACTGAGAACTGGGAACTGAGAACTGATTACCAGCAACTCATGTACATCGAACTCCACTCGCGTTCCGCTTTCAGTTTTCTCGAAGGCTCCACTTTGCCCGAGGACTTGATCTCGGTGTGCGCGGCGCGGGGCATGTCGGCGATGGGCTTGCTTGACCGCGATGGGCTCTACGGATCTCCGCGATTCTATCTCGCCGCGCAGAAGGCAGGCCTCAAAGCTCACATCGGCGCCGAAGTGAGCTGTGAAGCTTTTTCATTGCCAAGACATTTTTCACCACAGAGACACAGAGACACGGAGAAAACCACCAATAAAGAACAATTTGAAATATCCGAGGAAGTACCCCATTCTTTAGAAGCTTGTCATTCCGAGCGCAGCGAGGAACCTGCATCGCCCGAGCGGCCTGTATCGAATTCCAACAATCTGCAATCTGAAATCAAAAATCTGAAATCCGGTGATTTCCAACTCCCTCTGCTGGTCTCCTCCCGCACCGGCTACCAGAATCTCTGCCAACTCATCACCCGAATGAAGCTGCGCGCGCCGAGAAAAGAAGAAGGAGCGGTACTTGAGCACGAACTCGCGCAGCACGCCAAAGGCATCGTTTGCCTCACCGGCGGCGATGAAGGTCCGCTCGCCGCTGCCCTAAAGATAGGAGGCCCTGCCGAAGCCCGCCGCGCGGTCGAGCATCTGACCGGCATTTTTGGCCGCGAGAACGTCTACGTCGAACTCCAGCGCCATTTTCACCGCGAGGAAGAAGCCCGCAACCGCGTCGCCATCGAAATTGCCCGCGACCTCCATCTTCCGCTCTTAGCCACCAACGGCGTCTGCTACGCCACGCCGCACGATCGTCCGCTGTGTGACGTTTTCACCGCGATCCGCCACCATCAGACTCTGATGACTGCCGGCCGCCTGCTCGCCCGCAATTCCGAGCGCCACCTGAAGACGTCCGAAGAAATGGCGCAGCTCTTTGCCGACCTGCCTGAAGCCATTGCCAACACCGCCGAACTGTCCGCGCGCCTCGAGTTCAAGCTCAGCGATCTGGGCTACGAATTCCCGCGTTATCCCGTGCCCGAAGGCGAAACCATGATGTCGTTCCTGCGCCAGCGCACGGAGGAAGGCGCCCGCTGGCGCTACGGCATTTCGCTGTCAGGCGATCGCGTTCCCCAGAACGGATTTCACAATAAGGACCTGCAACAGCGCGCTCGCCGCCAGATCGAGCGCGAACTCCAACTGATTGAGAAGCTCGAACTGGCCGGATATTTCTTGATCGTCTGGGATATTGTGCGCTTCTGCCGCGAGCAGAATATTCTCGCCCAGGGCCGCGGTTCTGCTGCCAACAGCGCAGTCTGCTACTCGCTGGGCATCACCGCAGTCGATCCAATCAGCATGGAACTGCTTTTCGAGCGCTTCCTCTCCGAACAGCGCGGCGAATGGCCTGACATCGACATCGACCTGCCCAGTGGTGATCAGCGCGAGCGAGTGATCCAGTACATCTACCAGCGCTATGGCCAGCGCGGCGCCGCCATGACCGCCAACGTCATCACGTATCGCAACCGCATGGCTGCTCGCGAAATGGGTAAGGCCATGGGATTCGATCCGGAGACGCTAAACAAAATTTCTGCCGCTGTCGCCACCTGGGAATATAAGGATGCCAACGACGCGCTCGATCGGCGCTTCCATGACGCCGGCCTGGATCTGAATCACCCGCGCCTGCGCAAATATTTCGAACTTTGCACCGCCGTGCAGGATCTGCCACGCCATCTCGGCCAGCATTCGGGAGGTATGGTCATCTGCCAGGGACAACTCGATTCCGTGGTCCCGCTCGAACCTGCTTCGATGCCCGGGCGCGTAGTCGTGCAATGGGATAAAGAAGACTGCGCCGATATGGGCATCATCAAGGTGGATCTGCTCGGCCTCGGCATGATGGCCGTGCTCGAAGAATCCATCCAACTCATCCGTAACGACTACCACCAGGAAGTCGATCTTGCGCACCTTCCGCCAGACGATTCCGAAGTTTATTCAACACTGCAGAAAGCCGACACGGTCGGGATGTTTCAGATCGAAAGCCGCGCGCAGATGTCGTGTCTGCCGCGCCTGCGCCCGAAAAGGTTCTACGACATCGTGGTGCAGGTCGCCATCATTCGCCCCGGCCCCATTGTTGGCCAGATGGTGAATCCTTTTCTCCAGCGCCGCCAGGGACGCGAACCCGTCACCTATCCGCATCCTTCGCTCGAACCGGTGCTGGCGCGAACGATGGGCGTTCCCCTTTTTCAGGAGCAGTTGCTGCGCATCGCGATGATCAGCGCGAATTTCACCGGAGGGGAAGCCGAAGAACTCCGCCGCGCCATGGGATTCAAGCGCTCGCAGGCGCGCATGAAAGAAATTGAAGTTCGTTTGCGCGAAGGCATGACCCGCAATGGAATCGCCCAGGAAGCGCAAGAGCAGATCATTCTCTCTATCACCTCTTTCGCGCTCTACGGCTTTCCCGAATCCCATGCCGCCAGCTTCGCCCTGATCGCCTATGCCAGCGCGTGGCTGAAGTGTCATTACCTGGGCGCCTTCACCGCAGCCTTGCTGAACAATCAGCCCATGGGCTTTTATCATCCGGCCACGATTGTGAAAGATGCGCAGCGCCACGGATTGAGAGTTCTGCCGATTGATGTGACGAAGTCGGATTGGTTGTGCACGCTGGAAGAAGTCGTCAGTCGTCAGTCTCCAGTCGCCAGCGAGAAATCAGCTATCAGCTATCAGCCATCAGCTATCAGCTATCACCCATCAGCCATCAGCTATCACCCATCAGCCATCAGCTATCAGCCATCAGCTATCAGCCATCAGCCACCAGCCATCAACCAAGAATTCGCTTTGAAAGGGACCGGCTTTAGCCGGTCCGATAAGAATCTCAATTCCAGCGCGGCTTTAGCCGCTGAGGTCGGCGTCATCCCTCAAGATCAGCCGCAAGCACATGGACGGGCCGCCGACTTCACCGTCCAAATCTCCTGGAACGAAATCGGCTCCTACACTCGCTCCAACGCCGTGCAGCGGCAAAAGAATGAAGGCTTCCAACAAGCGCAATTAAAGGATCTGCCGAAAACAAATGATTTCTCTGTGCCTCGGTGTCTCTGTGGTGAAGAAAAACTCGCTCTCCGCCTCGGCCTCAAATATGTTCGCGGGCTGCGCGAAGCCGCCGGGCAAGCTCTGGTTCGGGAACGCAGCCTCGCTCCTTTCCAATCGATCCACGACCTCACCCGCCGTGTCCCGGAACTCCGCAAAGACGAACTCACCACGCTCGCCGAAATCGGAGCGCTGAATGCAATTGGAAATTCACCACAGAGACACAGAGTCACAGAGGAAATCAATGAACAAAACAATTTCAATACACAAAACAATTTAAAAATTTGTCATTCCGAGCGCAGCGAGGAATCTGCTTTTTCGCGGCCAGTTCCCGAAAGCCCCAACAATCTGCAATCTGAAATCAGAAATCTAAAATCCTCGAATTCCTCTGTGCCTCTGTGCCTCGGTGGTGAAAAATCGCCAAATTCGCGACTCGGGACTCGCGACTCGAAACTCGAAACCCGAAACTCGAAACTAACTCACAACTCGGTACTCGGTACTCGCGACTTGCGACACCGCCGCGACGCGCTCTGGCAGATCGAAAAAGCCGTTCGCCGCTCTGGCCCTTTGCTGGAAGAACTCCCGGAACCCGACGCTCCTTCGCCACTGGAGCACATGACGCATGAAGAGCGTCTGGTGGCTGACTTTCATGGGACCGGTCTGACCACTGGGCCACATCCGATGGCTTACCGCCGTGCCGAAATGAAGGCAATGGGCATTCACCCCGCCTCCAGCCTCAGTTCCCTTCCCAGTGGACGTCGTCTGCGGATCGGCGGATGTGTCATTGCACGCCAGCGGCCCGGCACGGCAAAAGGATTTGTGTTCCTGAGCCTGGAAGACGAAACCGGCATCGCGAATGCGATCGTCACGCCGGACCTGCTCCAACAAAACCGGATTCTTCTTAGCTCAGGAAGGTTTCTGATGGTGGAAGGCATCCTGCAGAATCAGGACAACGTGATCTCGGTGAAAGCAGAGCGTGTGCTACCGCTTTCCGTCACGCAAGCTGAAACCAGTTCCCACGATTTCCATTGATCGGCCATGTAACTGTAGAAAAATCTACCCTGTCAATTTTCTTCCACAATTTTTCTCCAAAGCCTTGTCACATCTTGGACTAGAAGGTTTATATTTAAGAAATCACCCCGCTACCCAACATTCATCCCCCCGGTCGTGGTTGAAGTGTAGGTATGTGGCTCATTCATCAGTTCGACTCATTCCTAAAATTTAGGAACTTGTAAGGAGTATTCAATCATGGCCAAAGCTAAAACACCTCGCACCAACGCCGGCAAGACGAATGGCGAAAACCCGAACAAGTCTGTAAATCCCGTGAATCCTTCGCTCATGGCCGAAGCGGTTCCGGAATTCAGGGAAATTCGCAAAGCTCAGCCCGATGCTCGCAAAAACATCGTGCCGATCAACCTGGAAGACGAAATCCGTCGCCGCGCTTACGAACTCTGGGAGCAGCACGGACGCCTATCCGGCCAGGAAAATGAACACTGGTTGCTGGCCGAGCGCGAAGTTCGCGAGCGCTACCGCGCCCACCCGCAGTCGGCGTAAGCGAGACAAATGTAGCGACGAACTGCGTGCGCTCGGCGATCGTGTGCTTGCAGTCGAAGTGCCTTGCCCGACCTTCCCCCATCGACGATAAAAGCAATCCAAGTCTCATTCGGGGGATGATGCGGGCTCGCTTGCCCCATGTTCCTTAGCTTGCAGCAAGTTGCCGACAAACGAACCGCCGGTGAAGCGGCCCTTAAGCTTGATTGTAGACAGGATTGACGATCCAAGTATCCGCCTGAACTGTACTTCCGGCACTTGTCCTGGACTCCCAGCATGCGACACCATAGTTTCACGCCGAGATCGTTAAAATATTCACGCGACCCCATTTCGGCCGGTATCAAGCCCAATCAGCGCAACCTGATCGCCCCGGCAAAACTCTAAGTAAAGAGTAGAGTAAGGTTCGGTCAGGGTCTTCTCGGTTGCTCTAGTCGCGTGTTTCTGAAAAGATATGCAAGGGTTCCCCCATGTCCCAATTCAGTAGTATTGCACTGCCGCAAATCGGTAGTTTTGCGCTTTTGTTGGCGCTCGGACTTGCCGGCTACTCGTTCGTGGTCGGCGCGCTGGCGCTGATCATTGGTGGACCCGGATCCGAGCGTCTCGGGGAAACCGCGCGCCGCGCGGGAATCGCTGCGTTCGGAACCATTCTGCTGGCGTCCGTAGTGCTGGTCACGGCCGCGTTCACCGATGATTTCTCGGTCGCCTACATCTTTCACCACAGCAACAAGGATCTTCCTGGCCCGTATAAGTTCGCGGTTCTCTGGTCCGGACAGGAAGGGTCGCTGCTGTTCTGGTCGTTGCTGCTCGCCGCGTACGGATTCGTTCTGCGGCTGCGCTACAAAACCGATCCGGGTCTTTTTGCGTATGCCTCGGTCGTCATCGCGGGCGTGCAGGTTTTCTTCCTGCTCCTGCTGAATATCGCCGCTCACCCCTTCGCCATTCTAGAGGGCCAGATTCCGCCGGATGGCAGTGGTCTGAACCCGCTCCTGCAGTATCCGGAAATGGTCATTCATCCGCCCATGCTGTATCTGGGCTATGTAGGATTCACTGTTCCCTTCGCATTCGCGCTGGGCGCACTCATCATGCGCTACCCGGGGGAAAAGTGGATTCAAATTACCCGCCGGTGGACCATGGTCACCTGGGGCTTTCTGACCATTGGGATTTTCCTGGGCGCGCATTGGGCATATTCAGTGCTCGGCTGGGGCGGCTATTGGGGCTGGGATCCGGTCGAGAACGCTTCGCTGATGCCGTGGCTGATGGGTACCGCCTTTCTGCATTCCGTGATGATGCAGGAGAAGCGTGGCATGCTGAAGACGTGGAACATGTGGCTGGTCTTCTCGACGTTCTGGCTTGCTATCCTGGGAACTTTCCTGACACGGAGCGGAATCATCAGTTCCGTCCACGCCTTCGCGCAATCCTCGATCGGTTCGTGGTTCGGCTGGTTTCTGATCATCACGTTGGCGACTTTCGCTGGGTTCTACGTAGCGAACCGATCGCACCTGCGCAGTGAGCACAAGTTGGAATCGATCATTTCGCGCGAGTCAAGTTTTCTTTTCAACAACCTGCTCTTTGTGGTGGCCTGCTTCGTCGTGCTGTGGGGCACGTGGTTCCCGAAGATCTCGGAATTGATTCAAGGATCGAAAGTCACCGTCGGCGCTCCGTTCTACAACAATGTAGCTGTCCCGGTGGCGCTCTTCCTGCTGGTGCTGACCGCGGTCGGCCCACTGTTGGCGTGGCGCAGGACATCATTCGAAAGCCTGAAACGCAATTTCATGTGGCCCGCCGCCGGAGCCCTGGCACTCGGCGTCGTCATGATGATTTTGGGCGTCCGCCCCTGGAAAGATATCTCCTATTTCTATTCACTGATGGCCGCGATGCTCGCCGCCCTGGTCATCTGCACCGTTATTTCTGAATTCGTGCGCGGCGGCCGCGTCATCGCGCAAAAAACCCCCGGCCTTGGACTGCTCGGCTCCATGGTTCATCTCTATCATCGCAACACCCGGCGTTACGGCGGCTACATCGTGCATTTCGGCGTCGCCGTCGTCATCATCGGCATCCTCGGGACACCTTTCAACCGCGAAGCCGAAAAAGAGATGGGCTTCGGCGACAAGATCAACATCGGTCCCTACACGCTGGTTTGCCAGTCCTACACACAGGACGACAACCCGAATTTCAGCAATGAGTGGGCAATCATCAACGTCTTCAAGGGAAACGATCAGATCACGACCATGTACCCGGAGCGAAGGCTTTATAAAGCCAGTTCGCAGCCGCAAACGATTCCGCGGATCTATCCCACGTACTCGCAGGATCTGTTCCTGGTGAACGATCTGTACGTTGTCTACGAGGGCCGAAATGAAGAGACCGGCCGACCCATCATCAAGGCTCACCTGAACCCGATGGTGCCGTGGATCTGGACCGGACTGATCATCATGATTTTTGGAACAGTGACTGCCCTCGTTCCCAACGCGGCTCCGATCGCCGCACGTGTGCCTGCGCGGGTACAAACCGCGCCGGCAGTAGGAGCCGGCGACTGATGCGGCCTCCATCGAAACCAATGCTGAAGCGGGTTGCACAATTGTTGCTGGTCGTGGCTGCGCTGTTCACCTTCATGGGCGTCGGCGACGAAGATGCGCGCTTCCAGAACCTGGGCCATCACCTGATGTGTGTCTGCGGTTGTTCCCAGATTCTGCTCGAATGTAACCACGTGGGCTGCCAGTATTCCGACCGCATGCGAGTGGAACTCGCGGCCGCGCTCGATCACGGCGACAACGACGATTTGACCCTGCAGACGTTCGTGCAGAAATACGGCACCACGGTGGTCGCGGCTCCCAGCACAAAAGGGTTCGGCCGCATAGCCTGGATCATGCCCTTTGTGGCATTGCTCGCCGGTCTGGCTACGGTGGTCCTGGTGGTGCGTGCCTGGCGTCTGCGTCCCACCCCGGCCTTGGCAGACGGCATTCAGCCGCTGCGGGGTCCTGAGCTCGAGCGCTTCCGCAGCCAGGCGGATGAGGAGACGGAACTGTGACGGTCTTTCTGATTTGCGCCCTGGTTACGCTGGGCTCGCTGGTGTACACGTTTTACATTCCCGGCGAGATCTACACCGGCCCCGTGAAGACACGGCTTATCTATTTGCGCGAGCGCAAGGAAGCCGTGTACGACAATCTGCGCGACTTAAACTTTGAATACAAGGCCGGAAAGTTTCCCGATGCTGATTATCAGGAGATGAAGACCTCCCTGGAAGACGAAGCTGCCGCGATCCTTGCGGAAATCGCTCGCCTCGAACAGGCAGCCGCCATCGCGGCTTCTTCACTCCGCGACAGGAAAGGAGCGAGGGTTTGAACCTCACTCTCAAAGCTTTCACATTCAGCCTGATTTTGGCTCTAGGCTCTTACGCTGCGGCGGAGACCCTGACAGGCACGGTTACGAATAAGACCACCAACAAGCCCGCTGCCGGCGATGAAGTCGTTCTGATCAAGCTGGCGAACGGCATGGAAGAAGCGGCGCGTACCAAGGCCGATGCCAAAGGCAATTTCAAGTTCACCTACGACGATGTGGGCGGCCCTCACCTGATTCGTGCTATCCACCAGGGTGTGACCTATCACCGCATGGCCCCTCCCGGAACCACCTCCGTAGACGTGGAAGTTTTCGACGTGTCGAAAAAACTGGAGGGTATTTCAGTCACCGCCGATGTCATGCGCTTCCAGGTGGAAAATGGGCAGCTCGAAGTGATTCGCCTGTTCGCAGTCAACAATGAGTCGAAGCCTCCCAAGACTCAGATGAATGACCGCAACTTCGAGTTCTACCTGCCGGAGGGCGCCAAGATCTCGCAGTCGATGGCGAAGACGGCCAACGGCAATCCGCTCAACTCCGCGCCGGTTCCGCAATCAGAAAAGAATCGCTACGCTTTCATCTTCCCGCTTCGGCCGGGAGAGACCCAGTTCCAGGTGCAGTACACTCTGCCCTACTCCGGCTCCGCCAACATCGATCCCAAAGCCGTTTATGGAATGCAGCACTTCGTCGTGATGGTTCCGAAGACGATGCAGTTCGAGCCCGGTCCAAACGCGCACTTCGAATCCATGAACGATCCCCAGCAGACCGACGCGACTGTGCAAGTCGCCTCGCTGACAAAGCCGGGCGATCCCTTGAGCTTCAAAATTTCAGGCACCGGAGTTCTAGCGTCCAACAACGCTCCGGAAGGCAGCACGAATGGTGGGGCGATGGGTGGTGCGCCTGCAAGTGGCGGGCAGCAATCCGGTCCCGGTGGGGGCCTCGGACCGCCAATTGATGCTCCCGATCCTCTGCAGAAGTACCGTTGGTGGATTATCGGCGGATTCGTGATCGCTTTAGCCGGAGGGGCCTACTACGTCACCACCCGGCAGAAAGCCGCCTTTGCCGGAGCTGGCCCAGTAAGCGAAGCCGAATATGAAGAGCCGGTGCGTTCAGCGGTAACCTCGCGCATCCCACGGCCCACGCCGACAGCTTCCGTCCAAACCCAGCGCGCTTCGGCGGTCACGG
>QIAH01000039.1 GCA_003225465.1 Acidobacteriota bacterium | reverse complement strand
AGTTCGTGTTTGTTTTCCGCTGCCCGAGCCTCCAGGAAAGCGCGGGCTTCGCGATTATGGGGGTCGATTCGAAGAATCTCCCGGTACTGCCGCTGCGCTTCAGCATCCCTGCCAAATCCATGCAGCATTCTCGCCCGCCGCAGCAGAATCTCCGGTTGGATCGGCGCAATTGCGCGGGCACGATCGATAATGACGAGCGCGTCGTCGCTTCTCTTCTGCCACCGGAGCACGTCCGCAAGAGCGGCAAGAACATCGCAATCGTTCGGTGCGTGCTCAAGCACGAGTCCGTATTCGAATTCGGCTGCCGCCCATTGGCCCTGCCACGCCAGCAGGCGGCCTCGCCAGAAGCGGGCCTCCAGATCCGCACCGTTCTGGTTCAGGCGCTCATCAACCAGGACTAGCGCAACATCCAAATGATGGGCTGCGACTTGGTCGCGCACCTGTTGCTGCCACCCGGCCGCTTGATCCTGGCACTGCGCCAATCCGAGCGCCGCAAGAACGCTCGCAAAAACCCAGGCCAACTGGACCGCCCGGTTGCGCGCTGATCCCGCTTTCATGCACAGGTCTCCACCTGTTTAATCGTCCGGGACTCAGGCGGCTGTAGGGTACAAAAGTAATTGCGGCGTCAGTGTGAGAATGCCCTGGGACCTGCAGATGGGTGAACGCCGGGCGCGGTGATGGATGAGCGCTTCGGTGGCGGGGGTGCCGAAGCAGAGTACGTGGTTGATTATTTGCGGCGTCGGCTATTGAGCTATTGGGCCGCGTCAGTGCAAACACTCTTCTGGTTCGACATCGCTCACGTAAAATCGGGAATTACATGGATGCCATCCAATGAGTCAGCTAACTCGGGAGTTGCAGTAACTCAAGCCAGAAATTCATCCGCAGAACGCAGCATTTTCCCGAAGTTAAACCCCGGGCCCACCAAGTAAAATGCTCCAACTCTTGTCTACAATCATTCGATGGACCACCACACCGTCGCTGCCGTCAGCATTGCGGGCACCTGCTTGGATGTGCTCGGCAGTCTTTATCTGGCTTACGATCTGTTAGGTGGACAGCACGGTCCGCTGCGGGTGCTCACACGCGCGGTCACGTACTCCGTCGTATTCGGCATCGGCTACGGCCTTGGCCTGGGGCTTTTCTTCGGCTTGGCGTCTGGCGTTGCCACCGGAGTTACATTGGCTATCGAACTTAATCGAGCAGCTCGCGGTCTGGATCACTACTCCTTGCCATGGGAAGCGCTGTTCGCCGCCATCCGCGGCTTGGCGTTCGGAGCTGGACTCTACCGGATGCTGGGGTTCGGCTTTGCGGCGGCGTTCGCGGTGCTCATCACCATCGGCCAGGTGATCGCGTATTCCCGCGGAATGCGTCCCGCGATCGACTATCAGGCGTCTCGACGCTCGCGGATCACGCCCCGTCAGTTTTGGGGAACAGTGGTGCGGACGATTGGGTACACCGCGGCGGCGCTGATCTGCAGCGCATTCGTCCATCATATCGAGCACGCCTGGTTGTTTGCTCTTCGAGTTGGACTGGTGACCGGCATCGTCACCGGCGTTGGGATCACTGTGAATCCTTATATCGAATACTACGCAGATAACCTTCCGGAACGCCGCATGGGAGTCTTCGGCATCGCACTTATTCTTTGCGGCTTTGCCTTGCAATCTCTGCAGTACTGGCTGGCATTGTTGGATGTACGGCTAACGTAGGATCGTTTATCAAACGAGCAAATCCATCGCGAATTGGATGGATTGCTGCGCATTCAGCGAGCCGCGGGGAAGAGACTCACTTGCCGAGAACATCCAGTCCCCTGCGACCGTGGGCGCGATACCACACTCCACCGCCGAGCAGCACTCCCCAGGAAACAATCGCCGCAAACAACAGCAAGCGGGGCCACTTCAGGTTCGCGAACAAAAAGATGAGATAGATTTCTCCCAGCACCAAAGCAATTCCATACAAGACGAGGCGTTTCCTGATGAAGCCTGGAGTGTTCCCGCTTCTTGTGCTCCAGCGCCAGCCCAGAAGCATGAAGAACAACGTGAATGCGGTGGCGACGACGAAGTTGCTGAACAAGAGAATGGGCCTCCTGCCGTTGGCCTGAGTGTACTCGATTTGAGGCAACAGAGAATCCACGAATCGTCGCGCGGGAGACCTATTTCCAGAGCGCAGCCCGCAGCGGCGAAGGTGTAGTCGCGCGCGCCTAGCGCGCTTTCGAGCGTGCTGGCATGGCGGCCTTAGTTGTCGCTTTCAGAGGAGAAGTGGCGGCCCGCGTGGCGTTTCTGGCGTTGGCTGGAGCGCGCATACGCATGGCGCCTGGCGCCGGTCGGCGAAGGCTTTCCTCGCGTTCTGAGAGCGCCAGTAGTTGCTTCATGATCTGGGCCTTTTCCCATTTTTCCGCCCGCTTGGGTTTGCGCGGAAACAGCATCGCCGCCAGTGCAAGCACGACCACCGCGAGCGCCGCCAGCACCAGCACAACTCCCGTGGATGAAATGTCCATCATGGACCCGTTCCTCGCGACGAGTGGTCGAATTCAGACTGCAGAATAGATATTGTGCGCTGCCCGGCGGGCGGGGAGACAGGTTACCAAGGTTGTTGAACCAGCTTCGTTACTCGCCGCGACGAAAGCCACCTTAGGGCGGCGTGCAAACTCAATTATTCCCCATCAACCTGCAGACCATAAGTGGTCAGAAACAACTCGCTGATAACTGGATCCCTTCACTTAGTTCCAATTCGGTCACAATATTATTTTCTTGACTGCCTTTTGTAACCCGGGCAATATCCCGAGTTCAATCAACCGTGTATTCTGCAGCGTTATAGCTTTTGAACAACCAGTCCGGGGAACAGTCCCCCGAGCATTTCCGAGCGAGTTATCGAGGTAGTATGCGCGCAGGCCCTTCGTCCCTCTTGTGTGCGGTCCTCTGTTTATCTTTTTCCCTTGGCAGCATTGCCCAGCAGCCTGCGGTGCAGCCACGCATCACGCAGGCTATCGATGAATCGACCCTGACGGTCTTGCGCGGGAATACTCCTGCGCTCGCGCTCGCGCACTACGACCGGGGGACAGCGCTGCCTTCCCTGCCCATGCAGCGGATGCTGCTCGTTCTGAAGCGCAGCCCCGAGCAGGACGCTGCCCTGCTGCGTCTGCTCGACGAGCAGCAGGACAAGTCTTCGCCTAACTACCACAAGTGGCTTACGCCCGAACAATTTGGCAAGCAATTCGGCCCCGCCGACGCCGACATACAGACGGTCACCTCCTGGCTTGCATCGCACGGTTTTCAAGTCGCGCGGGTCAGCAAAGGACGCACCGTCATCGAGTTCTCCGGCACAGCCGCCATGGTCGAGGAAGCCTTTCACACCGCGATTCATAACTACGTCGTCGGGGGACAGCGACACCAGGCCAATGCCAGCGACCCGCAGATTCCGAGCGCACTAGCTCCCGTTGTGGCCGGAGTGGCCAGCCTGCACAACTTCCACAGCAAACCGCAAATTCGCGTTGTCGAGCAAAGCATCCCGGCACGCTACAAACCGGGATCTCCGCCGGAAGTCAGTTTTGGAGGAACGCCGCCACTGCATGCCCTTGGCCCGGCCGACTTTTACACGATCTACAACGCCATGCCACTCATCACGGCAGGAAAGATGGGCACGGGAGTGAAGATCGCGGTACTCGGGCGCACCGACATCAACATCAATGACGTGTTCGATTTCTTTGGTATTTTCCTGTCAAGTTTCAGCCCTGGTCCTGTGCTCGTCAGTCAGTACAATGACGGCCCCGATCCTGGAGACCTGGGCGGCGGCGAAGAAGCCGAGGCCGTGCTTGACACAAGCTGGTCGCTCGCCCTCGCTCCGAATGCCGCTATCACGCTAGTTGTGTCTGCTTCCACCGATACCACTGACGGGGTCGAGCTCTCCGAGCTTTACATCGTGGACAACGACCTTGCCGACATCATGACGGACAGCTTCGGCTCCTGCGAAGCCCAAAGCACTCTGGCCCACGCGCAGAGCCTGTGGGCAATGGGGCAACAGGCCGCTGCCGAGGGCATTACGCATCTGGTGGCAACGGGCGACACCGGCGCTTCCGGTTGCGACAACCTCGGTGAAACGGTCGCCACAGGACCAGTTTCCGTCAACGTCCTGGCCTCCACCGCCTACAACGTCGCGGTGGGGGGAACTGTGTTCAATGAAAATGGACAGGACAGCACGTATTGGAGTGCCAACAATCAACCGAACACCTTCGCCTCCGCGCTGAAGTACATTCCGGAAAACGTCTGGAATGACAGCTGCTCGTCCGCCACTTGCGGGAACAATGCCAACATCGCTGCCGGAGGTGGTGGCGCCAGCGGAACGAACGCATTGTTTCAGGTGCCCAAACCGTCCTGGCAGGTGGGTGTCGCAGGCATTCCTGCTGACGGCGCGCGGGACCTCCCGGATGTGTCGCTCACTGCGGCCGTGCATGATCCATACCTGATCTGTTTGCAAAGCTCCTGTGTAACGGATGCCCAGGGCTTCATTCACTTCGCAGGAATCGGGGGCACGTCCGCATCGACGCCTTCCTTTGCCGGCATTATGGCGCTGGTCGACCAAAGTGTCGGTGGACGCGTCGGGTTGGCAAATTACGTCCTCTATAAACTCGCCGGAAACCAGAGCCAGTACCCTGGACAGTGCAATGGGTCAAACACCTCGGCTGCACCCAATGCCGTCTGCATCTTCAACGACATCACCAAGGGCACCAACGCCGTGCCGGGTCAGAGTTCGATGAGCCAGTACACCAGCGCGGCCGGCTACGATCTGGCGAGCGGCCTGGGCTCGGTCAACGTCCACAACCTGGTCACGGGCTGGGCGGCCGCAACGTTTACCGGGACGCACACCACGCTCACACTCAATCCGCAGACTGGCATCCTGCACGGGTCAAAGGTGACGGTCGATGTAACCGTGAATCCGACCAGCGGGAGCGCCAAGCCGACCGGCAGCGTCTCATTGCTTGCGAACGCCGGTTCGCCACCGAACGGCGGCGTCGCAGTCGATCAGTTTTCGCTCAATGCCGGTATCGCTTCGGGGATGACGCAGCTTCTTCCCGGCGGTACGACCATGATCACCGCGCATTACCCGGGAGACGGCACATTCGGAGCCAGCGATTCGACGCCCATTTCAGTCACCGTCAACCCCGAGCCGAGCTCTACCACCCTCAAGGTGCTCACTACTGATTCGGTCGGGAACCCCCTCCCCTTCACCGGCGGACCTTATGGCAGCTTTATTTATGTACGCGCGGACGTTTCCGGCAGCTCGGGATTCGGAACTCCCACCGGCACGGTCAACTTCTCGGACCAAGGCACTAATTTCGCCACCCCTTCGCTGAACAGCCAGGGAAATACCAACACTTCCCCGAGTGGCAATTCAGCGTTCACGCCAGGCCCGCACTCGATTACCGCCACCTACAATGGAGATGCCAGCTTCCATGCGAGCAGTCCATCTTCAGCGGTGAGCTTCAGTATCACGAAGGCCGCCACCATAACCTCGGTTCAATCAAACCCAACCACGGCTCCCTCCGGTTCGACGGTTACTCTGACGGCTACGGTCGATACCGCCAGCGTAGGAAATTCACCCACGGGTAACGTCGTGTTCTTCAACGGAAACACCCAGCTCCCGGGCAATGCGTCTTTGAGTGGGGGATTGAATTCCACGACGGGGTATACGCAGGGCATCGCGACCTACCAAACCAGTGCCTTGCCGAATGGCCAGAACAACATTATGGCCCAGTACACCGACGACAGCAACTACACCGGCTCCACTTCCAGTGCGATTACAGTCAAGGTCGCCATCGATTTCTCCATGGCCTTCACCGGAAGCGCGGGTCCGGTGATGACGATTTCCGCTCCAGGGGGCAGTGGCAGTCTGACGCTCTCCGTTACAGGCCAGCCGGGATACAACGGCACCGTCACGTTTGCTGCGAACGCGTGCCAAGGTCTGCCGGCAACCGCGACCTGCAGTTTCAATCCTCCTTCAGTCACCGGCAGCGGCAATACGACGGTGACAGTCAGGACCGTGGCATCGCATTCGAACCTGTTTCCGCGAAGCACGGTCCTCAACGCCTGGGCCGCCGGCGGCGGGCTGACGCTGGCTGGCGTCTTTGTCCTAGGGGTTGGTCCGCGCAAGCGACGCTGGACCTCATTGGCTTGTCTGCTGCTGGTGGCGTGGTTGATGACGGTTGTCGGATGCAGTGGAGGCGGGGGAGGCGGAGGCGGCGGCACGGTCGGTACGCTCCCCGGCTCGTATCCGATCGTCGTCTCGGGATCGGATGGCAACTTCACTCATCCCGTGAATTTCACTCTGCTGCTTCAGTGATGCGAAACAATCCTCAGCTTGCGGGTGAGAGGTTGATTACAGCCGCGGGTTCTGAATCGGCAGCCGCACCCGAAAGCAGGTGTTCCCCGGACTCGATACCACACTCACATTCCCACGATGCTTGCGCACGATACGGTACACGGTATCCAGTCCCAGTCCCGTGCCTTCCCCGATCGGCTTGGTCGTAAAGAAGGGGTCGAAAATCTTCGTCTGAATCTCCGGCGGAATCCCCGGCCCGTTGTCAACGAACTCCACCAGCACGTCGTCGCCTTCGCGCATGGTGCGGATGCGCAACTTGCCTTGTCCTTTCATCGCATCCGCCGCGTTGTCGATCAGGTTTGTCCATACCTGATTCAACTCGCTTCCGTAGGAGAAAATGCGCGGCAGATTGGGGTCGAAGTTTTTCACCACCGTAATCCCATGCTTGAGCTTGTGATTGAGCATGATCAGCGTGCTCTCGATCCCCTTCGCCACGTCCACTTCCTGGCGCGGCGCTTCATCCATGAAGGAATATTCCTTAATCGCCTTTACGAGCTCCGAGATGCGGCAGGAGCTGTGCTCGATGTCGGTGAGCAGCCGCGAAATTTCCAGCGTCGCCCCGAAGCGCGTAATCACCGCGCCCATTACCGGCGCGGAGAATTTTTGCGCCAGCCGCTCGAGATGCTCGACTCGCACACCCGCCTCGGCCAGCACCGGAGCCACTTCCCATCCGTCGTTGACTCCGTGCTCGTCCAGCCACGACTGCAGTTCCGACTGAATATCGCTCAGATCCAGTGCGTTCATCGGCTTGCCATCGTGCTGTATCTCACGTGCTTTCCCCTCGATCAGGCGCAGAGTGGCGCGCGCTTCGGGGGGAAGATTCTGCTGGTCGATCTCGAGGCTGGCCTGCTCGCGTTTTTCGAAAATGGCGCGGAGTGTGCTCGCGGCGCGGGCCGCCGCCGCAGCCGGATTGTTCAACTCATGCGCCAGCCCCGCGGAAAGCTTGCCGAGCGACGCGAGCTTTTCGCGCGCCAGATCCTGCTTGGTCGCTTCGCGTACCCGGTCCGAAAGAATCCCCACCAGCCGTGGCCCCAGCGACGGAATCTTGTTCAGCATTTCGGGAAACAACGTCTTCGAAATGCGCGCAATGCGCAGCGGAGTCACGGCCCGCATCGTGATCGTGTAGTGCGTCATGCGCGAGAAGGGCAGCATGCCGGTCACCATGCCTGCCCGCGCGGTGTAGACAGGAGTGTCCGGCCCGGCACTCTCACGCCGGCCGTCGCTCTCGCCCTCCAGGTAAATGATCATGGAGTCGGCCGGATCGTTTTCGTGGATGATGAGCTCGCCCGCCTCGGCTGTCGCAATCTCGGAGTGGTCGGCGAGCCAGCCGAGTTCCTCGTCGGTCAAATCCGCGAGAATGGGAATGTTCCGGAATTCTTTAACCAGGTCCGCGTTCATTTCTGAAGATCAGATTGCCCCAGGAGATCGCCGGATTCGGAAATTCGGCGCGCCGCTATTCTAGTCCTTGGTCGTCGGTCCCTTACCGGAACCGGAGGTTTGCGAGACCATCCGCCAACACCCCTCTCCCATTGTGAGATAATTTTGTGTTGATCTTCTAGCGAGGAAGTGACAATGGCGCACGAAGTTTTTTGCGTAAAGCTGAAAAAGCAGCTCCCGGGCCTCGACGAGCCTCCCTTTGACACCGAACTGGGTCAAAAAATCTACGATAACGTCTCGCAGGAAGCCTGGCGGCAGTGGACCGAAACCTGCAAGATGATTCTCAACGAATACCGCCTCAACCCCGCCCGCCGCGAAGACCAGGAAGTCATCGTCCGCCACATGGAGCAATTCTTCTTCGGCGAAGGCGCCGTAGCCCCCAAGGAATACGTACCGCCCACGCACTAATCCCAAGAAAACCGACATTCGATGGGCGCCTGTCCTGAGCCAGTAACAGGCCGGCAAGATGCCGGCGCTACGTACAACAGCGCTTTCACTCGTGCTTCGCGTAATCTCCCGCCCCCATGAAATGCAGCGACACGTAAGGCTCCTCGCCCACAACCCAGCTATCGTGCCCGGGCGCTATGTAAAACAAATCCCCAGCCTTCATCTCGACCACCCGCCCGTCCGTCATCGCCGCCACGGCCTTCCCGGCCACCACCAGTCCCACGTGTTCGACCATGCAATGGCGCAGCCCGGCTGGCCCGCCCACATCCACCGACCACCGCCAGCCAGGATCGTAAGTCGCGCGCCCAATCGCCATGCCGCCAATGTGCACTAACTCAAATTTCCCCTTCGAAAATGAACGCGTTTCATCCGGCTCCTCAAAGCGCTTCAAAATGACATCCACCATGTGCCACCTCCACCTGCTCTACAGCGTAGTGGAATGGACGAATCTGGTCTTGCGTAATCTTGCTGCGGGCTATCTCCGAGAGCACCAACAGCTTGGCTTACATCACGACCGTTCTGTATTGCCCAGGAGTGAATCCGGTATGCCTCCGGAAGCGGTGGGTGAAGTGACTTTGATCCGGATATCCGACGGCGAGTGCCGTCTCGACCACACTTATTCCCGAACGCAGCAGCTCACGGGCGCGCCGCATCCGGAGGCTTTCAAGATAAGCATGCGGAGGCAATCCGGTTGCCTGCGAGAAAGCGCGCGCGATGTGAAAGGGGCTGCGCGCAGTGAGCGCGACCGGCACAGGCCTGAACAGGGCTGACCAGAGCTACATTACGACGAAAGCTGCCTAAGGCAGGTTGGTGTCGTCGGCAACAGCCCCAGGAGAGGCTTTCAGCAGGCCGTTCAGTTCTTCTTCAAGGCTTACGCGCATCGCATCCTCGAGATCCTTGAAGCGGAAAGGTTGCAGGCAGCCCTTGGTGGCCCACATTGGAAACAGCATCTGGGCTTGGCTGCGGACGGTCGTCGACCCGACGTGAAACAACACCTCGACCACAATGCCCTCATCGAGCGGCTTTTCCAGCTGCAGCAGGCCTCCGTTGGCCGAGAGCTGGCTGAGCCGGGTGCGAATCTGACGGCGGTTTTGTAGTTGGAGCAAGGCCAGCACCGAGCCGCCGAGCTTCACGCGGGCGCCGCGTTTTTCCCGTTGCATCTGTGGTGCCTGGGACATAGCAACTCCTTAACTATCGCACCCTCGCCCAGCGCTGAGGAGGTTACGAAAGCCGCAGTCCCACCCGTCTATGCCTGATCGTAAGCTTGCTGCAGGCGCGCGATGTCGATCTTGTCCATTTCGAGCATCGCCTTCATCACGCTCTGTGCTTTGGCAGCGTTGTTGTCTCCCATCAGCCTGCCTAATGCGCTCGGAATGATCTGCGACAGCCCGTACTTGTCCTTTAGCCAGCCGCAGCGATCCGTCTTTCCGCCGGCCGAAAGCTTTTTCCACAGCTCGTCCACTTCCTCTTGCGTTTCGCAGTTCACGGGCAGCACCTGTCAAGGCAGCGTGAGTATTTCCTTGCGGAACTTCGCCGACGTACCTCTCTCAGGTACAATGGGCGCGCCGAAATGTCCGGAAATCAAGCCATTCAAACGTCACACTAAGCAAGGAGCGTGACTGTGTCGTCGATTTCGAAGTGTGCCTTTTCGTTCCTGCAAGCGAGAATCTCAAACTGCAGCCGTCGATGGCGCCTGCTCGCGTGTCTCGGCCTAGTGGGAGCAGCGCTGAACTTGCATGCGCAAACCATCCGGGTCGATATCACGCCCGACCATGTCGCCAACACGATCATTCCGAACCAGGCGCTGGGAGCAGGAATCGATCGTATGTCTGGGGCGGCCATCGATAAGCTTTTCACCGAACCGGCCATCCAGCGCGTGTTGAGCGCCGGTTGGCAGCCGGTCACGTATCGACAGAACACGGAATTGCACATTGAGGCATGGCACTGGAATCCGAAAGGAACCTGGAGCGATCCCAGCGGCAAAGGTTATTTCACCGGAAGCAGCGAGCCCGGCGAGATGCTCCGCCACACCTACGGCTACCCACTTCCGCATCGAGGCGCGACCCGCAACGATGGCACCGACGCGACCGGCTACGGGCGCTTGACCGATGGCGATCTCAGTACCTATTGGAAAAGCAATCCCTATCTGACGAAGGCGTTCACCGGCGAAGAGGACGCGGCGCATCCGCAGTGGGTGGTCATCGATCTTGCGAACCCGCTGGCGATCAATGCCATTCGCATTGCCTGGGCCGACCCCTACGCCAAGCGCTACCTGGTGCAGTACTGGACCGGCGAACAACCCATCACGCAGCCCACCAAGGGAGCGTGGATTACGTTCTCCGGGGGCGCAATCGAGAACGGGCAGGGCGGAACGGAGACGCACTCCCTCAGCCCTGTTCCCATGCCGGTTCGCTACCTGCGCATCTGGATGACGGAATCCTCGAACACGTGTGACACGCACGGCTCAGCCGACAAACGCAATTGCGTTGGATTCGCCATCCGGGAACTGTACGTGGGCACAGTCAGCGCCTCGGGAGAATTTCACGATTCCGTGCTGCACACGCCCGATCAAGGACAGACAACCACCTGGTCTTCTTCCGTCGACCCGTGGCATGAACCTGCCAACTTCGACCCGCGCCTCGGCGATCAGGTGGGGTTCGATTTGTTCTACACCAGCGGTGTGACGCGCGGGCTGCCGGCCATGATTCCCATCGCCATGGTGTTCAACATCCCGGAAGATGCGGCCGCGGAGATCGCCTACCTCAAAAAACGCAACTATCCGATTTCGTACGTGGAAATGGGTGAGGAGCCGGACGGACAGTTCATGCTGCCTGAGGATTACGCAGCACTCTATGTCCAGTTCGCCGATGCGCTCCACAAGGTCGATCCCGCACTCAAGCTGGGAGGTCCCGTCTACACCGGGCAGAACGAAGACATCGTGGTGTGGCCGGACGCGCAAGGCCGAACCTCGTGGACGCGGCGCTTCGTCGACTACCTGCGCGATCACCGCCACCTGAAGGACCTGGCATTTTTCCCCTTCGAGCACTATCCCTACGTGCCCTGCACGGTGACCTGGAACAGCCTCTACGACGAGCCTCGGCTGGTCAGCCACATCATGGATGTGTGGCACGACGACGGCGTGCCCGCCGACGTCCCCATGTTCATCACCGAGTCGAACATCTCCTGGCAGACCGACGAATCTTTTGTGGACATCTTCGGAGCGCTTTGGCTGGCCGACTACGCGGGCGCCTTTCTCACCTCGGGCGGCAAGGCGCTCTACTACTTTCACTACCTGCCGATGGGCGTCCATCACGGCTGCAACAATTCCATGGGCACCTTCGGAATGTTCACCACCACGGAGAAGGACTACCAGATC
>QIAH01000467.1 GCA_003225465.1 Acidobacteriota bacterium | reverse complement strand
CAGAAAGGTCCGTCATGGTGTCCTCCAGGAAACAACATTTCGGGGGAGGGCCCGCTTCAATCAGGGGAGAGAACAGCGGTTTGCGCTAGCGCAGCCGATGCGTCACCGCGGCCATAGCCGCTAGCCGCAATGTCACTCTACCTCGGTTCGCCAACGCGACTGAGTAACTTTCTTGTAAATTCGCATGGGTAAGTTGTATCCAATTCCTCTGTTTGGATGAGATCGATCGCTATCGATCTCCGCATCTCTCCTTCAGATGGACATGAGAAGGGACTTCTATCGCGACTTTGCGAAGGGTGGTGTCGCAATGGCTGTAGCGACCGCCCCTGCTCGTCTCACGAAAGTCAGTGACAGCGGTCACTGTATTTTCGTGACCGCCGGCACATAACTAATACTTTGGATAGGTCCTGAGCGCCCCTGCCAGCTTCCCATTCGGTCCTTCCAGCGGC
>QIAH01000466.1 GCA_003225465.1 Acidobacteriota bacterium | reverse complement strand
CGAAACGCTGGGAGGTGCGGCCATGGAAGACTACTCGATCATTCAGGGGCAAACCATACTGGAACTGATGATTGCCCTCCTCCTCACGGTGGTTACATCGTACGTATACCTTTCGTGCAGGGCTTATGCGCAACGCATGAATGCCACGCGTCCGGACAGGCTAAAAGCACTTTGCCGGCTGAGCACGGATGAAAACCGGGAGTCCTTTTCTGCCTTGCCCCACCGCACGCCAGCGGAGACCCACGAATCCTTGATCAGCACGTGGCTCGCTCCGATCATCGTCTGGGCAGCAGTTTTTTGGACCATGTTGGCGGTCGTAAGCATCTTACTTGGCGAGAGCTAGCTCCTAGGGACGCGCGGGAACGTGGCTGTCACGCCAGAACGCGAGGGGCGTTATGGATGTCGGCAAGCTGCTGCAGAAAATCATTGCCCAGAATGAAATCATCATTCGCCAGAACGAGAAGCTGCTGCTTCTCCTCGCTGCCCGTGCCAATAAGAAGGATGCCGAGCTCCTCGCGGAGTTAAAGAAGATCAATCGGCTTCAGGACTGAGGGACGGCAACGACTTCTTGCCCTTGTGGTTCTATTCGTGCGACTTTGGGGTTCTCGTGATTGAGCTTTCTCTTTGAAACTGTAAGGTTTTACAACATTCCATTCCGGGGTTTGCCTACGCCCCCTGACCTTGTAAACATTTTTTTACGACTCCCCGCCCGGCAGGGCATATGATGTGGCGGCTCGTTTTCGGGCCGAGCCGTTTTTGCGCGCCGGATGCAATGTTCCTGGGGGAGGGAACGAGGCATTTCGGTTGCCGGTTCGGCCTTCGCATCCTTTGCGGCCTTCCCGCCTTTTCTTTGCGAACTTAGCGGTTAAAGGCTCTTGCCTTTTAAACTTGAAACCTCTCTCCTGAAACGCTGCTCTGCCAACGACCAACGATTAACAAGCCCAGTCCTATCTAATCTGTCGTCTTAACAACCGTTCTCGATCCGCTTCCGCACGCGT
>QIAH01000465.1 GCA_003225465.1 Acidobacteriota bacterium | reverse complement strand
TTTTCTTGTCGACTTCCTCAATGGTTCGATCATCCACCACTTTGATACTGACGCTATCGTAGTAAGGGTGTCCGCTGACCGGGTGGTCCTGGCCGTCTGCTTTTACATCAATCGGGGGAACGCAGGTCTTGCACTCATACGTGCCGTTTTGCAACAGAAAAACGTCGGGTTTCTTAGCGAACTGCGCGTCGCTGAGATTGAACTTCCATGTACCGGCGAAGGCATTTTGTGCGGTTGCCGGAACGGAAACAAGGAGCGCAATCACCAGTCCAAACAAGAGTAGGTTCTTCATACCGTATCCTCCGTGGACTCAAGTTTTGCTTTGGGTTCTGAGTGATCGCCAATGTACACCTGACCCTCTCGCGTGGTGAAATCGCCTGTGGCTGTTGAAAAACTCACTCCCAGAAAAATGCTCAGAAAAACTTTGCGCTAGGAAGCCCTACAAGCGACGTTCGCGGGTCGCCTAGACATTTTCTATCCCCCAAAATTTGCGTGTTTGGGGTGAAAAGGGAGTTTTTCAACAGCCACGCCTGATTACAACAGTTGCGGCCTTGGCTGCTGTAGCTGCCCTTCTGCGACGAACTGAACAATCGGATAAGAAGCTTGCACACTGAGCCAATCAGGTGAATTGGGGGTTGTCTCTGCGGGTTTCAAGAACGCGATGATGTTCGGTTTTGGGGTCCCGGAGAATGAATTGAATCGCCCCATCTCGCAAACTGGATTGCTTGTAGAAATCGGGCAACGCGATCTCGAATTTTCCATCCCACTCGGGGCGGACTGTGCCGAGTCGAATTGTTGTCACTCGCCCGTCAGCAATCCCAAAAAATCGATGTGACCACATCGCCAAGTAGTTAACTTCGATTTCCCGACTTTACCGCAACAAAGCGAGACCGGCGCGTAATTTCGGACACCCCCGCATGAAGCAAAGCCGAAGCCTTATCGTTAACAAATTCGAAAAGGATGGCCCCCGTTCCCATCTGTGAGCATTCTTTTTTCAGTCTCGACTCCCTACTGCGCTGCGCAAGTCGCGGACATGCAGGTTACCGGCTTCGCTGACGGAAAGCCATTGTCTGAAAGGCAAAGAAAATGCATACCATATTCGTGCAATCGGGTGAAATGCTTGGTTGGGTGGACTGGTCTCGCGGTCGTTGAAGGTCACAACACCGGTGACTGGTTACATGCGCAGTTGGATGTTCTCAGCCGAGAGGACCCACCGCTGCAAACTGTTATCGAAAGTCTGACCAACTCGGCTACATTCCAGTTCGCGATGCTCCCGAAGACGGACAAGCGATGCGAGTTTTCGCTTGCGGGCTGGTTCACAACGTCACCCGACCAGTACGCATGGTTTGCTTCCGTGATTTCTAACTACCAAACGAATCCCTTGGCAGCTATCATCTTCTTATGCTGAGAGATTTCAGTATGAGATCTGCGTCCAAAGATCGACAGAGCAGCAGGCTGACATGTCGGCTTTGGTGGAACATTCGTTAATTGAGCTGGCGTTTCTGGCTGCATAAATCCTCCAACTCCTACTTCTTCTCCAGAAATTCCTTGCAGTGCTTCGCTACGGCTTCGGCCATCGACTGCTGATTCTTGCTTCCGCCTCTCTGTTTGTTGACGGAGTAAGCCCACAACATCTTGGTCGAACTGGTATCGATAAGTTGCACCGACACGTTTCCCTTATCTTCGATTCCTGCGCAATAAGCGAACAGACAGCGCGCAATCTTGCCACCTGTGGACTCTTGTTTGATCTCGACGGGCGCAGACTTCAGAACGTAGGTCGCTTTGGTTTGATCGGCGACGATATCGACCGGCACACCTTTTTTGGCGAATGCAGCGGCAAGGTAGGTCTCAAACCCTTGCTGCGGTTCGAGGTAAACCGTGGGACGGGATAGCTGTGCAAAACTGAACGATGCGGTGCACAATAGCGCTAACGCGATTCCTAACTTCTTCATGGTTGGTACTCCTCCCGATGGTAGAAAGCGTATCCAACCGGGGTTATTGCCGGTAGATTACCGAGGTAGTTGAACTTAGCTCCCGAACCGCCGAATGTGGTCGCTATAGTCCTTCCCTAAAAAGTGGGATGCGATAGAAGCGGCGCACGTATCCCACGTTCCTCGGCTGCATTCTGCACAAACAAGGCCTAACGAAGTGTGCCTTCGTACGGCGGGAGCGGATGAGTTAGAATGATCGTCATGCTTGATTTCACGATGACACTGCATCACTTGGAGCAGGAACGCACCCGGCTCGCATCTCAACTGGCGAACCTGAGCAACGCAATCTCAGCGCTGAGTGGGACAACCAGTAACAGAACTGGCAGGAGGATCTCCGCTGCCGGAAGGGCTCGAATCGCAGCCGCTCAGCGTGCTCGCTGGGCCAAGGTAAAAGGAACCAAGGTCGTTCCAATCGCCACGCATAAGCGTGCGATCTCGTCAGCTGCCCGTAGACGTATTGCGGCTGCACAAAGGACAAGATGGGCGAAGTGGCGGAAGGAAAAGAAGTCCGCGTGAGCAGACTCAGGCGGATTGTTTTAAAATTGGTCCGTGCAAATAGAACCATCCCGATGCCGTCACCAGCTCAAAGGCCCACCTGAAGTCGTCGCCGGTATCGCGGGAGTTTCCTTCCTGCTGTTCGAGTGCCTAGTTTGTGGGCGAGCAATCAGTCTCAAAGTAGATTCTGATGGCGAGGTCGATGCCGAATTCATCATCCCGCCCGACTTGATGTGTGCCTGAACAGACGACGATTCTCATTTGGCAAAGAACAGCAGATAAACCACTGCCATTATCAGGCTACTGAGGTAAAACATGGCAAGAACAACATAGACGGGTGGCCGCTCCATGCCAACAAAAGTGACTCGTACTCCGAAGGGAGGCAAGATTACGGCGGTTCTGTGAATATGACGCAGCTATACCACTTTGTCGCATTCCCTACCCTTCATGACAGACGACGATCATCTGAGGGCCGTCCGATGCCCCACAAACATGACCAGCATCGGGACAGTGGCCATTCTGTCCTCACTATCGTGCTCCTGTTCCCTTGCGTGGGGCTGTTATGAGTTCCAAGTTGGAGCCGGGTTCTCTGCGCTCCCAATGTGCAGTACGGACGGTGTGCCAGTATTCCCCGTTCTCTCCCGGCCGATCATCCACTGCACTGACTGTTCCTTGCATTCCCGGCTTCAAAAGCCGCACTTCAGAACCCACGAGAAAGCGCTTGGGCTCCGGTTTCATTTTGCGAAATCATAGCAGGTATTCTCACCTGCGGGGCGTATCGCTCTTCGCGCTTCGATGTATCGAGACTGGCAGACACGACATGTGATTAACTTAAGGGGAAAGGATCCGCTTGATTCGTGTTGCGCCCACGGAGCGCTTGATCTCCCAGTCCCCTCTGTCATTCATGCGACAAACCTCAGTAACCTCCAGCTCACTTACCGCTGTCACCTGTTCCCCTGCCACACGGCGTCCTACCATTGACCGGACGCCATGCCATCCTGGTATAGAGTGGACACCCCGCCAAGCGAGTGCTGCCGCGACGGCAAGGCCGATCAGCTGCAAGCGGCCTTTGAGGTCATGTTCCTCAACAGGCGCAGCCCCAAGGATGCGGCTCTGTTCGAGTGGCATGACGAGTCGCTCCAAACCAACGTCTTCTTCTTTTCTCCGGAAGCAGCAGCCATGGTTAAGGCTCTGATTGAGCGCTTCGGCGGAATTGAGTGTAGGCCGCCAGTTCTTTCCGAGCGGCTGGTGTTACTTGTCGGTCACCCGAGCGTGAGGGAAACACTGCTCGACAGAACCCAGAGGTAACTTTAGCCTGTTTACTTTCCGGCCATACCCCTTGTACCCCCCACGTTTTAGCCATTCCGCTCCCCCACCCCCGTGTGGATGATAGGTATG
>QIAH01000464.1 GCA_003225465.1 Acidobacteriota bacterium | reverse complement strand
AGACGGCTGCCGCCGAGATCAGCGGTGAAAACGAGATTGTGGGAGGAACTGAGGATATGGCCGCCAACTGGAAAAACATTCGCGACTCCATCGCCGGTGCTGCCGCGAAGCCGGCTCCGGCCAAAGAGGACTTCCGGGAGCCCGAGCTCGCCAAGTCGGAACCTGAAGCGCCGGCCCCGGTCGCGGCCAGCGAGAAAGCTGCGGCTACAGATCCACAGGCCATCGCCAGCATCGTCGAGAGCGTGCTCGCAGAATTGCGTCCCAAGATCGTGGAAGAAATCGCCAGGAAGATTGCGGAGTCGAAGAAGGAATAATTGATTCAGAAGCTTTTAGCTCTTAGCCCTTAGCTCTTGGCTGAACCGCAGAGGTTTGAAGCGAACCGCCAAGCGCTAAAAGCTAAGATCGTAGAGCTACGAGCTAAGAGCTAGAAGCTAAGAAAGCCCACCCAAGCAATCCCGCGTGAGTGGCTTTGTCGCGAGCATTGTTTCCTTCTAGTCCTCGGGTGGCGCCCCCGCGCACCCGGGGGCGTCGGAGTATTCCAGCTGCACGGCGTATAGGCCTCCGGTCTAGGGTGATCCGTCAATTCACGATCAGCAAGCTTTCAACACGTGCGTCGCATCCAGAAACTGGATGGCCATATGCGGTCATCGCCGCAGCGGGGAACAAAGCGGCGCACTTCCCTGGGCAGTTTTTTATAACTGCCTTTCCAGCGGGGGAACGTACTGTCAAGAATCTCGCGATGGAAGCCCTGCATTGCGCTACTGCTCCACAGCACCTCGAAACAGGAATTGAACCTGAGGAATGCGGTCAGCAGATATTGCTCGGACCAGAAAGACAGGTTGTCGACCAGATCGCGCGGGTAGTCGAAAGGCAAGAAAATGTCGTGGGCGTGAACCAGAACTCCTTTGTTCAGCCGAGGTAATACGCCGAGATATTCGTAGACTACGTCGCTGCCGACGCTGACTACGTGGCTCGAATCTAGAAACAGGATGTCGCCTTCCTGCAAAGACGAGAACAGATCCAGATCCACGTGCTGCACCGGTCGCTGGAGGATATGGACATCGCCATTCAAGGAGGGTTCGCGCAAACGATCCAGGCAGGGATCAATGGTGATGTGTTCGGCCTTGACGCCGTCCTGCTTGAAATTCGAGCGCACTGCCTCGGACAGAAGACGGGTGCTGTGGCCGCCACCCACCTCAATAATGCGAGCCGGCTTGAAGTGGCGGACGAAACTGTAGGCCATCTCGGCGTCCACCGTCTCAAAGAAGCCATTGTTGTAATGATAGCGCTGGCCGGGGCGCGGTTCGTCGGGGAACGTCCACTCCCGTTTATATTGCTCAGTTACCTGCTGCAAGAATTCCAACTGTCTCCCGAAACGAAAATCCAAACCCTGGTTTAGGGCTTCGGCGTTTAACGATGGATAGTCGAGCGAATCCAAATCTGGAACAGGCCAGTAGAAATGGTTCGGCCCAACTGAGATGCCGAGGCCCTGCAGTTTCTTGAAAGCAGAAACCATCGCCGAGAAGCAAAAATCGTTCGTACGCAGTTTTCGCAGGAGGCGATGAAAGAGCGGATCAGCCTTGGGACGAGTCGCGGGAACTTGCGTCGGTTGCGATAGTTCCTGAGCGCGCGACAGTTCCTGCCGGCCTAGCGTTGGCAGTTGTGAAGAGCCGGTTTGCAGCGATTGAAGCATCTGTGTCTCTCATGTGTTCGCGGGTTCGATGCAGCGATTGGAAGGTCTGTTTCTTAAGACTTCGTTACAGACTTATTTTTTTCCAGGATGAGGCGCCGCGACCATCTCTTCTCACTTGTTGTGGGCTGCAAAATTTCGGTGAGGGTGCAGCGGCACATGAACTTCAACTTACTGGAATGTGCAAGAGCTGAGAATACTGGAAACTTCGTATTCGTTGATTGGCTTTCGCGGCCTGTGTGAATTTATCTGCATGCTCGGGTCTAACGTCTACGGGAACCTCCTGATGTGGACCATCCATGATTCTCCGGAGTGCTGGCTTCTCTAGAGAGAAAAGCCTACGGATGTGCGAGTAGGACTCGTCCGAAAAGAGTCGCGCAGACCGCGATGCGCGTCGAACCACCATGCCCAGAGAACCAGGATTACTTCCGCAGCGATGGCGCTCCAGATGAGTGTGGTGACATTCGGAGGAGGCCCGCCGAAGAGGAAAGCTACATACGCGCCAAAAGCATAACGGCCGATGCGATCGCGCGGACGTGTGGTCCGCATGTAAACCCACACTCCAATGGCGAACATCGCGATCTCCACCGCCAGCGTTCCAACAACCGAGTTCCATAATCCAAGTCCGAAGCGGGGACCGCCCGGGTAGAGTGGCATGTCGGGCCGATGCGTGAGCCAGTCGAGAATCCAATGGCTGATCACGCCGATCCAAATCGCGACGGCCCCCGGCCAATAGCGCGCGATGGCGTAGTAGATGAGCGCAAACGCGGTCGCCCACACACAATCCATGAGCAGACTATGCGACCAGGGATAATCATAAAGATCGAGCGGAGTAAATTTGGTATTGCCGGGATCAATGCGCACATGTTCCCAGCCCACCAGCAAGAAGATGGGCCACAGGAGGTCTGCAAATAACGGCGCAGCCAACAACAAGACCAGCGGAGTTCGCTGGGCATACTTCTTAGCGGCAAAACCGACGGCGAAGTGTCCGATGAACATGTGGGGAGTGAATCAGAGTGCCGACAACAGAATACATGGGACGATCATGTCCGAATGACCAGACTGCACTTATGTTTTTGGCGGTTGGCCTAAGGCTCCAGAAGCGCCAACTTGAGCGTGCCCATGTCTCGCATTTTTCGAGACACGGCGCATTTCCTATGCCCTCCCCTGGCAGGGAGTTCGAAGACCCACGTCTCGAAAAACGCGAGACGTGGGGCACCCGGTTNNATCGTTACGTGGGGGAGATAGAGGGGCTGTGCATACACTTGACCACTCACGATGCGAGAAAAAAGCTTCCCGAAGGTGGAGGGATTCACATTCGAGGTGTTCAAGTCTGTCTCGGAGAGGTTCGCCCCGGTCCGGCTATTGTCGTTGTGCTGGGTCCAGATTGCAGCCTGACCCTGCAGAACCGGGGATAACGTGGAAAAGAAGAATGCAACGATCAGGCACGTAATAGCGGGCCGGTGCGGAATGGGCACAGGTGAGTCTCCTCTTGGAAGGCCTCTCCCAATTTAAACTGGCCGGGATTTAAGCAGGAGAATCACAAATGTGTCCAGCAAAATGAACGTTAAGGGAAATGGCGCGAGAACCCGAGACTCCGA
>QIAH01000038.1 GCA_003225465.1 Acidobacteriota bacterium | reverse complement strand
CTGCCCGGCGTATTCGGCGACGAGGTCTGTGCGACCGCTAAAGTGCTGACGCCAAGAGCACAGCTCAGCAGGAAACTTAGCTTTGCCGATTTCGATTTCATAGAGTCTCCGAGGGAATGTGGCTAAGAGTCTATGGCGGTATCAGGACACACGGAATCCAGTAGAGCCTCGATAATGCGGAGGGGTGACACTTTATTCCGATCGCGAACGGACGGAAGAGGAGGTCGCGACCGAATTCCCGGAGTTCGTGCATTCCAGAATGTCGGAGGATTGCCTTTAGGAGCGGGCCGTCGCTGCACCGTCAGCGCGATCCAACAAGGCGATTACTTCGTCCGTCGTAGCAACGTCGAGGGACGGCATCCAAGAGTGATCCAGGCGGTCCTGTACCATGCCGGAAGGATTAAAAAGCTTCAGTTTGATGTTGTGATCGTGCGCCCAGCGTTGGAGGTATGCCAGCATGCCGAGACCACCGCCTTCGATCGCGCGCACTTCAGACAAGTCCACCACCACCACGCGAGAATTCCTTTGGGAGAGAATCGCGTCGCGCAGGCGGAATGCGGCTTCGCTCTGCACTAGTCTCCCTTCACATTGCACGACAGCCATGTCCCCCACACTCTCGATATGGATGCTGAACATGATTCCCTCCGAGCGATACGTGGTGCACGCCTTGTGCCGTCATTGCAAACGTAAGTATCCATGGTGGCTACCGCACGAATGCGCGGACACAACGAGAAATTTTGGGACGGTGCCGCGAAAAAATGCAGTACAGAAAAAGCGGTAAGCGAATTTTTCGGAGAGACGTGATTGGCATATCTCCCCCATGAATCCCGGAAATCATATGGCGCTGCGCCAGCGGCGCAGCCGTGCAACTAAACGCGGCCGCTCAGCGCAAGCACCAGGAGAATCAGTACGATGAGACCTAATCCGCCACTCGGGTAATATCCCCAGCCCCTGCTGTAAGGCCACGTCGGTAACGCGCCAATCAATAGCAGAATCAAAATCACCAGTAGAATCGTGGACATTGCATTTTCCTCAGTCAGATTTTGCCTGTGGTCACTAACCGAAAAAAATACGATAAATCAGACTTCCAGAGTCTCAGGTAGATTGCGTATATGCTGGAAGAAAATCGGTCGTCAGTGCAGCGAAGAGGAGCAGATCAGGTTACTTTGCGAGCTTGACTCGGTTCCGCAGCATCGTGAAACGCGTGCAGAGTTGAGCACTGCGAAGTCCGCACCTGTGGAACGCATATTAAATGTGGCGGTTAGCGCCAACCCTACCTAAATCGGACACATCCAAGGCGCGTGTATTCCGTTAGTACTCAGCTTTTGTGGCTCCTGATTCTGGGGTTCCCGGTGGCGTCTGTCGCCTGGACCATTACTCATGAAGATGTATTCCGGGAACCGCGAGATTACTGCAAAAACATGAGTGAATCCGCACATGGACTCTTGCGGCGGAAGTTCTTCTACCTGTTTACGTGTGAATACTGCTTCAGTCATTATGTCGCGGCAATCTTCCTGGTCATCACGCGTTTTAAGCTGCTGTATCCGGACTGGCGCGGGTACATGATCTCCTGGTTCGCGCTAGTCTGGCTATCGAATGTGTATATGGCGCTATTCGCCAACATCCGATTGGACATTCACAGCGAGCGACTTGAAATCAAGTCCAAAGATCTCGAAGTGCAATCAAAATCTGACAATCTGCGCCCGGGCCGAGCCGCGTGAGGTAACCGAGTTGTAGTCAATAAAGTTGCGCCGTGAAGGCGACTCGGGCAGGTACATAGATTGCCCGATGTGCGGAGTGGCGCCAGTCACCTAGAGTCAATGCGAGCCGACAATGCCAAATCACGGTTGCGGCGCCGGCGACATTCGGATTCAAGCTGGAGGTGCTTTGTGAATAAACTTCTGAGAACACTACTGAGGGCGGGGCTGTATTTTCTAGAGGAATCGGATCGAGCGACCGCAGGTTTACGCGATCGGATGCGAGATAAGGTCGGCAACATAACTAGTCGGACACGAGAAGCGGTCGGCATCGAACCGGACCACACAATGCGCGATGCAGTGAGTTTTATCGCGGGCGCGGGTCTTGGCGTCGGCATAGGGATGCTCTTTGCTCCTGCGAGTGGACAGGAAACTCGGGAATTAATTTCGGAAAAGGTGCAAGAAGTCGGGACTAGAGTGCGAGACCGCTTTTCTGAGGAGATGCAACGCGCGAGTTGAAGACACAGAGCATGCTGAACCCCCGTAGCTGTCGCCTTCATGGCGCAGCAAACGGCGGATGGCAGGAACACAGTAATTTGTCCAGCTTCTGGGCGTGAGTTTGATGCAACAAAGGGCGACCGCAGTCGCCCTTGTCATTTGTTGGAACAGAGTTTCACCTTGAACAGCCCGCTACAGCGATAACAGGCGCCGAAAGAATGAGCGATAGCGCTGAAAGGCCATGCGCAAATCCTCGGTTGAGATATTGTCACCGCGATCCCATTGTTGTTCGAGTTTAGAACGCTCCTTCGCAAATGCTTCCGCCAACTGCTGCATAGTAGACGCGACCAGGCTATCCGCGTGCTCCACTGCGCTACGTGGTTCGTCTACAAAGCCGGTTTGAATGTCATCCCAACGTGCCTGCAGATCTTTCAGTTGATCATCGGGGAAAAGAGGTGTGCTGTCGGCTGCGGCAGAACCGGGCCTCGGCTCTGCCTGGAGATCGGCATTGCGTTCGGAACGCACAGGCTTTGCGCGACCGGCTTCGACATCGGCTTGAGCGACGTCATTCGCGTTCCTGGTACCGGCCAGATCGGCGGTGGTGAGTTGTTCAGCTTCGGCTTGATCTTTTCGCAATGGCATTGTCATGCGTGCATTTCCTTTCTTTCGGGTAGAGTGTCTCGGAGGAGATCGTCAAACAGCGCGCGATAGTGAACCATAGCCTTGCGCAAACTTTCAGTGGTGGCTTGGCCGCGCGCGCGGCTGGTGGCAATGGTGTGAGCTGCACGATAGTTTTCAACGACGACGGGATGGTCGACAGAAATGATTTCGACTCGCTCGTCGAAGTCGGCTACCGGATAGCCGCGAGCTTCCATCACTTCGCTTACGAGACTGTCCGCCTTAGCGACAGAACCCTCGGGGTCGTCAACGAACTGGGCTTGTACGTTGTTCCAGCGGTTAGCATAGTCGTTTCGGGCGGAGTCGGAGAGCGGGCGAATCTGGAGCTTCTCGCGTTTTTTTTCGCGGAACTCCAAAACACCCTCACCGCGGCGGACGTTGCCTTCCTGGCGGACCACACGGTCATATTCAGGCCCAAATCGCTCGCGCAAGCTCAGGCTTCTACGATGACGGAGATAGAGCCATAGCGAGATCCCGGCCAACAAAGCGACTGCGATTGCGACAAAGACAATTGCCGTAGGTTGGTCCATGATCACATCCTTTCTGGGGGTGCGCACCCGGAGGTCTGATTCCTTGCACGCGAGCGATGGTTGCACCCGCAAAAACTGGGATTTTCATGGAGCCGAAGGCGGACAAGACCACGCGCCTACAGAAGTTACTTCAGTCTCCCAAAAACCATGTAAAGGTCAGAAAGGGTGGATGGCGTTTTTTTGTGAGCTCGGCTGGTTTGATCAGGGATATGTTTCGGGGGCGTTCTGTACTATGAACGCAAACTGAATACCCTGACCTGACAATGAAAGCAGAGAAAACTGACCCAGAACTGGTGCGTTCAAATCGTCTCTGCTGGGGGTGACACGACTTGCACAATATTATTTCGGACTGCGTAGAGCACAAGCTGGCTCACAGAATGCACGTCCAACTTGCGCATGAGGTTGGAGCGGTGGGTTTCAGCTGTTTTCACGCTCAATCCGAGGGCGACCGCTACTTCCTTCGTGCTCTTCCCTTCAGCGAGCAACTGGACCACTTCTCGTTCGCGAGAGGTTAAGACATCCTTTGGCGCTGGCTGCTCCGGTCCGCCTTTGAGGTAGGTTTCTAAAACAATTTCCGCAACCTTGGAAGTGAAGAATGTCTTGCGTCCGGCCAATGCCTCAAGCGCAGAGATCAAGTCTCGACCGGCATCCGATTTGAGCAGATAACCACGCGCACCAGCAGCAAGCACTTCGCGCACGATCTGCTCGGATTCGTGCATGGTAAGAATGAGGACTTTTACATTGGAGTTGTCATGAACAATTTGTCGCGTGGCATCCAACCCATTGAGTTGGGGCATCCCGATATCGATGATGACGATGTCCGGTCTCAACTGGGCAGCCAATTGCACGGCTTGCCGCCCGTCCGACGCCTCACCACAGATCTCCAAGTTCGGGCACGACTGCGCCATCACCCGGATACCATGGCGCACCACTTCGTGATCGTCAGCAATCAAAACTCTCGCCGGTTTCATCGATTTTCTCCTCGAGACAGAGCACTTTGGACTTGGATTCCTGGGTATGGGCTCGCCAGCACCCAAATCCTCAAGACTTCAACTCACTGGGAAATCGCCCGCTTTACGCGAGATTTGCTATTTTTCAACGCTAAGTTGTTACAGATCCCCAGAATTTGCGCCGTTTTGGCCAGAACCGCTCTCTCAATCCTTGAAATCGCCCAGAAAAATATTAGCGCCAGAAAGTGTGCCAACAGCAACTTTCAAGAACTGCAATCCGAGCCTATTGCAGGCAACAGCATACTTCCACTGACGTGATTGGAATCGCAATACAGACTTCACTGTACATCTTTGCGAAGCGCTTAGCAGTACGCGATCATCTAACAGAATGTGTACACATAAGATCGCAGGGGGCTGCAGGAATCACCTGATGTCGGGGAAGGCGAATTCCGTTTTCCATACGGGTGGGCTTCTGGCGCAATTCAAGATCACTTCAAAGGAATCGTTCTGACGCACTGCCTCGCAAAGGGGCTACTAACATGAAAAATGTTTGCATTCACGGCCATTTTTATCAGCCGCCACGCGAGAATCCGTCTCTCGAGTACGTGGAATTGCAGGAGTCCGCATATCCTTACCACGACTGGAACGAGCGCGTTACTGCAGAATGTTATGCACCTAACGCGGCATCCCGCATGATGGATGAAGACGGGCGCATCGCCAACATCACGAACAACTACTCGAGAATCAGCTTCGATTTCGGACCCACACTTCTATCCTGGCTTGAGGAGAATGCGGGCGAGGTATACGAATCGATCCTGGAGGCGGATCGCGAGAGCAGCAAGACATTCTCCGGTCACGGATCGGCGATGGCGCAAGCGTACAACCACATGATCATGCCGCTGGCCAACAGTCGTGACAAGCGCAGCCAGGTGATATGGGGATTACGGGATTTCGAACATCGCTTTCGACGGACAGCCGAGGGAATGTGGCTGCCAGAGACGGCAGTGGATGTTGAAACACTTGATCTGCTTGCGGAACTCGGCGTCAAGTTCACAATTCTGGCTCCGCGACAGGCGAGCCGGGTTCGGAGGATCGGGGGCCGTTCGTGGAAAGATGTAAGCGGAGAACGCATTGATCCCACCCGCGCGTACCTCGTGCGGTTGCCGTCCAAACGAAAAATTGCCGTGTTCTTCTACGACGGACCAATTTCGAAAGCGGTAGCGTTCGAACGCCTGCTTGACAACGGCCAGCAATTCGCCGAGCGCATGATGAGCGGTTTTTCGGACGAACGCGATTGGCCGGAACTGGTGCACATCGCGACGGATGGCGAGAGTTACGGACATCATCATCATTTTGGCGAGATGGCTTTGTCGTACGCCCTGGACCATATCCAATCCAACAGCCTCGCGAAACTTACCAATTATGGAGAGTTTCTCGAGCAAAATCCGCCTACGCACGAAGTGGAAATCTTCGAGAACAGCTCCTGGAGTTGCGTACACGGTATTGAGCGTTGGCGCAGCAACTGTGGGTGCAATTCAGGCGGACATTCTGGCTGGAATCAAGAATGGCGCGCTCCACTGCGAAGAGCACTGGATTGGCTTCGCGATCACGTTGCGAGTCGTTATGAGGAGAAAGCAAGGACGCTACTCAAGGATCCATGGCTTGCCCGCAACAATTACATTCGTGTGATTCTAGATCACTCCGAAGATACCGTGGACAGCTTTCTCGCCGAGCATGCCACGCGGCAATTACAAATCTCAGAGAAAATTACAGTCCTAAAGCTTCTCGAATTGCAGCGCCATGCCATGCTCATGTACACGAGTTGTGGTTGGTTCTTTGACGAACTGTCGGGAATTGAAACTGTTCAAGTCATCCAATACGCAGGCCGCGTGGTGCAACTGGCGACGGAACTATTCGGCGGCTTGGAACTGGAGCAGTCTTTCCTGGCAAAGCTAGCGGAAGCGAAAAGCAACATTACCGAGCACAAAAATGGCGCCCGGATTTATGAGAAATTCGTGAAACCAGCGATGGTGGATATCCCGCGGCTTGCAGCCCACTACGCGATCCGATCTGTTTTCGAAGATTATGGCGATCGCGCAAGCATCTATAGTTATGTTGCGGAAAGACAAGAATACCGACGCGCGGATGCGGGAAAGATGAAGCTCGTGACCGGACGAGCCAGATTTACTTCCAGAATCACGCAAGAGTCGGCAAACTTCGAGTTCGGGGTACTTCATCTAGGCGACCACAATGTGAGTGGTGGTGTGCGTGAATATGATGATGCCGAACAGTTCGGCATCATCACGGAGAGTTTGCATGCAGCGTTCGGACGCGCCGACACTCCGGAAGTGATCGGACTATTGAATCAGAGCTTCGGGAACAATATCTATTCCTTGAAGTCTCTGTTCCGCGACGACCAGCGGAACATTCTGGACATCATTTTGAAATCGAACCTGTCGGAGGCAGAAGCAACGCTACTACATCAGTATGAGCAAGGGGCGCCGCTCATGCGGTTCCTGGCGGATCTGCATGTAGAACAGCCGAAGCTCTTCCGAATGCTCGCGGAATTCGCATTGAACAGTCAACTTCGGGAGGCACTGGCAAAAGATAGCATCATTCCCGAGCGCGTGCAGAGCTTGCTGGACGAAGCAGCCAGCATGAACGTCACCCTGGATACCGCGACACTCGAATTTGTGGTTCGGCGCCAAACGGAATTGCAGGCTCGTGCGTTTTGGACAAATCCCAAAGAATTAACGGGCTTGGCGCGCCTGGATGCTGCGGTCATCCTGGCACGCAGTATGCCCTTCCAAGTAAATCTGTGGCAGGTTCAAAATATGTGTGCGCAGAGACTGAATGGGACATTCAGTGCCATGCGTGCGCAAGCGGAACAGGGGAATGAAGAAGCGAGATCGTGGGTAAGCCACATGAGTTCCTTGGCGGAGAACCTTGATCTCAGATTAAGCTAGTTTGAGTTTGTTGAATCAGTGCTTCGAGCTAGCCGATTTTCCGGAGAGGTGCAGTCGGACTTTTTCCTTCTGTCGCTTGGAATCGTTACCAGGCGTCTCTCTTCCTCCGACAACCTGCGCATGACCGAGAGCGGACACCAGGGTCACACCGCCTACGATGTTCCCCAGCAACGTAGGGACAAAAAAGCGCAAAAAGTACTCTCCCCAACTGGCAGAGTGAGTCCAGACCATGAAGAACACAGTGGTCGAGCCTGCCACGATGTGATTGAATTCCCCAAGTCCTATAAGGTAGGTGAGAATTATGATGATGCTGACGCGTGCGGAATCTGCTCCCGGAAGCAACCACACCATCAGCGCGATTAGCCAACCTGCAAAAATCGCGCGAACGAAAGCAATACCAAAGGGCAATCCTGTGTGAGCAGTTCCGATTTCAGAAAAAGCCCGCACAACTGCGGGATCAAACAAAGCAATCTTTCCGACGCACGCGGCAAACAAACAGGTGCCTAGAAGATTGGCTGCCAGTACGACGGTCCACAACTGCAGCACTCGCATGAGAGTCTGGCCGTTCCGGCGTTGCATCAGCGGCAAGATGACGGTGAGCGTATTCTCGGTGAAAAGCTGCTGGCGGCCCAGGACGATGACCAGAAATCCTACGGAGTATCCGAAGCAGTAGACGAGGGGTGCCCAAGGTCGATTGGGCAGATGGGCTCGTAATAATGCCTCCGCAATAAAAGAGATGCCCATCGAAAGGCCGGCGGAGAGCGCCGACCAAGCCAAGGCGGCATTTGGTCTGGCTAGTTCTTCTTCTCCCTCCCGACGGATGGTCTCGTAAACGACCTGAGCATTAATCGCGACTCGATCCTCTACCCGCCTTTCTTCTCGTTCGGTGGAAATGACGGTTTGTGCAGAGGGATTCGTTTCTTCGTTCGAACCCACACTGCCCTTCGCTCGATCTGCTTTCATGATTTTCCCAAGATACCTTCGCGAATCCGATGCAGAACAACGAAGAGCAGTGAAGTCCCAAACCAGGGTCTGATATGAGCGCAACGGCCAGCCTCAGGCCGTGCGTGCGCCGGTTACAAAGTGAATGATCAGGGAGATCACGGCGAGCACAAGCAAGAGATGAATAAGCCCGCCTGCGACATGAAAGACCGTAAAACCCGAAATCCATGCGAGCAGAAGCACAACGAACAAAATCGTCCAAATCGTCATTTGTCCCTCCGGATGGCTGATCACAGCCTGACAGTCTTATAACGGACGTACTTGGCGTGCCCCATACCGAGCATCGGGTATTAGATCTCGTATTCGGCTTGACAATTGACGCCGCCGAAGCTTGAGCGGCACGGGTACGATTTCCACATCGCTTTATACAGGAGTTACCCGATACAAGAGCCCGGCAATCGGAGCCGACAATCGCGAATGTTAAAACCCTTGTAGCGGAAGGCTCTATGACTCTCAAGATTGAAGCTGAACGCTGGTGCGACTGTGTAATTGCCCCCGGTCCTGTTCGCGATCAAGCTCTCCGCTGTGGGGAGGTGGCAATTTCGCTATGCGACGGGTGCAGTACGGCATTGTGCGAGTCCCATGAAATCCTCTGCAGCAATTGTCTGGGTGTAACCTGCCTGAACTGTGATCATGTTTGTCCGCATGATGCCGAGGACCTGGGAATCGAAGCGGCATGAATCGATCGTTGCGATTTGAAGTCTCTGAGCAGGGAGAGAGCCCGATGCGACTGACCGATGTGAGGAAGTGGAACCACCGCGCGTGGACGCAGCTGTATGAAGCCGCATTATTCGAGCGGGATCCCGTGAAGTTGTGCGCACTCATCTGGAACGCGCAGCTGGCTATTCTTCGAAGAGAGCAAGAAATTCAGCACCTGTCGCCGGCCGAGGAGAAAGAAACCCTCGCCCTGAAGAAAGCCCTGAGTGTTTTGAGGGAACTGGGGCGGCTTTCAGGATTAGACGTGCCGATGGAACAGACAATCGGGTTCGCCAGGGCTCGCCCGTCACATACGACGGAGTTGGATTCTCGCGTTCGTTCTAACCGACGTGGCCACCGAAATCTCGCTGCCTGAGAAAATGCGATTCAGGGTCACAGCCTCCCGTACCTTCCAGTTCGTTTGATGGACGACATAGTTCGTCTGTCTGAATGTATCTCGACCTCAAGAAATCGGGACATGACTTCCTTTGCTTACAGCATGCACCGGATGCGAATTCTCGGAGCTGACAGGCTATTTTAGGAAAGCGGGTTCGCCGAGCGAGGTTGGTACCTTCTCAGGGCCATCCGGAAAAGCAGGGAAAAAATATTTATGCGAATCGCGCAGGTTGCGCCTTTATACGAAAGTGTCCCCCCTAAACTTTATGGCGGTACCGAACGTATTGTTTCCTATTTAACGGAAGAACTGGTGAAGCGAGGACATGATGTCACTCTTTTTGCAAGTGGTGACTCACTCACTCAGGCCAAGCTTGTTCCCGTCTGCCCGCGCGCGCTCCGGCTCGATCCTAAGTGCGTCGACCAGCTTGCGCACCACGTATTGATGCTGGACAAGGTTGTCGCGCAGCGGCATCAGTTTGACATGATCCACTTCCACATCGATTATCTGCATTTTCCTAGTAGCCGAGCACTGGAGTGGACGACGCTGACAACGCTTCACGGCCGCTTGGACATTCCGGACCTGCTCCCACTCTACCGCGCTTTTCGCCACATGTCGGTGTCGTCGATCTCAAATGCACAGCGTGCGCCTTTGCCATGGTTGAATTGGCAGGGCACCATCTATCACGGTCTGCCGGAGAACCAATATGAGTTCAGTCCGAAGCCGAGCGGCTATCTGGTTTTCCTAGGGCGCACATCTCCGGAAAAAGGCCTCGATCAGGCGGTCGCGATTGCTCGTCGGGCGGGAATGCCTTTGAAGGTAGGAGCCAAGGTCGACGCGGCGGATCGGAAGTACTTCGAGACCTGTCTTAAGCCTCTGATGAAGGGGCCGGGAGTAGAATTTTTGGGTGAGGTCGGTTTTCCCGAAAAGAATGAACTGCTCGGCGGCGCCGCTGCTTTACTGTTTCCCATCACATGGCCAGAGCCTTTTGGCATCGTGATGATCGAAGCGATGGCTTGTGGAACACCCGTTATCGCTTATCCGGCTGGTTCGGTTCCCGAGGTCGTCGAAGAGGGAGTAACAGGGTTCATTGTCCCGAATGCTGACGCTGCAGTAAAAGCGATACACAAAATCGAGTCGTTCGACCGCGCCGCCTGCCGGCGACGATTTGAAGAGCGATTCACGGCCAGCCTAATGAGTTCGCAATACCTGCGCCTTTACGAGACACTTGTAGGGTCGCAGGGCGAACCGATCCCAGATTCAAGCGGAGTTCCGATTGGCTGAAATCAGCGTCAAGACCGAGTTTTACGTCGCGACTGGCTTTCCTCCCGTCGAGGAGAGGATTCGGGTACTCAAGTATGGGCCGATGTTTGCGGTATTCGATCGATACGGGAACATTCGGTCCTCAGGACTGGGAGAACATGGGCTCTATTATGACGGCACGAGATTCCTGTCGCGGCTGATGCTGTCTCTGGGCGAGACGCCGCCATTGTTCCTCAGTTCCGGCGTCAGGGCTGACAATTCTCTGTTCTCGGCAGATCTTACGAATGTGGACATTCTCAGTGGAGACCATGTGGAATTGTCACGCGGCACAATCCACATGGTTCGTTCCAGGCTGCTCTGGGATGGCGTCTGCTATGAGCAATTGCGCCTGACAAATTACGGTTCGGCCACTGTGCAGCTTCCATTGCGAATCGAATTTGCAGCCGATTTTGCGGACGTGTTCGAGGTACGTGGGGTGTCTCGTCCGCGGCGAGGCGAACGTCTGCCGGACGTCGTGGAAGAGGATCGCGTGAGTTTGCGATATCGGGGTTTGGACGGCGTCACCCGGTGTACCGAGTTACGGTGTGCTCCTGCGCCGGTAGAGATTTCCTCCTCTCATATGGCAATGAGAGCGGAACTCAAGCCCCGGGAAACCACGAGAATTCACTTCACGGTTCAATGCGACCATTCGCAGTCCACTCCCAAAGAGACCTTTGACAAAGCGCTGTCAGTGGTGGCCACCGAGGCAGTCGAAGCGCAGACCGGTGCTTGTGCGGTTCGAACTTCGAACCATCAGTTCAATGCGTGGTTGACACGATCTCATGCCGACGTCCACATGATGATCATGGGGAATCCGGAGACAGATTATCCCTACGCGGGAGTTCCCTGGTTTAGCACTGTCTTTGGGCGAGATGGGATTATCACCGCGCTGGAGTGCCTTTGGCCGAATCCACGCATAGCCAAAGGTGTGTTGCACTATCTGGCGGCAACTCAGGCATTAGAGCACGACTCCTCAACCGAGGCGGATCCAGGAAAGATCGTTCATGAGACTCGCCATGGCGAGATGGCTGCACTGGGTGAAATTCCTTTTCGTCGCTACTACGGAAGCGTGGATTCAACTCCCCTATTCATTATGCTGGCGGGCGCTTTCTACAGGCGTACCGGAGATCTCGATTTCGTCCGTGCACTGTGGCCGAACATTGATCTGGCGCTTTCGTGGATTGACCTGTATG
>QIAH01000037.1:447-12152 GCA_003225465.1 Acidobacteriota bacterium | reverse complement strand
TCGCCATGGCGCTGCTCATGCTGATTCCAGCCAGCATGTTCGTATCCAGCCACCGTGAAGCCCCATTGCCGCACTCGATTACAGTGCAGACGTAACCGACTGGTAGGCCTTCCTCAGCTACGACCACCCTGACCTCCTCACGACTTTGTACGACGTACTCAACCATCTGCCGAGCGACGGAATTCTGATCGCCTATAAGGAGAACGACGTCGTTGCAGATCCTCGCTTGGAATGGCTCGACTCAAATCCACGCTTTCGGCGTTTTCGGGAGTTCCGCTCGCTGGTGCTGTACGAGTGCCACGTAAGCGGTAATGTCTCCGCTCCCGTAGGGCACAAAAGAACGAGCTCTCAGGGGCACAAAAACGAGCTCTCTTCGATCGGCCTGATTGCGACCCTGCCGTCTAGACTCGCGGGTAGTACGCTCATTATCTCGGGATTATGTAAACTCCTGAGAATGTCTAAGGACTCTTTGTTTTTCTCGATCACATCTTCCGTGATGCGCTGCACCGTCTCAGAGAAGGCGGGAAGGCTCTGGTTCCCCCATGGGCGGACCTCAGCCGGAGCGTCACACCATCTGGTTGAGCGTATGACGTCCAAGATGTCTCCGAGTAGCACGACGTCAATGCGGTCGACAGGAACGTACTTTTTGTCGCTACGCCACGAAGCGTCGTAGGCAAGCTCGCATAGACTCTCTCGAAAAGCCCTGAACGCCCCAGCTCGTATGGTTTCGCCAGAAGTGCCATCGGTTAAATGTAGATCGCTGATGATGATTAACATCCCCCACTCCAAGTGCCTGGCCCTGAGATTCTATAAGAACAGATTTGGCGAGATCGGATGGCAGTGAACCTTTGGTCTGTGATTTACCTCCGCACGGTTGCATTGCCATGTTCACACAGAGAGCAGATCGGTCCAATGGCTGAGAGCGATGCCGAGCGTGGTGCTTTGAAGAGCCTCGCTGCAAGTGGAACGCGGATCGTCATTACGGGGCAGAATGGCACTGGGCTCGCGGCTGGCTCGAACGTAGAATTGTTTCCGGATTGTTCCTGCCGGAAATATTAGCGGTCGCTCGATGCGAATCTCGAGAAAGCTGACCCCGAGCAGGTCCGGCTTGGAGGCCCAGGGTCGAAACTCAAAATCCAAAGACCCAATGAGTACAAACGCCCTGGTTACGTCAACTACGTGACCAAAGTCATTTGAAGCGGGCGCTTTTCCGCCTGTTCTCAGAAGTTATCTTGAGCGTACTGGCTTCCCCCTGCTGGGTGCATGGAAGTGGCAGTTGCACTTTTGAGGTGTCGCGCTACGAGGATCGCGGCGGGATCAGGACTACGCGCCTGCGGCCCTCGTCCACTAGAACGAATGTATCAGTTTCGCTTTTTTCTTCGCCAAACAAAAACTGCGGCCGGAACCTGGCACAGATCTGCAAAATACCGATTAGATTCTTTGAAGTTCCTCAGCCGATGTTCGGCTGTGGAGGCTTTAACCGGACATCTATTTATGAGACCAGTTACTGGTTCGCTAAACTGTCTTGCTCTGTTCCTTTCGCCATTTCTTCCAACGTGCCTTTTGAGCGGCTCGAATTCGAGCGATAGCGGTAGCTGACATTTTGCGCCGTTTTCTGGGAGCAATCGAAACGACCTTATTGCCCTGGGCCTTCGCCCAGCGAGCCCGCTGTGCAGCCGCGATATGCGCGCGACCTGCTGCAGAAATTCTTTTCGCGCCTCGGTGCGTTGTTGATTCCAGCGCCGATAATGCTATGTTGAGTGCTTCCAATTGAGTACCGAGGCGACTACGTTCCTGCTGTAGGTCCCGTAGGATAGCGGTGAGCGTATTCATAGCCGGAGATTGTACAACTGTGGGCGGCCGTTCTCCGCAACAAAACAGAAAAAGGACCTTAAGCACACCGCGTTAACAGAGGCTAAAGAAGAAGGCCCTGCTGCAGATCTGTCTGCTGGCGGTAGCCGTGTCGCCAACCACAGCAGAGACAGCTACGGAGTCGCATAGCGCGGGCGAAATCCAGAACGTGAGTGTCGGAAGGCTGGCAGTAATGTCAGCCTTCCGATAGGGTTAAAAACCTAGAAGGTGACGTGTACGCCGAATTCGCTCCAGATCGATCGCGGAATGAACGTGGCGTTGGGAGCAAAGTATCCGACAGGGTGGCCAAATGTACCCGGGCTAGAAATGTTGTTCCCGAAATTGTTCCCGTAGTTCGCCCGGTTGGTGAGGTTGAAAGCCTGCGCTATTACTTGCACGTTCAGCCGTTCGCCGATTTTTATGTTCTTGGCCAGCTTGGTGTCGAGCTCGAAGAACGGATCCCCGCGAAGCGAATCAAATCCGGCAATCGTGCAGTTATTCGTCAAATAGTAACAATTTTGCGCGCCGGTATCGTTTCCAGCGAAAGCGAACAAGTTTTTCGGATCGCTTTTGGGCACGACAACCGCGGAAAGGGTCCCACCCCCGGTGTTAAGAGTGTTGTCAGAAAGGCCATTCCACGGATTGTAGGGACGGGCCGAGCCGTATTGAAGGATGGGCGCGAATTCAAATCCCTTCGGTAAACTTACCTGTCCGGCGAGCGTGACGTGATGACGCTCGTCGTTGTAGGAGGGACCAAACTCATAGGGCGCAAATGGCGCATAGCCGTTACGGGCATAGTTGCGGAAGCCAGAAGAAGGGACACCTCCGTAGCCATAGCCCATGGCCCGCGCCAGCGTGTAATTGGCGATCAGAGAGAAGCGATGGCTCATGCGCTGGCGAAAACTGAAGTTCACCCCGTCGTAGCGGTTGCGATTGATGGATTCATCAGCGCGCACGCTGTTGAGGACCGGTTGTCCCGCAGCAGTAAATGCGGCCGTGAGTGGACGGGTCAGGATTACATTTCCACTTGAGTCGGTCCCGGCTGGCACTTTCTGGTCGATGTTGATCGTCTTGTTTTCATGCAGGCCGAGAACATGCGTATATTCCGCTTCGAAGACGGAGTTCCTATTGAATGCCCACGAATAGCCAACATTGAATTCCTCGGTTACCGGGTTCCGGTAGCGGGGGTCGATGATGCGGCCGATGGCACCTTCTGCGAGCGTCGAAGACGGTGGAGGAAGGGTGGGCAATGGACTCACGCCGAATTGCCACTGTCCCAGAGTAAGGCCGGTTCCGGGCACTGGGTCCGTGGGGGCGGACAGGCTGAGTACCGTTTGGAAGATGGTCGGATTGGCCTGCTGCTCCATGAACAACGGTATATTCTGGAATGAGTTGCCAAAGTACAGGCCGAAACCACCGCGCACCACGTGTTTTCCCGCTCCAGTTAGGTCATAGGCGAATCCAATGCGCGGGCTGAAGTCCTTGGTGTCGTCGTGAGGTAAGTGACTGACGTAAGGATTCGAGATCGGGCTGTTAATGGCGACAAGTTCCTGATAGGTACGGCTCTTGGTGATGTCAGCCTGGCCCAGAGCATTGAAATCACGATCCCAGCGGAGGCCGAGATTCAAAGTCAATCGATTTGTCACCTTCCAATCATCCTGCCCGTAGAAACCAAGCTGCTTGGTGGCAACTAGAAAGTATGGATTGCCATTAGCGTACGCCATGCCTCCAATCAGGCCGGGAGTGGAGAAACCTTGCGGATAAGTGCTGGGATTCGCGAGAATCGTGCTGGGATTCTGCAAGAAGTCAATCTCCAGCGTAGAACTAAACTCGAAAAATCCTCCCTCCACCGGATTCCAAATGTAGTCGGCACCGGCTTTAAAGGTGTGCTTGCCCATAGTCTTGGAAATGTCGTCCCTAAACTGCCACTTGCGCTGGAACGACTGCTGCGGAACATTTGTGTTGGTGCCAAATTGAGCCGGATTCGGGAAAACAACGAGCGGAGCGCTGATCTTGCTGGCGATCAGGTTGTTCCAATACTGAAATCCGAATGTAAATTGGTTGACGACAGTATTGGAGAGTTGCGAATTCACCGTCAGGTTAGCGATTTGAAGATGGTTGGTAGTGAAGTTGCCGTTGGTAAGATCAGCAGTCCCGTCGGACTGATCGTTGAGGCTGTCATTGGCTTGCGAGCTGTAGCTGAGATAGGCCGAGTTCCTGCTGTTGATGGTCCAGTCCATGCGACCGGTATAACGCCACTCGTGGAATGGCCTAGGGATCGTTAAGGCCGGCTGCGCGGCAAGTCCCGCCTGCTGAGCGAGTACAAGCTCGCTGTAGGAACTGCCCGTCTCGGAAAGCCCCTGGCTCTCGCGCTGACGCTCGATGGCGAAGAAGCCGAAGAGCTTGTCCTTCACGAACGGGCCGCCAATCGAACCGCCGAAAAACTGACGGCTGTAATCGGGATGCTGGGGAGTGGAGGTGCCGTCTCCATTCGCAACCTTTTCATCGGTGTTAAGGGCGGAGTTGCGGAAATAGCCGAAAGTCGAACCGTGGTAGTTGTTGGTGCCCGACTTGGTGATCATGTTGATAGCAGCGCCCTGAGAGCGGCCGTTTTCAGCGGAGAAGCGCTGCGTACTGATCTGGAATTCCTGAACAGCCTCAAGCGGCATCTGCATTACCGCGCCGCCAACGGTGTTGTCTTTGTTGTCTACCCCGTTAATCGTGGTATTCACATTACGGCCGTCAGAACCGTTAATGGAAAGGATGGCGTAGCGATTCTTGGTAGGATCGTATGAATCGGCTGCTTTTACACCCGGAACAAGATAAGCAAGATTGGCTGCGTCGCGGCCGACCAGAGGAAGCTGGGCTACTTCTCGGGGCGTGATGTCCTGACTGACACCGGTTTTCGTAATATCAACGAGTGGAGCTGTGCTAGTTACTTCCACAACTTCAGTGGCTGCCCCCGGCTCGAGGATAACATTGACAGCCGCCGACTGTCCCACCAGGACTTCGGTGGTTTGGACGACCGACGCGAAACCTTGTTTCGCGACCTTAATTTGGTACGTTCCTGCCGGCACGAAATCGAACCGATAGGACCCTGTGTCGTTAGTCGTCGCAATCCGCGTGATCCCAGTGGCCTTGAAAGTAGCAACGACCTGCGCCCCACTCACTACGGCTTGTGATTTATCGACAACAGTACCCTGAATCGTTCCAGTCGCTGTGGCTTGGCCAAACAGGTTAGCCGAACCTAAAACGGCGACGCACAATAGAATGAGTGACAACCTAATGCGCAATCTCATTGTCTTCTCTCCTCGAGATGGATTTGCAAGACGAGCCCGACTCGGAGCCTGAACTCAAAGTGCCCTTGCGCCCCCTATTTCCACTGCCTGGCAGCAGCGAGTTGTTAATGTTGAACGCACATTTAGTGCCAAATAGAGGCTGTCCTAAGGTGTTGATTGTTGATGCAGATAGTATGGCGAGAGAAAGGTTGACCTCCAAGAAAGCACAGGCAAGTCGCAGCGCGCATATGATATTGCATAACCCGTTGGGGCGGATCGAGCTTGTCGGGAGACTTTCCAAAATGTTTTGCCGAAGTCGGTCACGACGCGCAGGTAATTGCGTGTGGTGATCGCGGAATAGTTGCGTACGCTGGAGCTCTTCCAGCATCATTTTTCGTAAACGAGCCACGGGAGCCTCCTTTCTCCGTGACCCAAACTATGTCAGTAGTGCACGAAATCTCTCGGCTCACCCAAGCGGTAGCGTCCGCCGCGCCAGCGGCTTAGCCCTGGTCGGCAATCCGAAGTAATTTTGCGAACCTTCGCCGACCAACCGCTGTGCAGGAGTCGCCACATGCGGTATCAACATTTTCGAACTTCCAGAGGCCCGGGTTCAGTCGTGAAGGTTCGAGGACTATCTCCACCTCCTCAAAAGCTCAGGGTGGATTCCGCCGGTATGGCTATTGGCTGCCGAAGAAATGGATCACGTCGATAGCGCTCGTGCCGCACCACTCGTTCACGTCAGCCTCTCGCTGGTGGTGAGTTCCCCCGGAGTTTTGGTTATCGTGCCAATCCAAGTTTTACACCGTAGCTTTGCACTCTTGACAAACCTGCGAAAAAGCACCAAATCCAGGTCAGGAAGACGTATTACGGGGGTAATGTTGCGACGGTGCGTAGGCGAGGGTACGCTGACCGATGTCGTCATTTAGCTGGTTATCATGAGGAAGAGTGATTTCATTTCGAAACGACAGCTCATCTCCGCTCAAATGATGACGTGTTCTTTTTGCCGACAAAAGAATGGTGGCCGATGAGTGCAGCAACCACCCCGGCGCGCTCCTTGGGAACCGCGTCCACCCGACGGGTCCCTCGCTACAAGCTAACCGTGCCGTTGGATGTCACCGTATTGCGTTCGGGGATCCCTGACAACATTCCCGGACGCACGCTCGAGATAGGTGAAGGCGGAATGGGCGTTGTGGTCGCGTCCCAACTCCTCCTGGGGGAATCTGTTCGCGTTGAGTTTCTACTCCCGCATATGAGTACGCCGGTACGTGCTACGGCGGTGGTTCGTTATCAGCGTGAATTGAGCTTTGGGCTTCAGTTTCTCCGCTTGCCCGACGAACAGCAATCGATCATCCGCTATTGGACGCGACATGAAGCCGACATTTCATTCGTAGCCCAAAAGCCCCACGATGCAGACCCCAACTTGGGAATTGAAATAGGCAATCCCGCTTCCCTTCCGCACTTCGAACGCCCTGAAAGCTCAAAACTTGGAATGGGCCTCTGGCGTGGCGTAGCGTTCGCCGTTCTCATAATCGTTGTCACCGCCGTGATGGGATGGTGGCGATGGGAGCAAGGATGGAGGCAGTTAGAAGCACACGTTCCGGCGAACGAAACTTTAATGGCAAAGCCACAACTAAAGGTGCCGGCCGACACGATGCAGCGACGGATCATACACGAGGTCGCACCCGAGTATCCTGAGGCTGCTCGACGGGCAGGTGTGCAAGGCACGGTGGTGCTGGATGCCATAGTGAGCGCCGAGGGCGCAGTCACACAGGTGCAGGTTGTTAGCGGACCAGAGGCACTGTCGGTCGCAGCCATCGATGCAGTGCGCTGGTGGCGCTATGAACCTTATGTTGTGAATGGGCAACCGGCGATGGTAGAGACTACTCTATCTATAAACTTCCGGCTGGCCAATTAGCGTCGGGTACCGGTGTCAGCCTGAACTGCGGACTTCACTTCCCCCAACCATATATAACCTTACCGGCGTCAGGAGTGACCTTCGCCTTCAGCCCGGATTCTTCCATCGCCGCATCTTCGGAAGAACTCTCCGACTCCGCGTCTCGGGGAAGAAGGCTCCGCCTGTTCGGCTAAAAAAAAGTGCGGCGCATTCAGTGGCGGTTGGACTATGACCTTTGATCGAGCTTCGTTTCCGCGGTGTCATGGAAACCACCTAAGCGTCCCCCTCATCACCCTGGTCAATCCAGATCAATGAGCGCCGACCACGGGCGCTCCTCCTAGGAGTCGGAGGTGCGACAAAGCGCCACGGCGCAGACATTTTATTAGACCGTACGAGTCCTACTGGCAGTTTGGATCTCTCCAAGTGAGACAAAATTCTGGAGATTCTGGTCACGCTCAGGAAAGGCTCTCTTTCGCGAATATCTGATGACTTTTCGCAGCCGGCAATCCAAACCAGGACTTTGCAGCGTATTCAAGGTCGTAGACAGATCCGATCTTGACTGCTGCGGCGTGGCGCCGCGCCTCAGCGGTCGAGTTGACCATGGGCGATGTCTACTAATTTCACATCAAGAGGAAGCCAATGAAACGACAGACCCTCGTGGTGGCCTTCGCCATGGCGCTGCTCATGCTGATTCCAGCCAGCATGTTCGCATCCAGCCACCGTGAAGCCCCCATTGCCGCACTCGATCACAGTGCAGACGTAACCGACTGGTACGCCTTCGTCAGCTACGACTACCCTGACCGCGTCACGATGATTCTCAACGTCGACGGATTCCTTGAACCCTCGAACGGCCCCAACTATTTTCCTTTCGATCCCAACGTGCGTTACGTGATGAACGTTGACAACGATCACGATGGAAAAACCGACATCAGCTTCGTATTCCGCTTCAACACGCAGATCCGCCAACCAGGGGTATTCACCGGCTTCGTTGGAGGCATCGGCGGATTTCCGCAGATCACCTCTCTGGACGGCGCCGGTTCGGAAGGCTTGAGTCTCCGGCAAACGTACACCGTAACGATGATCAAGAACGGTGAAGCCGCGGACCTGGCCGATGGTCGCACGCTCTTCGCAGTTCCATCCAACGTCGGCCCACTGACTATGCCCAACTATCAGAAGTTGTTTAACCAGGGCGTCTATGAACTCGAAGATGGCATCCGGGTATTTGCCGGAACGGTCGACGATCCTTTCTATATCGACCTGGGGGCTGCTTTCGATTCCTTCAACTTCCGCATGGGCGTCGGTGGAATCCTGAGCCCTGCCGTAGATGCGGACGACACTCACAACTACGCTCCCGACGCGGTGGCGGGTTTTAACGTCAACTCGATCGTTCTGGAAGTGCCGATCACCATGCTGACCGTGGATGGCAAGCTCCATGGCGCAGGCGAGAAGCAAGCGGTCATCGGCACCTATGGAGAGACCGACCGGCAACGCATTACCGTGCGCCGTCTCAATGGGCAAGTGAACGGGGCCGGCTCATGGCGTCAAGTCAATCGCGAAGGCAATTCCCTCATCAACGAACTGATCATCGGAACCGGCTCTAAAGACCTGTTCAGCGTTTCCGATCCCAAGGACGATGGCCAGTTCGCCAGCTACTTCCTGGATCCGGTCTTGGCGCATCTCTATTCCTCGATCCTCCACATCCCGGTTCCTCCGGCACCGCGTACCGACTTGCTTCCGCTCGTTCAGTACATGACTCCGATCTGTCCGGGATGCGGTCCCAAAGATGCCGGCCCGGTGGCTGACCTGCTCCGGCTAAACACGGGTATCCCACCCACTCCGGTGGGGAGCCAGAAGCGTCTCGGCTTCCTCGCGGGCGACCTGGCCGGATTCCCGCAGGGGCGGCGGCCCATCGATGATGTAGTTGACATCGCCTCTCGTGCAGTCGTCGGAATCCTCGCCGACCCGAAAAAGTACGGCGCGGCAGTCGGCGACGGCGTCAACACCAACGAAGTTGGGTATGGAACGACGTTCCCTTACGTCCTTCCTGCTCACAGCGGCCGTGACAGCCACCACACAGGCCCCGGACAGAAAGGCTGCAGTGGTCAACCCGGCGGTATCTGTCCCGTGAAGTAACTCATGGCTCGTGGCCGTCAGCTTAGGCGGGCGGCCACTACTTTTCTTTCAAGGAATGAGGAATCGTATGAAGACACTTGCCGTTCTGGTTCTAGCGCTGACTACTGCAACCTTATCGCAGACTGCAGCTTCTTCCGCGCAAGCCAAGCCTTCTCCTGCCGAGCAAAGCATGGCTCGCGCCACCCAGTTGATCGAAAAGAATCCGAAGAATTTCGAAGCTTACAACGCCCTCGCCCTGGCGCTTTCGCGACGTGCACGCGAGACCTCGGACGTGAAGTTTTATGCCGAAGCGGAAGACACATTGAAGAAGTCATTCGAGATTTCTCCCGACAACTTCGATGGAGAAAGAATCCAGGTTTGGCTACTGTTGGGGAAACACGAGTTCGCGGCAGCTCGTGAAGCAGCTCTCAAGCTCAGCAAGAGAATGCCGGACGATGTCATGGTTCACGGCTTCCTGGCTGACGCCAACGCTGAACTGGGGAACTATGACGAGGCAGAAAAAGCGGCCCAGCTCATGCTCGACCTGCGTCCCGGAAACCTCCCCGGAATCACCCGGGCCGCGTATCTGCGCGAGATCTTCGGAGATGTGGACGGCGCGCTGGAACTGATGAACATGGCGCTGCAATCCACGGCGCCGAGCGAGGTCGAAGATGCTGCATGGATTCTGACACAAATGGCGCACCTTCAGCTGTCTGTGGGAAAAACCGCCGACGCCGAGAAGAACCTCCAGCATGCCTTGGTACTCTTCCCCGGCTATCACTATGCCCTGGGCAATCTCGCCAAAGTCAGGATCCAACAGAGGCGTTATGATGATGCGGTTCAGTTGCTAAAGCAGCGTTATCAGGCAACGCCACACGCCGAGAACTTGTATGACCTTGCGGAAGCATTGCACTTTGCCGGCCGCCACGAAGACGCGAAGACGGCTTTTGCCGAGTTCGAGCAGAAATCGCTTTTAGAAACAAATCGTGGAGATAATTCAAATCGCGAGCTCATCTTCTATTACGCCGACTACGCTCACGATCCGCTAAAAGCGCTGGAGGTCGCCAAGCGGGAGTTCTCGCGGCGTCACGATGTCTATACCCTGGATTCCTATGCGTGGGCCCTTCATGTAAACGGGCAGGATAATGAGGCACGCAGGCAGATCGAAGCGGCACTGGCAGTTGGCATACGTGATGCCCGGCTACTAAGGCATGCTGGCGAAATTGTGCTGCAGGAGGGTGACCGCACTTCCGCGGAGAAGTATCTGAAGCAAGCGGCGGATCTTAGCACGCTTGATTCGGAACAGGCGCGGACAATTCTCACCAGCTTGTCAGTCTCGGCGGCATCCCGGTAGGGCGCTGCCTAGAGAGCCTAACGAGAAGATGCAATGGCCAGTAACAAAAATCCGATCACGAGCGTTCGAATGCTCTCGCGCTGTCTGGGCTTCGCCCTGGTGTTGTGTTTTCTCGTTTTGTGGGGGCCGGAGGCGGTTGCTGCAAGCAATCTCTCCGGCAATCTGACCGACCCCCAAGGTAACGTCGTCATCCGAGGAACGATCCGTCTATCGCGGTGGGCCGGCTTCTCTTCTCGCGAAGCCCAGACGGACAGTCAAGGGCGCTTTCTCTTTACCAATCTCGACGCCGGAGACTACCGTCTCACCGCGGAATATCCGGGCTTTGGCGCGGTCACCCGAACCATAGCGCTCTCTGATGGCAATCGGAATGAGGATATCCAGTTTTCGGGTCTTGCACCGCAAAGCGAGTCGGTCACGGTGACGGCCGACTTAAATGACGCGAGCGTTCTCGCTCCCGACCCTGCACTGCGAGTGTTTGTTCGCCAGGATCTGCTGGACGCAAATCCTGGCCGTCCCGGCGCCCTAGTCTCCATTCCCGGGTACCCGATTGAAACCGCTTCGAGCGGCATAAAAGCGCCGCAATATTTTGCTCCGGGAGTAGCCGGCGATCATGGCGAACCGATCGCGCAGTTTATCGCCGTGGGCGGTTATCTCGTTCCAAACAATCTGTCAGCGAATGCCCACGGCAACGGTTACGCCGATCCAAATGTCTTTGTTCCAGAGGTAGTGGAGAGCGTACAGATTGACGGGGGAGCGTTCAACGTGCGGGAGGGCAATCATTCCGTCAACCTGGCCGCGGCTTACGGGCTACGCTCTCACCTCGATCCGTTCCTCACGGTTATGGGCGATTACCGGGATATCGATCTAGTGGCGGGAGTCAGTCCGTCGACTCAATCCTGGATGGCTTTTGAGGGCTCGTACGGAAATGGATTCCTCGATCGGCTGGAGCATCGGCAACAGTACAAGTTCAACGGCGAACGAATCTTCACCACGGGCTCACATCGGCTGACGCTGCTTGGCATCGCATATTACGGTCAATCTTATATTCCTGGCCTCGTCCCGCTATTCTCTTCACACTCCACTCCTGCGAATTCTCCGAATCTTGGAGATACCGTCGATCCTCGGCAGAAGGACCAAACACACACTGCGCTGATGGCGCTGAACGATGCCTGGCAGCTCAGTGACAGCCAACAGTTGCAGTTATCAGGCTTCTTCC
>QIAH01000037.1:0-402 GCA_003225465.1 Acidobacteriota bacterium | reverse complement strand
GGGCTCATCCGGCAGAGCGAGTTCCGAACAGTTGCTCGATGTCGCGCAAACTACCGAAATAAGGTCTCTGGGTCTTTTTGAGTCTTGGGAGGGATGCACTACGAACGCGAAGCTCCACGGCGCGACAATCTTGACCATTACGGATTCTTTGATCCCGGCCATCCTGGCTATTACGGGCCATTCACCCCCATCGACGGGAACAACCTGACTCTCGGATCGTTGAGTCCTTACATCGCAGCGCAAGGCTCGGTGACGCACTTCTTCCGCTATTACCTGGGATGGCGTCGCGACGAAATTTACTTCAACAACGAGGATCGGATTACGCCACGGAATTCGTTTGAAAAATGGGTGGGAGTGAATTCGCCGAAAGCCACGGTGTCGTTCTTGCCGAAGGATGCATGG
>QIAH01000463.1 GCA_003225465.1 Acidobacteriota bacterium | reverse complement strand
GTGCAGCCAGTCCAGGAAGGGCTGTTTTGGCTTGACCACTATGGCTGATCGATTGAGGGTGAGCCTGATGTCCTCTGCGCTCACGCGGCGCGTCTTTCATACCGGCGGTGCAAGCCGCCGACCTGAGGGATGGCGACGCTCTCGCCTCGACTCATGATCGCTCTCGATTCGGGAGCGTCCTTGGCCAACGCCAGATGCGTCCGCGAACGGTGGTAGTAGGTGAAATAGCTCTTTAGCAGTTTCCGAAGGTGTCGTTGACTGAGGACCACCACGTGATCCAGACATTCACGTCGAATCGAGCCGATCATCCGCTCCGCGAATGCATTCTGCCAGGGACTCCGGGGCGCGCTGATGACCTCCTTCATGCCCAACGACTTGATTCGACGCCGAAACTCGTTGCCATAGGTCGCATCGCGGTCGCGGACCAAGTACCGCTTGGCGCCCTGTTCGGCGAAGGCTTCCACCACCTGCTGCGCGGCCCATTCGGCGGTCGGATGTTCGGTGACGCCGAAGTAAAGTACTCTCCTCCGTTGATGCTCTAGCACAAGAAACACAAACAGAACCCGCAGGCGGATAGTCGGTACAGTGAAGAAGTCGATGGCGACGATCTCCCCAATGTGGTTCCGTAAGAAAGTCTTCCAGGTCTGTGACGGCGGCCGTTTCACGGTCCGCAGGACGCGAGAAACGGTCCGTTCCGAAGCCTCGATTCCGAGCTTCCGCAACTCGCCGTGAATGCGCGGCGCGCGCCACAAAGGATTTGCGCAGGCTATGGTTCGAATCAACTCGCGGACCTGACGGCTGATCGGAGGCCGCCCCAGCCTTCCCGACTTCTTCGACCGTTGCGCCCAGTACCTGCGGAAACGATCCCGCTGCCAGCGCACAACCGTGTCAGGGTGAACCACGAACAGCGGTCTCCGCCAGTCCTTCCAGACTACGGACAGCGCGATCCAGAACCAGCGGTCGCGCCCAACTAACCGCGGACGCTTTTTCTTGCGTTTGTAAATGACCAGTTGTTGGCGGAGGGCGAGGTTCTCCAGGACGACCGCGTGATGACCTCTTCCGAACAGCCAAATGAGCTGAAACAAACCCAGCAGGATTGCGAGCATGTTGCCCGATTGTTCCTTCCAGGCTGTTGAAAAGTCAATATGGTCAGGACGATCTAGTTTTGGCGAACCACAACTCTTTCCCTCAAGGTAAAGTGCCATTCTTTAGTCGGTTTTCCTATCCCTTCCCTCGGTCCTAGTTCCTGCATTGCACACGGCCGCTCTCTCATAATGCATTGACCGTAAGCTGTCTCAATTCGGTGCAGCGCGATAGGCTTTTGATGCGGTGTTTGGTCGCGCTAGGTATTCTTTCCTTAACGACTGTCCAGATGTCTATCTTCCAGTGGCCTTACACGAATTAAATCTAAATGAACCGATCCTGGTGCTCCAAGCGAAGCTGCCAGTGACAGGGTAGTACTCGTTGGTGTACCAGAATGTGCAATCATCGGTTGGGTCCATCTCCATGCTGCTGTAATCTCCCCAGCGCTTAAACGATTGCACTTGCACACCGATTCCCCCAGCAATTACCAATGGACCGGAGAGCACACCCGGTGTGTCCCCCGGAGCTCTCCCCGCGACGTAGATGCTGGGCGGCAATTTCCTCCCAGAGGCGCTGAATCCTAGAGCGAGGTTGCCTATCTTATCCATCGCCACGCTTCCCAGCCAATAATCTACCTCTGGATCCACGATAGTGCCCTGCTGGAAGACTGTGGGAAAAACACCTCCCGGGTTTCGTATCTCGTACCAACGAACACCCGCTAATACTCCTCCGGCAATCGTGTGATTCACGACCAGCGATTCGTGGTCCCCGAAGTTGCGGTAGGCCAGCCGAAACATTACTCGGTCGCTGAGACCGTCCACCTTCTCTCCTGGATTAGGTTCTGCTATACATGCCACCGTATTCGCGCGGGCACAGATCTCGCTGAAAGGCGCAACTGAAATAAGGCTCGGCCCAGAGAAGGTCGAGTTGCCAGGATTGGCGAAGTCCACATGAAACTTAAACAGATTCAGATGAGTGGAGTCGGCCAGTCCCAGGAGATAATTGGGGCTGTTTGCTGGTGGCAGCGCACGGCCATCGATGTCTGCGGGCAATAGGCTCGAGACGCTGGAGGGCTGCTGGAAGCAGATCGCATTCGCCGCTAAACCTGCCAGCATCGCCTTGCGGTCGAAGGCACAAGCTTCCGCTCCGGCAAAGCCCTTGCCCGGAAAAACGTTCACCGTGTTGTAGTAGGCGTCTGGCCAGATTCCATACTTCGGATAGTCGGGGAAGTTAGCGCCAAAGTCGAACTCATAGCGGTTATAACTGCCGGTGGCATCTGAGCTGGTTGAGACAGCGACGCACTCCTCGTTCTGCGTAAATGTGCTGTTGAACTGCAATTGGCTGATTAGCCAGCGGTTCGCCAGGTGGTCGTAGAGCACCACCGGATCTCCGCCGTCCGGCGATTGGAACTCACAAGGCCCGCCAAATCCCGTCCAAAGCGTGTGGATGGCAGCAGGTCCCATTGTCTGTTCGCCGGTCCGTTTGTCGTAAATCGCAATCGTTACATTCACGATCTGTACGAACTGGGTTTCGCCAGGCGCGCCGTTTGTATCCGGAGGCACAAAGGCAAAGCCGAAGATATTACGCGTATCCTGGGCGGACTGCCCCTCGAAGTTCAGATCTGTTGTCACACCTTGCAATCCTGCGATGAGCGGCTGCGCTACCGGGTCCTGGACCTTGCTGCTAAAAGGCGCCCGGGTGGGCAAGGGTTCGACTTGCTGCTGGGAAGTGCTCGGCGTGTGCGCACCCACGAAAATCATGTTGCGTAGCGGGGCCGAAGTATCGTGCCGGGCCGCTCCCTTTACCCATGGCTGAGTGGCGCCAGCTGGCTCAGTAAGAAAGGCCAAAGCTAGCAGGATCATGGCGGGCAAAAGGAGCAGAATCTCTCGCTTCATGGGAACCTCCTTGGGGGACTTCGCGGTAGCAGACGGAGGGAGGAAATACTAGCTCATTACGTAGAGCGCATCAACCTCACGGGTGGTTTCGGAGCTTCTTTTGAGGCTGCCATCCGTGGGGTCGAATTCGAGATGGCAAACAAGCCAGAAACATTGAAGACTAGAAGACTAGTCGTGCAAATGATGGCCGGAGCTGCCGGGCGGCTTGCAGTTGTGGACATACATACATAC
>QIAH01000188.1 GCA_003225465.1 Acidobacteriota bacterium | reverse complement strand
CCAGCTCTGACCTGACGTTGCAGGAATTGGTCCTGGAGCCGGCGATCTACTTAATCCCCGAATGCGACACACCTGAGGAGGTCGCTGCCGTACTGCACGAACTGTGCGAGGAGATCTTCGTTGAGCAGTTAGCGGGCTGGTTCAACGACACGACGACTTGGCCTCCAAACCGCAGTTTTGATGTCTTCTGCCGTTGGTTCGACTATCAACACCATTCCATGCTGATCGATCTCTGTGACGAACCACTGATCCGTGAGTGGGATTGATAACGCAAAGCTTCACGCAGCTCGAGACGAGCGCGATCCAGTTTTGGCGAATGACACCCCAGAATTGAAGTGCTCAGCAAGCCTGAACCGCGCAAGGTAAGGGGCGTGGATTTTATGCGCGCATTCAGCGGACTCATTCAAGCGTCACAAGATTGACTTGACTCGATGTCTCGGTCATATGAGTCGCCAAGGTGAAATGAAAGGTTGCCCCTCGTCCATCATTGGCCGTGGCCCACAACCGGCCGCCATGCGACTCCACAATGGAATGGCTGATGGCCAATCCCATGCCGCTGCCCTGCGGCTTGGTAGTAAAGAACGCAGAAAAGATCTGATCCACCTTCTCCCTTGGCAGTCCCACGCCGGTGTCACTGACCGAGAACTGGAGTTGACCGTCCTGCAGTTGCGACTTCACCGTAAGCTCTCCGCCTGAGTCCTTCATGGCTTCGATGGCGTTGAGCATGAGGTTCATGAACACTTGTTGCAGCTGCACAGGGTCGACCATGATTTTGGGCAGTTCCACCCCGCTATGCGCTGCTTCACCTTGGCGCTTTGAGATCAGTTCTGAACTGTGCTGCCTTGTCACAGCGCGCATCGCCGAATTTCGTTTATCAGACTCAACCAGGGCCGCCAACAGCTTGAGCATTGCGGTCCGGTTGAGGGGAATGACATGCGCCATAGGCTGCACAGAATTTTCGTTAGGGACAGTCGGCAGCAGCTAGCGCAAAGACCGCGTTCCGTCTGTGATTTGACGTCTTCTTCTGCTGCTGTTGAGAATCAAGCCGCGCCGCCACTTCCGCTAATTGGCGCTACACAGAAATCTTTGACTGCCAATCCACTACGGTGTTGGTGCGGCTTTGGCGTTTCCGGGAATGGATCCTTGTTCGTTTGATCCGTGCTCTTGCAGTTCGTTAGCCCTCGCCAGAAGTTGCTGGGCTGCGGCCTCGCCAGGCAAAGCTCGTTGTGTAAGCTCCAATCTGGCCTGATCTGGTGTCAAAACGGTGAAGTTTGGCGGTCTGTAGTTTTTTTTCTGCTTCAGTTTTGGGTCGATGGATTCGTTGTTGCGACCTGTCGGGTTCGGCATTCGCTTAGCTTGGATGGTTCGTCCCTTGTTAATAATGCTCCTGAGAAAGATCTTCGCTGGAATCTGAATACCACTTCGATGCGGGCTCCAAAGGTCAGGCCTGATTTTGTTCTGATTGCGTAACACAAAAAAACCGGATTTGGAGTCGATCGGTACACCAGCGTGGCCGACCGTGGGAAACAGAAACCAGCGAACACTATTTTTGTTTGACCGCCTATGTTACCAGATCTCTTTTCCATTATGCTTGTCTCAAAAGGGGAATCAATCATGCGCCGATATATCGGCATGCGATACACGATCAGAACGTTTGTTGTGAATATTTTTCATTTCGAACCACGCACGGTATCGAGCCCGTTGTGTCAAAATCTATATCCGAAGCGGGACCGAGAACGAACCTCGCAAAGCGACGAACTAAATTTTCCTCAGGGAAATACCAGGGCAAATGATTCACCCGTCCAGCACTGATCGACCCCGAATGAACTGCGCTGTGGGTGGTGGCCTCAGCGTACCCAAGACGACTACACGAAGGCGCACCATTTTTGCGGTGATACTAATGTTGCTAATCGCGACACCAGCGTTCCTGTTTGTAGCAGCTGTGTCCAACGATTCGACACTGTACGGTTTTCTTGGGCAGACTACAGTGTTCTGGTTTCCTTTGTGGGCCATTATCGCCGTTTGGGTAACCTTGGATGCCTCGGCCCTATACGGCCTTATTGGGCCTCGGCCAGATCCATTCGGGCCCAAGGCTCTCAGGTTGTCGGCTCTGGGTGTTGCGAATGTCGCTGCGATGTTCCTTTTTTTAATTCTGACGAAGGGCAAATAAAGTCCTCGTTCGAGCCGGGCCGAGCAGGGAGACTCTGCGCGTGCGCCGATATATCGACCTCCGATAGAATTCAGAAGTTTTATTGCGGTTATTTTCCGAGTTTTGCCGTCTGATCGCATTTGACAGGAATATGGATTCTCAACGAGAGTTGTGTTCGGTTCGACTCCGGCGCGAAGCAAGATTTCCACAGGTGCAGCCACCCCGGCGCTTGGGGCGTTCATACCCGCTTGGAGCCCCGTCGAACCACGCACCTGTATCGATCTCCTCTTGCGCAAAAATCGATACGCAAAGCGGAGGCCCAGAAGTAACCTCGCAGTACCAAGAACCTGATTGACGGGAAAGGGCCTTTCGGACTACCATCGCGCGAAGTTGCCCACAGAGAGCGGAAAGTCACGAAATGTTTAGGGCTCTACACCGAAGGATCCTCAGCTGCCTGATGATCATCATTTTTCCGGCTGCTTTGTTCGCAGCCGACCAAGCCAGTGCCATGGTCTACAGCCATGGGCCTGCGCTGCTCAATGGCAATAGCATCCCAAGAATGTCGGCACTCTTCTCCGGTGACTTGGTGCAGACCAATAAGGACTCGGTGGCCAACATCAACGCCACGGGTTCCAGCGTTCTGGTCCTGAATGACTCCCTAGTTCAGTATGAGGGCAATAGTGTCAGTTTGGAGCACGGGGGCGTGACGGTATCGACTTCGAAATCGCTTGCGACTCGTGCCGGCGCCGTCACCGTGTCACCAGCCTCGAGCGCTTGGACCGAATTCGAAGTTCGAGACGTGGATGGTAAGGTTCGGATCATGGCACGCAAGGGTGACTTGACTGTCAGCGATGACAAGGGTTCGACCACGCTGGCGCAGGGTCAGGAGACTACGCGGGATGAAGAGTCCGAGAAGAACAAAAAGAAGAAGCGAGCAGCAGGTGGAGTAGTTCCCGGCGCGGCCGGCGGAGCCCTCAACAGTCCGGTGGCCGTCGGGATTGGTACCGGTGTGATCGTCGGGGCCGCGGCGTGGGCGGTGATCCAGAGCGATGATCCGGCGAGTCCCTCGAGGTAGTTAGCTCAACTTTCGCTCGGTTCCAAAGATCCGACCTTATT
>QIAH01000187.1 GCA_003225465.1 Acidobacteriota bacterium | reverse complement strand
GACACGAGTTGCGACGGCTGTAGCGCAGCCCTTTTTTGACCAGCACTGATTGTGCTGGGTTTTGACCCGTTTTACGAGAGGGCGCAGACGGCTTGCGCAGATCGCGCATGGCAGGAATCATGCAAGCTTGCCATCCGCAAAGACTGCCGCGTAGTTCTGCGTGGCGCTGGATGAGCCTGACCGACGCGTCTCGACTTAACTCTCAAGACCGCGAGGACTGTTTTTTGAACATCGCTGGATGGTGTTGCTCCCCACCTCATTTGATCTGTTCCGCAATGTGTCGGCTCAGTTTCAATCGGTCGTCTTGAGACATGTCAATGAAATCGATTCCGTTACCGACTTGCGGATATTTGGTTACCACAACAGCGGTGCAACGAATCATTTCGGTTTCTAGCGACAACGTGACTGATAGGGTGGTTCCTACCTCCATCGTGAACATGGTCTCGATGTAGCACCCGCAAAGGCTAATTTCATCCGTCGAAGTCCGCATCGGCGCTGCACCGATGCAGGTCAGTTCCACCGGGATTTGAGCCTTCACTCGTGGATAGCGCCTTCGCTCTGGGTCGTGGGTTGCTGAGCTACTCACAATCGGCGAATGATATGCTGAGAACGATAGCGAAGCAAGGTTCCCCATCGCACGACAAGAGAATCAAGCACAATCCCGACTGCACCGAGCGCAGTCTCGCGTGCAACGGTCGTCCGGTGTGGCAACCGGGTATATTGGCAATTCCAACGAAGGGTCGCGTCTATGCGCGTCCTTGTAGTCGGTGCCGGAATCATCGGCTCAATCTACGGGTGGGCACTCGCCGAAAGCGGGCATGAAGTCGTCCACCTTGTGCGGTCAGGCAGAGCCGCCATCTTGCGTGACGGTATAAAGCTCGACGTGTTTGATCGATGCAAGGGAGAGATAAACGGAACTTCTGCGGCCTGTACAAACTGGACGCCGTAGAAACGATGTCGCCAACCGACACCTTTGAATTGGTAATCGTGCCCGGTAAGCACTATCGTTTGTACTGCGGAAAGTTGCCAATTCGACGGGGTACTAGGGCTGGGTGATCCCGTTAGCCCGCCTTTTCCTCAGCATCAGCAATTTCATCGTCCGTGCACCACTCGATCTTCTCGCCGGACTCAGCTTCGACGGCTTTAGCGAGGTTTTCCCACTGTTCCGACGTAACCATTCCGACATTGCGGGCCTCCATCAATGCAATGGCTGCCTGAAGAAGGGGTGATTTATTCTTCTGCGCCGTCATAGACGGTAGTCTAGCAGACGGTGCCAACCCAGCCTTGGAATAACCGTCAAAAATCCCCACAACAAAACACGGACTGTTCGGAAGGGGTCGAATTTCGATCCCCTTTTTTGCGACCTTTCGCGCCATGTCTTGCCTCGGCAGGAGATAGCCAGCCAGCATACCTTTTGACCACTTCTCACTTATCCTCACTGCGGCAGTCCCACCTTTCGCGCCAACTCGACAAACCGAGGGTCTGAAGCCAAGGGTGAAATTTCCAACCGCCTGAAATGAAAAAGCGTTGACGTGAAAAGCAAAGAGAGGCAGTTTCTGCTTCTTTGTAATGGAGCCGTGCCCGTGCTGTCCATCTCTGCTGTGCGCTGCAACAGGCGCCTGATTGGGTCAACTATCTGGAAACGCGCATCTTCGAGAAGGCTATCGGCCACTGACCAAGGATCTCGGCCGACTGCGCAGTTCGCGGCCGTGCTCAGCGACAATCGTAACGCGGTGGCAGACTCCGTCGTCTGTCATGCGGAAGCACTCACTAAGTCGACGGAGGAGGTGAGCTGGATCGCATTGTGCAGGGTCCGGTAAAGGGGGCAGTTCATCGCATAGATTGCATGCACGCGCTCGACCTTCTCCGTTGTTCCCTCTGGCGCGACCAGGTGCATGGAAACGTGAATGCGGCGGATCACCAGGACGCCATCTTCCTGCTCCACCTCTCCGGTTACATCTGCCGTAAGCTTCCCGTCGCTGGCGTCAATTTGGCGCGCTTCCAGCGCGCCTCCGAAGGTGCCCATCATTCAACCAGCCGTCGCTGAGATCACGTAGTCGATAGTGGAAGCATGAGACTCCTTCAATTTAGCGGGATCAACTTTATAGTGCTCCGCGATCGCTCCATGAACACTGTAAACAACCGGTTGAGGTTCACCCGGCAAACGTGCGATCCGGAGGGGACCACGTTTGCGCTCAATCCGTGATTTAGAAACATAAACAACTTCGGTCATGACATGCTCCAGACTCTTGTTGATGACAGTCGAGGTTTCTTGCCGTACGACCCCCTGGGGACGAGCCAGAGTCGCCCTCGCAGTGGAACGAATGGTCTGCAAGAGGCGGGACTACAAGGGCGGATCTGCCCGTTTCTGTTGTCTGTTATCTACTCTGATGCACTGAGTCTGCATCGGTTGCGTTTTTCGTCGAATAGGAGCTGATTTCACATCGTCCTCCTCTTAGGTCCGGAGACGACGATTTTGTTCATCATGCCTTGCGCAAATTGTAATCTGCCAACTCAGTGGCACGTCGAAGCGCCTGCCAGCATAGACTTCTGGGCATTCCAGTTAGAACCTGCGACCTTAACTGAATACCTCGGAGTAGATGGATTCGGGTGGCGTGGCCCGGCCGGTACCACCCCGCAGGTCAGAACGATTGTGAAAAGCGAGCTTCCAGGAATTCACCGAGCTTCGCCGTGGCCTTAAACTGCGGAATTGGACCCAGTTCCTGCATTCGAGAGACTCCAGATGGTCCGCGGCCGGAATTCCTCGTACTTCGGCTCGAAGTACAGGTCGTGGACGGTACGGGCAAGGTGTTTGGGAGCTTCCAGTCTGCCCTCCACAAACGCCTCGTAGACGACCACTTTGGCGGTGACGTCGGTGAGTTCACTTCTCTGCCAGACTTCCACTTGCTTTCGCATCGGCTCAAAGCTCCGCTGCATTCGGTCGACACCAACCGAAATGCAGTCAATGAGTGAGAACGACTTCGAGTGTTTCGCGAGCACCGGGGTAAAGACTGCGGTAACGCAAAAGGCAACTTTCATTTTGAACGTACCGTGAGGTACCGCAGGAGTAATGATGAGAACCAAGAAGTGCTTGAAATATGACATAAGTAGACGTATGTATATGTCAGATGTCTCGCGCCAGCCATATCCAAAAGGCCGAACGGCTCAATTTAGCCCGCACCCTTCTGCAGCGGTATCAGCATTGGCCCGAGGCCGCCCAGCGACTGGCCCGAAATTGCTCCATCTCCGAGCGCCAGGCCTATCGCTACCTCGAGCAGGCACAGCGACTCAAGCACCCAGTTCCGGTCGGCGATGTCAAAGTATCCTTCACCGTCAAGCTTTCGCGCCGTCTGGTACGGCGACTCCGCGCCTACGCCGCTTCGACCGGATTGACCTTAAGCGAGATCGCCAGCCGTGCCTTCCTGGCGGTCCTGCACCGCGGGGGAGGTCGTGGCTGAGCCGACGCCCAGTCAGTCACGAACTGTGCATCTGGAATACCACTTCGACCGATTATTGCCGGACAAGTTGGTCCAGGCCTACGAACTACTCGCGTCGGACCGGTGCTCGTCGATTGCTCCAAGCCCGCCGCCCGCGAGCTGCCAGGAGGTTGTGAATGATCAAACCGGCCGCCCTCTACGCCCGGGTGTCCTCCGATCGGCAAAAGGAGAACCACACCATTGCCAGCCAGGTAGCGGCGTTGACTCAATATGCCGAGATGAACGGATACGTGGTCCCGCCCGAGTGGCAGTTCCAGGATGATGGCTATAGTGGCGCCACCTTGGTCCGTCCTGGTTTGGAGGCATTGCGGGACCTCGCGGCGGGGGGACAGATCGAAACCGTTCTGATCTACTCGCCCGACCGTTTGAGTCGGAAATATGCCTATCAAGTGCTGTTGGTCGAAGAGCTGGCCCGCTGTGGAGTGGATCTGATCTTTCTGCGAGCGCCCTCCGGCGCAACCGCCGAAGATCAGTTGCTGGTCCAGTTTCAAGGGATGATTGCGGAATACGAACGGGCCCAGATTGCCGAGCGTTCTCGCCGTGGCAAGCGGCACCGCGCTCAGCAGGGCTCGATCAATGTGCTGTCGGGCGCCCCCTACGGCTATCGGTACGTGAAGAAGACCGACACTTCGGCGGCCTACTACGAAGTAGTGGAGTCCGAGGCCGAGGTGGTCCGTTTCATCTTCGATGCCTATACGCGGCAAGGCCTCAGCCTTGGTGCCATCGCAGGCGTTCTCAACCAACGCGAGGTGCCAACGCGAACGCGACAGAGCCGATGGGAACGCCCCACCCTCTGGAGGATGCTGCACAACCCGGCTTACGCAGGGCGTGCCTTCTATGGCAAAACCGAGCTTCGTCCGCGTCGGCGAATCACACGCCGCCTGCGCCAGCGTGGCCTGTGCAGCCGTGACAGTTCTTTTCGGGAAAGGCCCCGTCAGGAGTGGATCGAAATCCCTGTACCCGCTTTGGTCAGCGAAGCGATCTTCGCTCTGGCGCAAGAGCAGTTCGAGAAAAATAAGAGGTTTTCTCCCCGACGTACCCTCGAACCATCCTTGTTGCAGGGGCTGTTGGTCTGTCAGCGTTGTGGTTATGGACTCTACCGAGCTTCGACGCGAACTTCCCAGCGTACGATCCACTACTATCGCTGCTTGGGACGGGATGGCTACCGACATCTGAAGGGCGCGGTTTGCGACAACAAGCCGATTCGTCAGGAGCAGCTCGATGCGGTAGTGTGGCAGGAGATTGTGCGGCTGCTGGAAGATCCCAGCTTGCTACAGGCGGAGTTAGATCGCCGGCTGCAAGCCGCCCAAATCACCGATCCCCTGAAGCGGCGCGAAGACGCGCTGCGTCGCGACCAAGCGCGCCTCACCAAGAGCATGGAGCGCCTACTGACCGGGTACCAGGAGAATCTGATCACGTTAGAGGAACTCCGCTGCCGCATGCCGGAACTGCGCAAGCAGCAGCGCGCGATCGAGGCGGAACTGCAATCGCTGGAGATGACGGCTGTCGACCAAACCCGTAATCTACGTCTGGTGGAAACCCTCGCCCAGTTCCGCACACGACTGTGCGCCAGAGGCAACGTCCTGGAAGTGACAGAGCGTCAGAGAGTCGTACGGCTGCTGGTGCAGGAGATCCTCGTGGGCAGGGACAACATCACAATCCGCCATTCCATTCCCATGCCGGCCTCTTCGCCCGATTCGAACGATGGAGTTCGGTCAAGCCATCAACCGCCCGAGCCCAATACTGGCCCAAGTTACCTTTTGCGTTCACACGGTCAACACGCCAGGGACAATGTTTCCAGATTCGGTCCCGCGAGTATTCGATTTCCCCGAAGCAGACTTCTGGCCAGCATCGTCGAGAGTCGGTCCTTGGATGCAACTTCCGGCGGGCCCGTTATGTAGCTTGAGGTTTCCGCGGCTAGTTTCGAAAACCTCGGCAACAGCGTTGAGATGATGCATGGGGCGCCCTCCGACATGAGTTAAATCGCACTGCACAGATCACCTTTGAGCCCGTCTCAGCACTGATCTCATATCAAGGGAAAATCGGCAAAGGCGCATTTCATGCTCGCGTCGAGGGAGACGCTTTGGAATATGGCTGGGAAAACATTACTCGGTGCGATGGTGTACAACCTTTGCGACAAAGGCTTGCAGGTTGACTTATCTTTTCTTTTAGTTCGAATTTCAGCGAGGCTCCCGCCAGCGCCGCAGATGCCGGTCGCTAAAACCAAGAATCTCGGCCGCCTGCCACCAGGTAATCTTCTTCGCCATCGCTTGCAACATCACGTCCTGCACCTTCATCGCACGCTCCATCGCGGCCTTCGGGTAAGCATCCATGCTTCGCATGGTCTCTCACCCTCGCCGCCCGAAAAGCGGACATATCACCTGCTAATTGGACCGGACATTTGATGTGCTAACGACAGCTCCCGCAAATTCGTCTGTCCGTAGCAAGTTAAAATGTCCGCTTTTTGTAGCACATGAGTTGTCCGGTTTTTAAGTTAACCAGCAGCAGTCGTCGGGGCGGTGGGAAAGTGGGAATCCCGCGCACTTTGCGGGATTTCCAAGCTCGCTGGAAAAGTCGGTTTTATGACTTTTCCTGCGATCGGCTTTTCCACCGCCCGTCGCGCCGGCATTTTCGTCTCCCCAAGATCCGCGCCCTGCCGGAGTCGTGACCTGGAGCGGATTTTCTCTCTCCAGTTCGAACGCGCCGTGAATCGTGACAACACGGTGAGCTTTCAGAATCTCAGCTTGCAGATCGAGCGGGTACGCTGGAGAGCGACCTTGG
>QIAH01000036.1 GCA_003225465.1 Acidobacteriota bacterium | reverse complement strand
CAGCCCTTCATTACATCCACCGGGTCGCGCACTATGGCACAGTCCGGTGAGAGCACATTGACTTTGGCATGCAGCTTGCTGTCTAGAGTGGCGAGTCAGCAATCGTTCCAAGCTGGATTTTGAACCAGGGATGAGGCCATGCAGACATTGAGTAGGCGCGATCGCACGCTTTATGCGGCAATTGAGACCCGTCGTGGTGACGGGGCAACCGAGTTTTTTGTGCTGGCGTACACATGGGAACAGTCTTTGCGAGAACTCGTGGCCGCACCGAGCATCGTGGCTAGCGGGTGTCTTACGCGTGAACATGCCGAGGAAATATGTCGTGGAGAAAAGACCGCGCGCGATCGGAGTGAACGGCAAGCGTGTCACGTATCTGGCTTGAACACTCCCCGGTTTGCACTCGACTACGGGCTGGGTTCAGGGATAAGGAGTTTTTGGACAATGTTCCTCATTTTTGTCGATGGGTGTTTACAGAGGAGCCGCATCTTGTGGGCGTAACAGCTTGACAGGCTGCCACGACTCGTGTCGGTGCCACACGCGTCCATGTTCTTGAGACGCTTCCAAAAAACTATGGTGCGTTCGTGTATTCTCACCTCGTTTTGTGGCGCGACTGAAACCGGACTTGCTACGAACAACTGCGGAGAGAAAAACTGTGGCCAAGGTTTCGATTGACGGCATCGTTCGAGAAGCCGAACCCAATGAGCTCCTGATTGATCTGCTCAACCGCGCGGACGTCACGGTTCCTCATGTTTGCTACCACCCTCAACTCGGCCCTGTTCAGACGTGTGACACCTGCATGGTAGAGGCAGACGGCCGCCTGATCCGGGCATGCGCGACCGAGGTTGCCGATGGAATGAACATCTCCACGAAGTCGAAGAAGGCTGCCGCTGCCCAGGTGGAAGCTTTCGATCGCATCCTCAGCAATCACCTTCTCTATTGCACGGTGTGCGACAACAACAATGGCAATTGCACTGTCCATAACACCACAAAATTACTTGCCATTGAGCATCAGCGTATCCCTTTTCGATCGAAGCCGTATGAGGTTGATAACACCAATCCGTTCTACCGGTACGATCCGGATCAATGCATCTTGTGTGGCCGCTGCGTCGAGGCGTGTCAGAACGTCGAGGTTAACGAAACCCTTTCCATCAACTGGGAAGATCCGAACCCGCGTGTCCTGTGGGACGGCGGCTCGACCATTGGTGAATCGAGCTGCGTATCGTGCGGCCACTGCGTCACGGTGTGTCCCTGCAATGCGCTAATGGAAAAAACCATGCTGGGTCATGCCGGCTTTTTCACGTCACTGCGGAAATCCACCCTCTCCGGCATGATCGAGGTAGTCAAGGGTGTTGAACCAGAGACGGGCTACGGCACTATTCTTCAGGTCTCCGAGGCGGAAGAGGCGATGCGGGAACACCGCATCCGGAAAACGAAGACGGTCTGCACGTATTGCGGCGTGGGATGCAGCTTCGACGTCTGGACGAAAGATCGGCACATTCTCAAAGTGGCGCCGGAACACGGCCCCGCCAACGGGATTTCTACTTGTGTGAAGGGAAAGTTCGGCTGGGGTCACATCAACAACGAGGACCGCCTCACTACACCACTGATTCGCGAGGAAGGGAAGTTTCGCCAGGCCAGCTGGGACGAGGCTCTCGCCCTGGTTGCCCGCAAGTTGTCAGACCTTAAGGCGAAGAGCGGTCCAGACTCAATCGCATTCATTTCTTCGTCCAAATGCACGAACGAAGAAAGCTATCTGATGCAGAAGCTGGCGAGGGCCGTCATTGGCACGAACAACATCGATAATTGTTCCCGTTATTGCCAGTCGCCCGCGACCGTGGGCTTGTTCCGCACCGTGGGCTATGGAGGCGATTCCGGTTCCATTTCCGATATGGAGAAGGCTGATCTGGTTCTCATCGTTGGCAGCAATACCGCGGAGAGTCATCCGGTCATTGCGACGCGGGTGAAGAGCTCTCACAAACTGGACGGGCAGAAGCTCATTGTCTCTGACCTGCGTGAGCATGAGATGGCAAGACGCGCAGACCTCTTCCTTCATCCCAAACCTGGTACGGATCTGGTGTGGCTGAGTGCAATCAGCCGCTATCTAATTGACAACGACCTCGCTGATACCAAGTTCCTCGATCGATGGGTCAATGGATTGGCCGATTATCGAAAGAGCCTTGAGCCTTTCACTATGGAAGCCGCCTCCCGTATTTCTGGCGTGCCCGAGGAGACTCTCAAAACTGTTGCCCAGATGATCTCGGAAGCCGAACGGATGTGCATCCTCTGGGCAATGGGAGTAACTCAACATAGCCAGGGTTCTGATACCTCCACGGCTATCTCCAACCTGTTGCTGATCACCGGCAACTACATGCGACCGGGCACGGGCGCTTATCCGTTGCGCGGGCACAACAATGTGCAAGGAGCGAGCGACCATGGGGCCATGCCGAACATGCTGCCGGGTTACCAGTCGGTGGATGATCCCGAAGTACGCCAGCGTTATGAGACTGGTTGGAAGGTGAAACTGCCTGCCGCAAAAGGACTGGACAACCACCAGATGGTGGAAGCGATTCATGAGGGCAAGCTGAAGGCGATGTATCTGATCGGCGAGGAAATGAGCATCGTCGACTCGAATTCCAACTATGTCGGAGACGCATTCGCCAAGCTGGAGTTCTTTGTTGTGCAGGATATCTTTTTCAGCAATACCTGCCGCTATGCCGATGTTGTGCTGCCCGGAGCACCGAGCCTGGAAAAGGAAGGCACCTTCACTAGTACCGAGAGGCGTGTCCAGCGACTCTACCAAGTTCTTGAACCGCTCGAGGGTTGCCGGCCAGATTGGAAGATTACCCAGGAGATTGCCAACCGGTTGGGCGCCGAGTGGCACTATCAACATCCTTCCGAGATCATGGATGAAGTCGCCTCTCTTACCCCGATGTTCGCTGGGGTTAACTACGAGAGGCTAGCAGGCTACAGATCTCTGCAATGGCCGGTCGCAGCCGACGGGACTGATGAGCCCCTGCTTTACACCAAACGCTTTGCTTTCCCCGACGGAAAGGCGAGGTTGTTCCCGGTCTCCTGGATTGGCCCCACGGATCTACCAGACTCTAAATTTGACTTGCACTTAAACAATGGGCGGCTCCTCGAACACTTCCATGAGGGCAACTTGACCTACCGCACCGAAGGGATTCGCGAGAAGACTCCTGATACTTTTGTGGAAGTCTCCCCAGAACTTGCCGAAGAACGCGGAATCCAAAGCGGGACATGGGTGCAGCTAATCTCGCGATATGGTCAGGTGCGGGTCCGCGCGTTGGTGACAGACAGGGTTCGAGGGCAAGAGCTCTACATGCCGATGAACTCAATTGAGAGTCCTGTGAACCGATTGACCAGCAGCCACACGGACCCTGTGACCAACACGCCAGCGTACAAAGAGACCAGCGTTCATTTGAACGTGTTGGCCGAAGTCGGAGAGAGTCCCTTGCCGCGTATCAATTTTCGCTTCGGTCATCCGACGCCACAAAACGGGGTGGAAGTTGAGCGTAAGTGGAAGCGACCGGATTATGCCCCTCCGGGAAACGGCTTAGTGCAGTTGCAGACGAAGAAGTAACCAAGGAGAACTAAATGGCTCAACCAATTCCTCTAGAAATTCCGCCGCGCAACCCACGGGCTGAGTTTCGGTCCCGATTGGAGGACGCTCCGGAACAACATGCTGAAGCTGTATTGGCTGCATACGAAGTACTGCAGGAGTTGCACGATCGCGGCGTGCTGGAGATCGTGCGCGGCGCCCTGGCGGCGAGCGACGACATTCTCGAGAAGGTTGTCGACAATACCAAAACGCCCGAAGCCATTCGGGCTATCAGGAATCTGCTCTTCTGGCGTCAAATCCTTGGCAGCATCGAGCCGGAATGGTTTAAGGGAATCTTCCAGGCAATACCAGAGGGAATCGCCCAAGCAACAGCGCAGCGAGAACAGCCGGTTAGCTTCTTTGGTTTGCTTCGGAGACTCACGAATAAGGATAGTCTCCGTGGCCTCGCCGCAGCTATTGACTTCTTACAAGCCTTCGGACGTCACCTGCACTCTTTAAAGAGTTCGACCTCACAAGTTTGAGATTCTCTGAGCCGGTCACTTATACGCCTTGTAGATGAAGTTGGCCGCGCGATTACTGATCTTCGGATCTCGATCTGCGTTCAGCTCTCCAAACGTCGCCATGGCGACAGGGCAAAGCTCTGGTAACTGAACATCGCCACCATACAGACTATAAACCATCACAGCGTCGACATGCGGACAGTAAGTCAGCAAATCGACGGTTCGGCCTTGCAGTTTCTCGGATTGTCAGCGGGACGAACTCGCAAGCTCTGCATCAGTACGACAAATGCGTTGTTCTGAGTGCCAACGTGTTTGGAAATGGAAGTGCACTCCTGACATCTGAAAAGGAGGCTTAAATGAAGCCTATAGGCCGTACAGCAGTTTGCATCGTGCTTTTCCTGGCCGCGCTGGGAACCGCATTTGCGCAGCAGGTCAAGACTGACTTTGATCACCAAGCCAATTTCTCTCAGTACAAGACTTATTCGTGGCAGGACATCAAGCCAGCGAATTCGCTCTGGGACGCCAGAATAAAAAGTGCGGTCGACGCCCAATTAGCAGCGAAGGGATGGACACAGGTTGCCAGCGGCGGGGATGTAGCCGTCGTGGCAATTAAGACTACTCAGACTCAGAGATCACTCCAGACGTTTTATGACGGCTTTGGTGGAGGATGGGGCTGGCGAAGATTCGGGGGCGGAGGGTTCGGCGAGTCGACAACGAACGAACAGGACTACAAAGAGGGAACCCTGGTTGTGGATCTATACGATGCAAAAACCAAGCAGCTGATTTGGCGCGGCAGCGCCGAGGATACTCTATCCAGCAAGGCCGAGAAAAACGAAAAGAACCTGGACAAGGGTGTCGCCAAGATGTTCAAGAAGTTCCCTCCCAGCTCGGAAAAAAGCTAGACACGAGCCTTCACACCGAGTCGAGCGAGGCGTGTTATTTCGGAATCTAAGAGGAGAAACTATGAAACTGCAGGAGACAGGAAGATACCAATTACTGGCGCTGTTCATCGCGTTAGTTGTCGTCCTAACGATGCATCCAACCAAAGCACAGGCACAGGTTGTCGGAAACCTTGAAGTCGACATCCCATTTCAGTTCCATGCGGGAAACGTCAAACTTCCGCCTGGTAAGTACACCATCCACATGCTGGAAAACACCGATCTGACGGTTATGGAAATCACCAGCCTGGACGGTTCAACTTCCGCTCTGTTCGAAGTTGGACGCGCACAGGCCAGCTCCGCACCCGCCAAGAGCGAATTGATCTTCAACAAGTATGGGAATCGCTACTTCCTTGCCAAGGTGTTCGATGAAGGAAACCCAAGCGGTAGTCAGGTGCTCGAGTCGCGGTATGAAAAGAGGATCGGCCAGGCGGCAACAGAAGGCCAGGAACATGTGCAGGCACATCATCGGGACCAACAGGGGAACTAGAGGTTCGCTCGGAAAAGCAGCGGTCTGTGCGCCCTGGGGATGGGCCGCAAGGTTCGAAGAGGGCGGCAAAGATTAGGTGGTCGCTGCTAACCGGTCGCTCGGAACTTTGAAAGGAGACTGAGATGCAAATGCGCAAGCTTGGCACCTCTGACCTGCACATTACTCGAGTGGGCTGCGGAGCCTGGGCCATCGGTGGCTCGGGCTGGCAGTTCGCTTGGGGATCGCAGGACGACAGTGAATCCATTGCCGCCATTCACCGTGCGCTCGAACTCGGCGTCAACTGGATCGACACAGCCGCTGTCTACGGTCTGGGACACTCCGAGGAAGTGGTCGGCCGTGCTCTGAAGGACTGGCGCGGTTACAGGCCTTACGTCTTTACCAAGTGCGGCCTGCGCGCGGATGCCAAGGGTGAGGTGCAGAAGGTACTGAGCGCTGATTCAATCCGCGACGAAGTCGAGGGCAGTCTTCGCCGGCTTTCTGTCGACGTCATCGATCTTTACCAAATCCACTGGCCTCCCGATCCCGATTCATCCGCACTGGAAGAAGGATGGTCCACGCTCACCAACCTGAAGCGCGAAGGCAAGGTACGCTGGATTGGAGTCTCCAACTTCAATGTCCAGCAATTGCAGCGCGCCCAGGCCATCGCCCCAGTGACTTCTCTGCAACCGCGGTATTCGCTGGTGCATCGTGAGATCGAAGACGAAATCTTGCCCTACTGCTTAAGTGAAGGAATTGGGGTCATCGTTTATTCCCCGATGGCCTCCGGACTCCTGACTGGCGCAATGAGCCGCGAGCGCGCGGCGAGGCTACCGAAAGATGACTGGCGCCGACTGCATCCCGATTTTACGGAACCAAATCTCTCTCACAATCTGGCGCTTGTCGAGCGCATGCGAGAGATAGCCAACTGCCACAACCGTTTGGTTGGAGAAGTCGCGGTCGCCTGGACACTGCATCATCCCGCCGTGACCGGCGCCATCGTCGGGGCCCGCAATGCGCGCCAGGCAGAGCAAGTCATGCGCGCGGCGGAGTTGCACCTCACCGAAGAGGAAGTAAACGAGATCGAAGCCTTTGCCGAGACCGCGGCGTGGAATGACATACGGAACCCAGGAGAGCGGTTGCGAACGGGGTTGTGATCAGGCGAAGTGCCAGCCATGGGGTCTGCCGCCGTTGAAAGGAGAACAGAAGTGCAACAGATTCTTCAGAAAATGAGGCTCGCCTTCGCCTCTATTCCGCCGATTGTTTTGGTCTTGGTGACAACCGGAGCAGTCATGCCGGCAACGGGACAGGTGGGAACAGGCGAGACCGTGATCCAGAAAGCCACTGAACAGTTTGAGAGCACCCCTCTGAAAACCATCTCTCTGGACAAAGGCATATGGATGTTTGGCGGGGACGGAGGAAACGTTACGGCCATAGTCGACGACGGCAGCACATTGCTGATCGACAGCGGATTGGATTCGCGAACGGCTGAGCTAACCAACGCGGTCTTCCAAGCAACGTGGCACCCGGTCACACGACTGGTCAATACACATTGGCACTTTGATCACACTGGGGGAAACGTGTACTTCGGCTTGGAAAGTGTCACGATCATAGCCCAGGAAAACGTTAAGCAGCGTTTATCGTCGGTGCAGAATGTGCCTTTCATTGGCCTGCGCGATGGGCGTTATCCAACTCTGGCGCTGCCAACGCTGACTTATTCAAGCAGCATGACATTAAGCCAGGGCGATCAGCATCTGACATTGGTCAACTACGGTCCTGCGCATACCGATGGAGACACAATTGTCTACATCTCGCCGGCGAACGTTGCCGTGATTGGGGACATTTTCTCGAATCACGTCTATCCGATCATCGATCTGGCGTCAGGAGGATCAATGGATGGCATGATTCATTCCCTCGATCAAATTCTGGCGCAAACTGACGACCAGGCAAAGATCGTTCCAGGGCATGGTCCAGTAGCTAATCGTTCAGACCTCCAGAATTATCGTGACATGCTCGCGCAGGTTCGGCAGCGCATCAAGGTTTTGGTTGGAGCAGGAAAGACAATGGATGAAGCAGTGGCCGCAGCGCCGACTAAAGACTTCGACGCCCAATGGGGTCAGGGTTACGTATCTCCGGATGTTTTTGTAAGAATGGTATTCACCAGTCTGACTGACAGCGGCAACGCAAATCGGTAGCAACATCACTCTCCGGTGCAGAGAATAAGAGTCATCGAGGGACGGAGTCGTGATCAGCTGTGGTGGTCTTGTTGGAGCCATCCTCGCGCCCTTTCATCGCCGACTTGAAACCACGGATACCCTCTCCGATTCCTTTTCCGAGCTCAGGAAGTTTCTTAGGTCCGAACACGAGCAAGGCGATTCCAAAGATTACCAACAGATGTGTAGGCTGTAAGAGTCCTTCGAACATGACTTTCTCCTATCATTAAAATTACAAATTATGGCAATTGGAGAGGCCGCTGCGTGCTCTGAGACGGCAGGTCCTATCGCTCTTTTCGCCAACGAATCGCTATCGCGGCAGGATCTCCAGGTTTTCTGCCGGAATGGTGTGGATCGCATTGTTATCAAGCTTCAAATGCGAAGTAACCATTTCGGGAGGAAGCCGTCGAATCCACTGGTTAAGGGAGAAGTCCAAAACCTCGCTAGCCTTGAACATCTCCAGAAACACCAGGTCAGTATCGCCTGTGTTTTCGACGTAATGACCAGCATTGAATGGAACGAAGCCGACATCGTTGGCGTTGAAGTCCATGGTACGTGCCGAGCCAACGGGCATGAACACCGTCATTCGCCCCTTTCCAGCCATGTAGAACTGCCACTCAGGGGCATTGGGATGCCAATGGAGCTCGCGCAGGCCTCCGGGCTTGATGATGTCCAGAGCAGCAGCGATATTCTTTGCGACCGGAAAGTTATGCGAGTCGACGATGCGTATTTCGCCCCCAGTACTTCGCTTGGTCGGCGCCATCGCTTCCATTCTGAAGGTGTACTGGATGGGAGACTGCACTTTCTGTCCGCCAACCGCTGCCCTATCCTCCGCCAATGACCCCAGGCCCTGGATAGAATGAGGAAAGCCGGCCGGAAAATACCACAGATCGCCCTTGCTCACGTCGTCGATAAGGATCGTCCCATCAGGATTCAGTACCGTGACCCGGGCATTCCCATAGAGCATGATGGACCACTCATCGGCGGTATGCCAATGCAGTTCGCGAAAACTGCCAGCCGTCAGGCGCATGTTGACGCCGGCTATTTCTGTGGAGGATGGCAATTCGCGCTGCGTCACCTGGTGGGTCCAGCCGCCCTCTTGAATTCGCTTGTGCGTCAGATCGTACGAGTACCAGATCGGGCCGACATCTCCCTGATCCGTTGGCGGAGGCGTGTTTGAGTGGGGATTCTCGGCCAGAAGTGGCTTGTTCTCCTGTCCAGGGTTACTGGAGGAATGGTCCCCTTCTGCTTTACGTGTACCTTCCCTGGTTTGCGCGTGGGCACTTAATTCTCCGAATGCAGCCGCAGCCAACGCAGCGGAGCCGATTCCCAGGACACTCCTTCTGGAAACTCCGTCTTGGATGATCTTGTCTTTTCTTTCTTCACTCATCGCGTTTTCCCTTATCCGTGGTGAATTCGACCACCCGTGCCCTGAAGGAAGCAAACCTCACAGCGCTTACAATCTGTTTGAGCGTTGTAACGGTTTGCTGTGGTGCTAGGCTGATTTGCTCGTCTGCAAACAGAACTCGATAACCTTTGCTGATTGCGTCTGAGGCACTCCCTGGTACGGTCTTTGGAAGCCTTTCGGCACGTAAAACTCGATTACCTTTGCCATAACCATCTCCTCGATCTCATCCTTCTGGGGCCGGTTGCCATCCCGCGTTCAAACTTCAATGGCTCTACCAAATCCACCCGCATTGACAGCGCACGGAATCGCTCAACCGGCGCTTGTGCAAAAGTGCCTTACAGAGAGCGCATGATCTCATCCACATAACTCCTCCCCAAGGCGCGTGCGGGAGAAAGGTTGCATGGGTTTTTCCAACGCTCTCAAGCGGCGCAACCCTTTCGCAAACATCGCCCATGCCAGTGCTTTCATGTCTGGATCCCCGGAGTTGGCAGCCCTGAGCAGTTCCTTGCCTGCGTCCTGCTGGCCGAACCTGCACCACATCACTCCGCAAAGAAACACATAGTTGCTGTCCATCCGATCTCCCCTCATCAGCGTCTGGGAGCGCCCATCACTTCCAGCACGGCGTTGGAATAACTTCTGCCATCATCAAATGCAATCCAACTGCCAACGCCAGCCCGCCAACAAGCTCCGCTGCATCCGAACTTGTCTCCTGGCAGCGTCCATATGTCGACACCCGCCCAGCCATCGCGATATCCCACGGTCACAGACCCGTGATGACGGGTTCGGTAAAGTACAGGATGACGTCTACGGAGTCGCATAGGGAACATCTTCAGCAAGCGGCGCCGGTTCAATTCTGGATGCGGACTTTGACGGTTACTGTGCTGGCGGCCGGGCAGGGTAAGCGCCATCGGTTTAGGATCGAGAGTGGAATTCCATAGTTGCTGCTATTTGAGAAGAACTCTTGAAAGATCTTCAGGGAAAGGCAGATTTGTTCAGGGATCCACTCCTGGGGTAGACCGCGCCTGCAGTGCCATTCCAACCAGCGTTGCTATCAGGATCGAGGGATAGAGTTGTCCAATCAATGCTTCCGCCATTGCGAGCGATCGCGCAATGCGATGGATTGGACAAGCGTCACCATAGGTCACGCTGGTAAGCGTGGCGAAGCTGAAGTAGATCAAACGACTCGGTTCCCCGGTCAGACTGCCAGTGATAGTGGGTTGGAAATGGATTGCATCGGGACGCTCTTCCATGAGCAGCTTATATGCGAACGCCCAAGTCAGCCCAATGAGTAAGTAGGCGGCGACTCCACCCATAACCCTGTGCACGCTAATTGGGCCTGGACGAAATGTGTGCCGCAGCGTCATGACCACCACAATGGCCATCCCCGATACCTTCATCGCTGTATCCCAGCCCAAGTGACCGATCAACGGGTTGAATTCAACAATCAGGTCCGCTGTGAACTCGAGGACAGTGAGTGCGACGACTAGATACATGAGAGCCCTGTGGCGAATGGTTGCGATAGCGCCCGAGAAAAGCATGAGCGCGAAAATCAGATCCAGTCCAATTCGTCCGGCCCGTGACAGAGGAATCATGGGGACAAAAGTAGTGATGAGAACCAGAAATGCGAGAAAGAAACTCAATCCACGATCCTCGACCCAAAAGGGAAACAGCGGCGCGTCCGTTGGTTTCGAAGTCTGATTGTGCTGTGGTCGCATGGTCCTCAAACAAAATGCCTCGCATCGCGCCGCCCAGAAGGTGAGAAGAATGTTCAGGACAGAAGGTTGATTGCGGGGGCGGGATCGTGTGTCTAAACTTCAGGTCGCAGGATGCCAACTCGTACCGGTCCGGGCATTCATCTGTGGGGCGAGTATCGTTGTTTTGGGGCCGAGGTCTTTTTCAAAGACGACCCCCTTGTGGGTCAGGACGAAGGTCTTGACCCCTGATGACTGATACTCCACCGGATACGCGATCAACGTCAAACCTGTCTTGCTCTTGCCACGGCCACTCACACCCGCTGGGGAGTTCTGTGCCACGATTCGAAAGTAGTACCCATGGAAGGGATTGGCCTGTTTAGTGTCGGCATTCGCAGTGGCGACAGAGGCCAGGCTCTCGGCGAATTGGGTGATTGGGTCTTTGCTATCTGCCTTGGCGGCGGCTGCATTTTTTGCCATTGCGAATTCTTCACATACTTGAATTGCGGTTGCCTCGTTTTCTCCGATTCTGCGGAACAGGATCTCCTGCTTGCCGGTCTCGGAATCGAAGTACCATGCGCCGTTTTTTGAAACCAGTGGGATAGGGAAGGGCCAGTTTTCTGCGCCGATGTAGAGAACCGTGCTTCCATCGGGTTCTTGTACCAGACGATGCATTTCCTGATATTTTTTGCTGAACTGCTCGCGTTCCAGTTTGTCCTCGACTTCGTCGCTTGAGGAAGTCACTTCCTTTCCTGCTCCCAGGATCGCTTCCAGAGCCTGCTCATCTTCTTTTTGCGCTGCTTCAAAGAGAGCGTTAGTGGCTTCGCCAGCAGATGCGAACGTCTTTGGCTGCGTGTCCTGAGCAAAGCTAGAGTCGGCGAGGCCCACCACTCCGAGCAGCAAGCCCAAAATCAGTACAAGCAGGATGGTGAATGTAAATCCGCAGGCAAGTTTCACAGTAAATCCTTCAAGTGATTCAAGCTTCATAGTGTTCGTGCGCATGACTTCTTTTCTCCAGGTCGTCTGTTGCGTTTGGGAAGTTGTTTTGAATTAGCGATGGCCGCCGCCGCCGTGGAAGCCTCCGCCTCCATGGAAACCTCCACCGCCATGGAAGCCCCCACCGAAGCTTGACTGGCCGCGTGCTGAAAAGCCTCGGGCAGCTCCTCCGTGATTAAAGCCACTGAACGCGCCAGAGTGGCCGCCTGCCTGGGCGTGCGCTCCTGCCGAGCCGTGGAAACCAGGGCCGCCGCCGTGAAATCCGGATTCTCCATGAAATCCGGCTCCGCCGCGAAATCCACCAGCATGATTCACGTGGTTGCGGTTGATAAAGACTCTGCTGTGGGAGATGTAGGTGTTGTGGTTAAAAATGATTCCGTGATGATGCCAGTCATATCCCCAGTGATGCCAGCCCCACCCGAAGCCGCCAAAGAATCCCACTCCAAAGCCAAGGCCGAACGCGATTCCCGGTCCTGCAAGGAACAATCCCGGATACGAATACCAGCCCGGCCAGACGCCGATGGGCTCCCCATAGACGAGCCAGGGATCATATTGAGGCACGTAAACAATCTGGGGGTCCGCGGGCTCGATCACAATGGTTTGGCCCTGCTTGCTTACGTTTTCTTGCGATGTGCTCTTCAGGTTCCCCGCCTGGTCCGCCCGCGCACGCATTACCTGAACAGCATTCATCACGTCCTGCTGTTGGTTCACATAAGCATCGCCAAGCGATGAGGTCCAGGAGAGATTCTTGTCCATGTTGGCGAGCACCGAAGGAAACTCGGTGAGCGCCTTCACACTCGGATCCCAGGACTGCTTATCGACTTCCTCACCAAGTTGCTCACCCTTAAGCTCGGTATGTTGCTGCAGCCAGCGGTCTGCTTCTACCACTTGATCGGGATAGGTGGCCGCCGCAAGGATCTGTGCCACCAGCGAATCCGGATACAATGCGATCGGCGCGACCAGTTGCTGCAGTTGTTCTGGCGTCTGTGGCGCGGCCTGAAGCGGCACTTGTGCAGCAGATGGGGCCGCCTGGGCGAATGCTCCCGGTGTAGTGGTAAGTACAAGGCAAGATGAGAGCAAAAGCGACAAACTTTGTTTTATGAACTTCACAATTAATTCTCCTTCGACAGGACCCCATCGGCGAACTCAGACAGGTCCTTCCCATTGACGTCAGCTGGCCAAGTCGGCGGCATTTCCTCGCGCGAACTGCCGAAACGTGAGGGGACATGCCAGATGGTTGCATTGACATGCGATTTCCACGTCTTCGCTTCCCGCGTCACGACAGGCTTCTCCGCAGTATTCTTGTCCGTCTGCCACATCGCATAGGCACGGTATGTGCGCGCACTTTTTAGTCCGTTGATTCGCCATTATGCTTCCTTCTTTCTGGGTCAGTTATCGATCCCTGCAGCACTTCGAATTTTTGACGTAGCCCCGTGCGACCGGCCGACTCGAGTAAGTTTGATGGACCTTACTCCATGTGGTCAGCTTTCGGTGTCTACGTTACTTGTCCAATTGCATTCGGATCTCCAAAGCCCTCGCCGCCAACACCGCGCTTTTCGAGGCTTTTCGCTCAGCTCAACGGTCCTGCGAGTGTCGGTAGGTCGATAGCGCGTCGGCATATGGACGGTCCCCGACGGCGCGGTCTCTTCTGATCGAAGTGAAATCCAAGCAATTCAACAATCCGAGGTCTTTAAGTGGATGAATCTGTTGCCCCTATTGTTCTCTGTCCGTTCTTTTTTTGACTGGAATAAGACGTGCACTCGCTATGTAGGAGGTCAGGCCAAAATGCAAGCACAGGTATTCACATTTGCAAGTTCGCCTTTCGTGCCGGTTGCCATCGGTTTTTTTGGCTTGGGGACTGGCTATTTCATCTGGGGTGGGCAGGCCTTGTTCGGCGTTCCCAAGAGCAGTCCCGAAGTCAACCGCACACTGGGCCTCTGGGGTTTCTGGATGCCGGGGTTCATGCAATTTCTCACCGGTGTCTATCTGCTCACGGGACTAACCTGGTTCAACGTCTTCGGGAAAACGGCTCCTCTGTACATGGCGAGCCTCGCCTTCACTGCTTACGGCATTCACTGGTTCGCGATGTCCTACCGGCGATATATCGATTCAAGCGCTCAGCCGGATGGCTGGATGGCAATAGCATTCTTGTTTCTCAGCATTCTCGGGGTTGACGTTTTTCGGCGTGCCGGAGACATTCCCGTCATGCTGATCTTCGTCGGCTTGACATTGATCTATGCGATTGAGATTCCTACACGCTTGTTGTCCTGGAGTCCAGGTGGTCGCCTCGTCGGGTTGTTTCAACTCATCACTGGTGTCTGGCTGATGTATTGCACATACGCCATGACCGTAGATTTGGCGTTGGGTGGCAAAGCCTGGGTCTAGAAGGTGTTTCACATTATGACGAAATTGCAGTGGATAAAGTACGGCATCATCGCTGGTCTCCTTGCAGCTACTTCCGCGCTTGCACAATCGACAGCCGCTCACACCTCTAGTAAAGCACCTAGACTCGTCTCAAACGCGGGTGCATCGTCCGACGTGTTGCGAGCTTTGGACAGCTCTTTCGAAGGCGTCCTCTCGAAGGTCTCGCCGGCGGTGGTCCAGATTATGGTCAATGGATACGGGCACCCGGAAGATGATAAACACGCCACCGCGCAAATCGTCCGTCAGCGTGCCATTGGCACTGGAATCATCGTCGATTCTGACGGCTACATCATTACCAACGCCCACGTGGTGGAAGGAGCGCAACGCGTGCGGGTCATCCTGCCATCGCCGCCCTCCGAATCTTCGCTTGCGCTTCAGCCTATCCACGCCGAACAGGTACTGGATGCAAAGGTGTTGGGGACGCACAAACAATCCGATCTGGCGCTTCTCAAGGTAGAGGCGACGCATTTGCCGACGGTTACACTGCGCACCGACGTGCAAGTTCGCCAGGGCGAATTGGTCTTTGCGATCGGCAGTCCCGAAGGATTGCGGGGTACGGTAACGATGGGGGTGGTCAGTTCACTCGCCAGGCAACTCGATCCGGACAGTCCCATGGCGTATATCCAAACTGACGCCGCGCTCAATCCGGGGAACAGTGGCGGCCCACTGGTAGATATTGACGGGAACGTAATTGGTCTTAACACTCTGATGCTATCCGAAGGCGGCGGCAGTGAAGGGCTGGGTTTTGCCATTCCGGCAGCGATCGTAAATTTTGACTATCAAAATCTTCGCAAGTCTGGCCATGTGCAACGCGTAACGATTGGCTTGAAGACACAGAACATCACAGCTACGCTCGCGTCGGGCCTGGGTCTGTCGCGAAGTTGGGGAACAATCATTTCCGACATCGCTCCTGGAGGGGCAGCGGAAGCGACAGGTCTACAGGTAGGCGACATCATCCTTGCGATCGACGGCAAGCCAATCCTGGGGCGTCCCGACTTTATCAACGCGCTCTACCTCCATCCTACTGATCAGGTCTTGAAAATTGATGTGCTTCGCGGCATCGACACGAGGTCTTTCAATGTTGCCGTTAAGGTGTACCACGAGAGGATAGAGGACTTGGCCGACATTCCTGATTTGCAGAAAAGCCTGGTCCGGAGACTGAACATTTTTGTCACTGACGTGGACGAAAAGGTAAGGCCAGTGCTGCATAGCACGCACAGCGACTCTGGGGTCGTGGTCGTAGCTCAAATCAGCGGGCCAAACGCGTTGGAGACCGGACTTGAGGCGGGCGACATCATTCTGGCTGTCGATCGCACAATGTTGCAAACGACGGCACAGTTAGAGACCCTGGTTCAAAATCTCAGATCCGGTGACCCGGTTGTGCTGCAAGTTGAGCGCAAAGGAAAATTGCAATATCTAGCATTCGAGATGGAGTGATCTTGAAGGGACTGCCCGCATTTGTGGGGAACGCGATCAGGCGATCGTCAAGGGTCGTTTTGCGTATCTCAAGGTTTCTGGGACGCCCGGAACTGACCGCTGTGCGCCGTTATGGGACGGCTGTCATTTCGGTCGGGGTGGCAGTCGGAATAGCGCTTCTCTTACGCCACGACCGTTTGCCGCATCCGTTCACCACTTTCTCCTTTGCTGCAATTGCCATCACTTTTTGGTGTGGTGGGACCGGGCCGGGTCTGCTCGCGCTTTTACTCTCTTATTTGGCGCTGCGCGATCTTTTCGTTCCCATCAACATCATTGCGCCTTCTTCGGAATACTTTCTAGTCCTTTATGGAATATATGGCGCGGCCGTGAGCTGGTTTAGTGCTTCGCGGCGGCGGGCAGAACGATTACTGACAGAGGCTCGCAACCACCTGGAACTGCGAGTGGCGGAGCGAACCATCGAACTTAAAGAGACCAACAAAGAATTGCAGGAAATCCACGCAGAACTGCGGCGTGAGAAGGATCGGCTCAAACTGCTTCTGGACCTCAATAACAGCCTTGTCTCGAATTTGGAACTCCGCGACCTGCTTCGTGAGATTTCTGCGAGCGTGCGACGCCTGATGCAGTGCGATTCGGTCGGCGTCAACTTGCCGGATCCGGAAATCGGAGAACTGAAGCTGTTCGCTCTAGACTTCCCTGGTGCGAAGGGATTCCTACGGGAAGGGGTGTTGCGACCGCCGGATTCGCTTGCTGGCAGAGTATTCAGCACAGGGGAGCCTGTGACGTTCCGTGTCGGGGAAGCGCCTCTCTCCGTTGAAGAGGCAGACTTCGAGAGGGAGGGTCTGCAAGCCGCCTGCTGGGTGCCATTAATTAGCCGCGCTCGAGTGCTGGGTGTCCTGGGACTCTCCCGGCTGGAGGCGACTCCATTCTCTCCAGATGATGTCAGCTTTCTGATGCAAGTTGCGAATCAGGTAGCGATTGCGGTAGAGAACGCATTGGCCTACGGCGAGATCACAGGCCTTAAGGACAAATTGGCGCAGGAAAAGCTCTATCTCGAGGACGAGATTCGCACCAATGCCAATTTCGAGGAAGTTGTGGGCACCAGCCCGGCGCTGCAGCGTGTACTTAAACTTGTGGAAACCGTGGCACCGACCAATTCGACCGTGCTTATTTGCGGAGAGACTGGCACGGGCAAGGAGTTGATCGCGCGCGCCATCCACAATCTTAGCCCGCGCAGTCCGAAAACGTTCGTGAAGCTGAACTGTGCCGCCCTCCCCGCTGGATTGCTCGAAAGCGAACTATTTGGCCACGAAAAAGGCGCGTTCACAGGCGCGATCGCCCAGCACATGGGCCGTTTGGAACTTGCGAATCAAGGCACTCTATTTCTCGACGAAGTCGGGGAGATTCCACTGGAACTACAACCGAAGCTCCTTCGTGTTCTCCAGGAGCGCGAGTTTGAACGATTGGGAGGCACACGCCCCATTCGGACTGACGTGCGTCTTATTGCGGCAACAAACCGGGACTTGGCTGCAATGGTTCAAGAGCAGAAGTTTCGCGCTGATCTATTCTTTCGCTTAAACGTATTTCCGGTTGAGCTTCCCCCGTTACGAGAACGCCCTGAAGATATTCCGGTATTGGTCCGGCATTTCGCCGAGGAGTTCTCTCGCCGCATGAACAGGACGATTGAATCTATATCTTTGGAGACGATGAACGCCCTATGTCAATACAGCTGGCCGGGTAATATTCGGGAACTACAGAACGTAATCGAGCGATCCGTCATCCTCTCGTCGGGGCCCAGTTTAAATGTGCCTGTCGCGGAATTGTTCTCTCGCACGGGGCCCGCACCAGGCAATGACCAGGCACAAGCGAAATCGACAAGACGCACGCCTGTGCGCAGCATTCTCGCCGAAGTTGATGGCGATCAAATCATCCGTGCCCTCAAAGAAGCCGACGGCCGGGTTGGCGGTCCAGGCGGCGCCGCGGCTCGCCTTGGACTCAAGCGGACTACGTTCGTCACGCGAATGAAGAAGCTCGGGATCGAACGGAGTCATGCGTCGGAACGCGACGGAGCTGGCACCGACGCTTCCGACAGTGCCGACAACTCAGCTGTCCTGAACTCATATACTAATGTAAGTCCTTCGAAGTAAATCTCTTCTACGCAAAGCTATAACCTGCCCGGTTTTGGTCCCTGTCGTGCCTTAACTAAAAACGTCAAACGAGAGGTGCGATGCTGGTGCGCGGCGTACTGAATCCGGCCTTTCGAGGTCTCACTCTCGACCGGGAAGAAGCAGGCCACGCATGGCACGAAAACAAAAAGGAGGAAATATGAAAAAGGCTCTTGCTCTGGTTGCTCTTGCTCTCTGCGTCTCGGCCCCATCATTCGGAGCCGACGTTGTCGGCCATTCCGCTAAGGTCGCAGGCAAGGATTCTTACAAGGCCGCGAAGGTCTCAGCGAAAGAAACTGGCAAGGCGGGAAAAGCAGTCGCGAAGTTTCTTTTTTAACTTTTAACGTGAAACCCAAATATCAACCTTGTTAAGGAGATGAATAAAATGAAAATCAACAAAGGCTATATCCTCGCTGGTTTGATCATTGCTTTTTCCCTTTTCTTCGAGCTCGCCGCTCATGCAGATGAGGCCGATCAAGCCACCACAATCACTTTCAGCCAGCCGATCCAAATTCCGGGGCAGGTATTACCCGCAGGGACCTATTTATTCAAGTTGGCCAATTCTGATACTGAGCGAAATATTGTGCAGATCTTTAATGCCGACAGAACTGTGCTGTATGCAACCGTTCAGACGATTCCGACCGAGCGCCAGGAGCCAACCGGAGATACCGTGGTTGCATTGGCGGAACAAGAAGTCGGACAACCGGATGTCCTCCTGAGATGGTTTTATCCAGGCAACGAAACCGGGAATGAGTTCGTGTATCCGAAGCAGAAGGAGAATGAACTGGCTCGGGACAAGCAACAGACCATCGTCGCCCACCAGACGATAGTATCGAACCCTGGTAATGCCGCTACCGGCGACTGAGTATATGGCCTGGCATTCGCTCGCCGCGATTCGGATATGACGTGAATGCGCGGGAATGTCAGGCCAACTGCCCAAACAACAAGTGGAGGTCCTCGGGGCACGTTATTGGGACGGCTATAAGACTCGGGGAGTCACGAAAGGAAAGGAACGATGCTGAGGATCACGCGAACTGACACTAACACCGAGCAAAAGCTCATCCTCGAGGGGCGGCTTACCAGACCTTGGACCGCGGACCTTGCATCCCACTGGAAGGAAACTCGGTGCGCTCACCCTGAGCGCAAATTTGTGGTTGATCTCAGGGGAGTCGTACGAATCGATAGCGCTGGCGAAAGCGTACTCGCATTGATGAAAGCGGATGGAGCAGAATTCTTGGCCCGCGGCATTCGAATGAGGCACTTGGTTAGAGACCTTGAGATGGAAGCGCAGGAAAAGGACTGCAGTGGAGGACGCACCGTCGGTCACTCCATCTCGACAGACGAAGCCCACAAATGATGGGCTACAACACGATTGTATTGGTCCAACTTCGGTGTCGCGCTACGTGCGTCCTGGCCTGTAGACGTCTTCCTGTTGTTTCCTTCTCGCCGCTTGCCGACAGTACTTCGGACGTCTAGCTTTCCCTGGGCTAAAGTCGGGGTCCATGAAGGACACCCGCAGCCGCTTCTAACGTGTTCAAGTTCGTATTATGGAACTCATACCAAAGGATGATTGCGCCGTTGCCGACAGAGCGATACGTTGCCACTATGGCTACTCAGACGAAGGCAAAATTGGTCGCGATTGTCGATGACGATGAGTTGATGCGCAGTGCGCTGCAGGGCATGCTGAAGTCCGTTGGATTGCCGTCGCAGGCGTTTGAGTCGGCGGAAGAATTCCTGAAGTCGGGCCAGCAACGACAGACTTCATGTCTGATCGTAGATATTCGCATGCCGGGAATGTCCGGCCTTGAGTTGCAGGCCAAACTAAACGCTGAACACTGCAGAATTCCGACCATCTTCATCACGGCGCACGGCGACACAAAAATGCGGATGCAGGCGCTAAGGGCCGGCGCGGTGGAGTTCCTCGCCAAACCGTTTGATGATGAATTGCTGCTCGACAGTGTTCGAGCGGCTCTGGAGAATTAAGCCCGGTAAAGAACGCGTGCGCGCGGCAGGAGGTTTTCTGTGGGGGCTATCCAAAGATTTACGAGTGGTGATCAGGTGTCTTACGAGCGCAGATTCGAGCAGGTGATAGGCAATAGTCCTGCTCTCGAGTCGGTACTTGAACAGGTCGAACGGGTTGCGCCTACCGATTCCACAGTTCTTATCCAGGGAGAAACAGGCACTGGCAAGGAACTGATTGCACACGCAATTCATAACCTCAGCTCGCGGTGCGGACGACCCTTCGTAAGACTGAATTGCGCCGCTATTCCGCTGGATTTGTTAGAGAGTGAACTCTTTGGCCACGAAAAGGGTGCCTTCACGGGCGCCATCGCGCAAAAGATTGGCCGTTTCGAACTCGCCGACAAAGGCACGCTTTTCCTGGATGAAGTAGGGGATATTCCACCGGCGTTGCAGCCGAAGTTGCTGCGCGTTCTGCAGGAACAGGAGTTCGAGCGTTTGGGCAGCACTCGTACTCATCATGTAGATGTTCGGCTAGTGGCTGCCACAAATCGTAATCTAATGGAGATGTCGAACCGCGGCGAGTTTCGAACCGATCTCTACTACCGTCTGAATGTCTTTCCGGTGCTTTTGCCGCCTTTGCGGGAACGTCGCGAAGACATTCCGGCCCTCGTGGCCCACTTCGTCGAGATTTACGGCCGCCGAATGAGTCGTCAGATCGAGCACATTCCTCCGACAACCATGTCTGCGCTCACGTCGTACGAGTGGCCAGGCAACATCCGCGAACTGCAGAACCTGGTCGAACGCGCTGTGATCCTTTCCAATGATGGCGTGCTTCCCAATCCATTGCCAGAGGCAGAAACCTCGGCTATCGCCACGTCTCCTCCGGCCGCAACTACTTTAAAGGATTCTGAACGCGTTCTGATTCTGCGCACCCTTGAATCAGTCGGTTGGGTGATCGGCGGTCCGAAAGGAGCGGCGACGAAACTTGGTTTGAAGCGCACAACACTGATCCATAAGATGCAGAAGCTGGGCATTTCTCGATCCTCTCACCAACGCTCCGCAGGGACAATGGCGCCAGACACGCAAAAGCCGAACTCGCTCTCGCAATTGCAGTAACGCCGATCGGGGTAAGTCTCGATGTGCGTAGGTCAAGCCTTCGGTAGCGTCGGCGCGCGGATTTATTGCTGCAGGCGTCTACGTCCGTCTCTGGCTTGGTGAGCGCCCAATTATCGGATATTTGCCGCGACCTCGCCGACGGCGAATGGTCGCCGGAGGTATTCCGCGGCTGCGGACACCCACGCAAATAATGCGAATAATAAGGATAGGTTTGGTTGTCACGTTTAGACCACCTCCGCCTCTGTGCCGTTCCGCGACCGGCGTGCCAGCCTGTGCGGCGCATCTTCGATTGGCTCCTGCGATTGCGTATTCGAGGGCGACAGTATCTGAACGGTGATAGCCACGGCTGGAATCAGGTATGCAAACGTCACCCAGACCCACATCAGCGCGCCCGCGCATTCCTGGTCCTCAAGCGGAGGCATGCTGAAGAGGCGAGGTGTGGACAGGTAGCAGGGGTAGACAAGTCGGTTACAAAACACAAGGAACGCGGAAAGAATGTCACAAGGCAGCGTGGCAAGGAAGAGGTACAAAGCCATAGACCATCGAGGCAACCTCGCCGTACTCGGCGCAGATTGAACGATAGGGAACCAGAACAAGAGGCCAGCCACCAGAAAAGAAACGTCCTCCAAAACATGCATTCCGTGGGAACGCATGCCCAACTGGAACGCAACGGGAAGATGCCATCCAATTACGGCCGCCGTGCCTGCCAACCAACACCACACGGGGTACCTAAGGCAGGGTTCGAGCCATCGCGGCGGCACTCTGGCGAGAGAGCGATGGTTTTTAATGAAGAGCTTCGGTAACCCGCATACCAACGGAAATACGGGTGCCCCAGCCAGAATTAGCGGTGCAGCAACCGTCATCAATAGAAGATGCTTCACCATGTGAGTCGTGAGTGACTGATGATCGAGTGCGGCAAGTGGAGACGCGACAACAGCCCAGACTGAGACGAGACCACTCATAAACGCTGCGAGCCGCCACGCGGGGATCAGGTTTTGGAAAGCATTTCGAACGCAAAGCCAACCGCGGAAATAAACCAACGCAATCGCCACCAAACCGGATGTGATCGCGAGTGGAATGGACCCTGACAGTATCTGGGCATGGGGCTCTGACATAGCTCTGTCTACCGTGGCGAGACCTCGTTTGTACGGAGCGCCATTGCCTGAGAAGCATTGCGCGCGGGTTTCTGATTTGCCGGGTGTAGAGTTTCCAGGAATGCCACCAGCGCAGTTGTCTCCGCCGGGCTGAGGTTCTTTCCATAGGCTGGCATATTTCCTCCGCCTTGTATCACTTGACGAATAAGTTGATCCTCTGTAAGACGAAGAGCAATAGTGTCCAGCGCGGGGCCTCGCTGGCCGCCTTTACCGTCCAGAGAATGACAGTTGTGACACTGCTTGGCTTGAAACACGAGCGCACCGTGGCGCTCCAAGGCCGTCCGCCCCTGCAGGAATTCAGCCGGAATCGGTTGGCTGCTCCACGCATTCATCACCGGGCTCCAAGGCGCGTGCTCAGCTAAATGAGTCAGTGTGCCGAGAGCAACTGCGACCAGAAGTATCGTGAGCACCGCAATTGGCCTGCGCTTCCAGCTCTTCTCGCCTTCGCCTGCTACAAACGGAAGCGCCAGGAGGACAATGATGCCGATGGCGGGACCAATCAGGAGAATGGGCGTCTCGGCTGATGGGGGCAGGAACGACAACAAAGCATACAGCCACAAAAAGAAGAAGTCCGGGCGCGGAGCTGTCTGGATGATCGTCGGATCTGGTTGGCCGCCCGGACCGAAGGGACCAAAATGAACCGCGCAAACGGCAATCGCAACCAGAATGAAGCCGGAGAACAAGATGTCCTTCCACACCGCATTCGGCACGAACGGCACACCCTCCTTGTGCGTCAGCTCGTGGTACTCCTGCATGTAGGTGGCGCGCCGAACGATGCGTCCAGGCATGGGCCATTCATTGATTCCTAATTTCAGCACCATGAGCAGGTGCACGCCGACAAAAGCAATCAGGAGTCCCGGGATAACAAAAACATGCAGCGCGAAGAATCGCGAAAGGGTCACTCCGGCAATGATGGGGCCGCCCAGCATCAGGTTCACAGCCCAGGGCCCGATCACTGGTACGCGGCTCGCGATCGAGGCCCCGATGCCCAATCCCCAGTAGGCATCCTGGTCGAATCGCAGCACCTGGCCAGTAAAAGCCATGCCAAGCGTCACCAGTAATAGAAGGACGCCAACGATCCAGGTGAGCTCTCTGGGAAACTTGTAGGCACCAAACAGGAAGACCTGCACCATATGGACGAGGACAATCGCGACCATGAAAGTCGAGCCCCATC
>QIAH01000186.1 GCA_003225465.1 Acidobacteriota bacterium | reverse complement strand
TAGTGCAATCCGAAACCGGGATTTTACCTCGGTCGCCCAACCCGCACGATGAGTGTAATGGGGATTTTTCACCAATTGACACGGCAGCAGAGAGGGCTACGGCTCTCCGACCCATACGACAAAGGTAAGTTTGACATCCTCATATCGTCCGGTAATTTCCCAGCATCCAGTCGTGGGGAAGTTGATTCCAGTCATAAAGAACTGATCGTCCGCCGTCCAGCTGGGTACGCCAGGGCCGTCGGTCTGGAGCGGAGGGGCAAGAGAATCGGTTCTCCTGCCGCTGACCGTGAGTTTCGCTTCGGTTGCAGCGTGTGGGTCAAATCCTTGTCGCCAAAAAGCCAGCTTTTGTCTGAATGTCGGATCGCTGGGGGTGTAGTGCCCTAACCCTATCCATGCTCCGGTCTTTGGAAGAGCTGTCCATAGCCTGTCCGTCCCGAACCAGAATTGAGCACCGGATGGTTTTGCAGGATAGGGCGGTGGTGGCACGAAGGGTTGGGTTGCAGGCTTCGTAACCGGGCACGTCTCAGGTACGACTGATGTTTTCTGCCTTTCTTGGCCAAGGCATAAAACTGTCAAAAACAGGAGGCAAAACGACAGCAGAAGGCGTGGGGAGAGCGGTTGGGAGAGCATAGGAAGCCTCCAATGCTGCTCGTTCAGTTTACAACTTCGACGACAACTGGCCGTCAATGAGTGAAATGGGGATTTAACGTCAATCGTTGTTGGCCTAGTAGAATGGCAGCGGTATGCCCATGAGTTTCCTGCGCCGCATCGCTCTCTTCAAAGCGAGGCTTCGACTTGTAAGGCGAGTTGCAGTTTTCCTAGATCGCTCTATCGTTGCCCTCTGCGCTTCTGGCTGCATTTCGCGAAGCCAGTCTCGCCGCGGCAGAATATGACAAACCACGGACAAGAGGGATCGTGACGGCTAGGAATTCGGTGCAGTCGTGTTTCTGGAGTCCAATTGCACAGTCGTAGCCTGAAAAGTGAGTCGCAAAACCAGTGCTCCTGGTAAGCGTGTAGCTCAAAGCCGTCCAAGAGAAGATCACCGCTGGAATAACCCATGCCCACTCCGCAGTTTTGGCAGCGTTGAGGCGCACAGCTCGAACCGCGACCACCCCAAGAAATCCTGCGAAGACGATGCTGGTAATCCACGCTTTCTGGATAATCCCAAGGCCGGTGTGGGGGTGAAACGGCGGGAGACTGGAACTGAGTACCACAGGTCCAAGGAGCGCTGCCAAGGTGTTTAGAACAACATAGCCAATTAGGCGGAAGCTCGCCATTCCCTTAAATCTCCGCTCGCAGTTTACTCGAATTTCCCGCTAGAACGGCATCACGGGGAAGGCTTACATTCTCAACTGTCGCAAACAGGCAATTTCGCTCATTGAGGGGTTCTGAGCGTAAAGGGGATTTTTCGACAACAACTGATCTGAGGCACCGAGACGGTCGAGAAGTTCACGAGCACTCTTGTATGCGGCGGGTTTTCCCGTTCCGTTCCAACTTGTAGCTGGCTTGGGGCGAACTGCATTCACGGGTCCAGTCGAGAGGCGCAGAAACGTCGACGGTGAAATCTTGCGATTGGCTGGCTATTCCCAACACCCAAAGGATTACGAGCAACACAAGAACGGTCCAGAACATGATGCAACTCCTTTTCTCGTCTCAGTCCCGATTGTGGTGTGCTGAAATTTGCTAAGGGGCCGACGACCTGATTTTTGGGATATTGCGTTCGCTTTCCGGGGAGTTCACAGAGCAAATGGTTTACCAAAGAAGCGCACAAATTTATGGCCACACCCGTAGAGCGTAAGCCCAGGAGAATACGAGAAGTACTTCAGTTCAAAGGATAACGCGCCAGCTCTCGAAGTTGACCGGCAGAGGCTCGTGATTAACCGTTCAGTTATTCCACTATCTCTTCGGATAGAACTGCGGCTCGGGTAAAGTCGAAGACTGGCAGGGCGACACCCTCGTATTCTCAGGTACGACGCTACGAGGAATGCCCTAAGAAGCTGTACCGCGAAACTCCAAACTGTCGAAACCAGCGATTACACTCAGAGTCCTGCATTCACCTGTCCGAAGGTTCCTTTCTTCCAAAGACGCATCGGTTGTGGAAGTATTCGGACGGCCTATTTCATTCCAAGTTATTCGCGGACTTCCCAAAAACGCAGGAAACCCGACATAGTCTTCCCCTTCGCAGATCGGCGCACCGCAAACGCCACCCGTGGCCTTTCCAATGAAAAGGAGTGCCATACAGGGTCCGATCCCATTCTAAATTGACGTTATCAGGCTTAGCACAAGCTTGCGCTTTTGTTTCGCCTTTTTTTGATGCGTGTAATAGGAATTTGTCGCCAACTGATCCGAGTTCCTTTTGTACAACACGCCGGAATTTTCTTTTGACAACATCATTGGACAAGAGCAAAGTACCGGGTATGAAGCCGACGATAGTCTTCTGCCTGTTTCTCGTCACTTCACTGCTCTTCGCGCAGAATCCTGCCGACGTTAAGTTTCAGGATGCCAGCCCAAAAGGAGCACCTGCTTCCATGTCGGTGAAATACGATCCAGATGTCGGACTTTATGCTGCTGTTCGCAACACATCAGGTAAAGGCATTCTGGCTTTCTTCGCAATACTTGAACCCACCGATTCACTCGGCCGATCCGTTCCCTGTCACTCCCGTGCAGACTTTATTTTCAAAGACTCTGTGTTGGCTCCTCAAGCAGAGCGACCCGCTTGTCCGATCGATACCTCTATTAGCCCGAGTGAGCCTGGCGCGACTGTCGTTAAAGCAGTTGGCGCGGTACTTTGGGTCCAGTTCGAGGATGGATCAACGTGGGGCGATTCTGAGTCTGGTAAGCAAATCCTCTCGATACGGTCGCGAAAACTTGCTTTTCTGCAAAAGCTCGTCGCGGAGTATTACGACAACGGAGAGACATCTTTCAAGGCGATGTTGAACGATCGCAACCTTGACCCACGTATTTGGGCGGTCGCTGGTTGTCTCGTTGAAGATGCAAAATCTCAAAAGGTTCCGGCAATCAATTTGGCTAAAAACCGATTGGAAGCTGCGCAAAAATGGGAGTTATTGCTCGCCCCCTTCTAGTAACAGGTATTCGGCAATCCTGGTTTTTATGTTGCACATGAAAGTTTTCAATGTTCCCCCTTATTCGGGGTGCGCAACGCTCGCTGCAACTAATCTAGTCCTCGAATTCGATAACTGGCGAGATTTGAGCCAGGTTTGGCGTCGCTTTGGTGCGCCCATTTCGGCGAATCCTGCGAACAGCCAATCTCCACAAATTCGAAAACCGGGCTGGTTGGCCCGGTTCAAGAGCGTCGGTTGGATGC
>QIAH01000035.1 GCA_003225465.1 Acidobacteriota bacterium | reverse complement strand
TTTCTCCGGTATAGCAAAGAAGTCTGCCGTCCCTGAAGGGACTCGCATTTTTTCGCTTCTTTACCCCGTACATACGTGCGGGGCTAATTTTGTCCTCGCTACGCGACTGGCTACGGAACTCTGCTACAGGTTCATCGTTCCGAAGACCGAGGCATCGGAGTCTTCCTGACAGCCGGCAGGATGCCGGCGCTACGCATCCGTTCGAAAGTTAAAGTCGGGCCGCTTCCCAAGACCGCGCCAGACCAGTTTCCTCTCTATCTTCACGCTTTCCCGCGTGCTCGAACCCCTTCTACTCCGAAGGCCGAGGCATCGGAGTCTTCCGGAGGGCCGGCAAGATGCCGGCGCTACGCGGTTGGCGTGTGTGAAACGTTTTGCGACCGGGGACCACTATTCTCATGAATCGTTCCCCTGAAATGGCTCAATAACGCTGTACGCCCTGAAAAGGGAGGTTCTATGGCTTCGAGAACAGTGTGCGCGAAGAGGCACGGGCCGATTAGGGTAACGTTGCCAGTTTCGGTGGCTTCCGATCTTGAAAAGCTTGAACGGGCGCTGGCGAATGCTTCACAGGCGGTGGAAGAGAGAGACCGGCATTCAGGATGGCACGGTGGATTTATGCAGGTGCGCGAGTTTGTGATCGATCCGGCTTCTCTCGAAGTGACGGAGGCTGCGTACCCGCAGTAACGGCCATGAGACTTCCGGAGGTTGGTGTCGGTGTGACATGGTTTGCTGGAATGGAGCCGCTGTTGCAAGCGAACGCCGAGTTGGTCGATGTTCTTGAAATCGAACCGCAGACTTTGTGGCGGTGGCAGCCCCATGCGAGGACGGTTGCCATCGACACGGCTGCGCTTGAGGCTGTGCAACGGCAGTCGCATGCCAAACTCGTGCACAGCGTCGGTCTTCCGGTCGGAGGGACCGTCCCGCCGCAGCCCGACGATGTAGAACTGCTGAGCAGGGTGGCTCTCGAACTCGACACACCATGGTTGAGCGAGCATCTCAGCTTCAACTGCGTGGAGGATGAATCCGGCGCATGGCATACGGGGTCCCTGCTTCCGCCACGGCAGACGCTGGCGGGGGTGGAGGCGGCGGTGGCGTCGATTCGCGCACTGTCGGCGCGGGTTCCGGTTCCTGTGGCGATCGAGACCGGCGTCAACTACCTGCAGCCGCGTGGGGATGAGTTGCCGGATGGAGAGTTCGTGGGGCGCGTGGCCGAGGCTGCGGATTGCGGCATTCTGCTGGACCTGCACAACGTCTGGACGAATCACCAGAATGGGCGGCAGCCACTAGGCGAGTACATTGATCAGCTTCCACTGGAGCGAGTTTGGGAACTGCACGTTGCGGGCGGTTACTACCATCGCGGATTCTGGCGGGATGCGCATTCCGGTGAAGTGCCGGCGGACGTGCTCGAACTGGCGGCGCGCATCGTGCCACGGCTCGTAAATTTGAAGGCCATCATTTTTGAATTGTTTCCATCGCACCTCCCGCAGCTGGGCGCGCGTGTGTTTCGGTCGCAAATGGATTCGTTGCATCGGGTCTGGGATCGGCGGTGCGGCACGGCGGTGAGGAAGACATGCGCGCGCAGCGATCCGCCGGAGCCGAACCCCGCGCCCAGTCCGAAGGAATGGGAGCGGACGCTGGCGTGCTTGACCGTGCATAAGCGGTGCGACTCGCCGCTGGCTACAGAGCTTCGGAAAGATCGGGGTATGGCAGTGATCCGGGAGATGGTGGAGAAGCTTCGCGGGTCGATGGTGGTGCGAACATTGCGGTTGTCTTCGCGCCTCATCATCCTGGAACGCGGAACGGCGTACCTCGAGCAATTGCTGGCAACGTTCTGGCGGACACATCCTCCACAGGCATTCGCATTGGATGAGGCTGAGGCGTTTGCGGCATTTTTGCGCGAGGAGAAACCATATGTGCCGTTTCTCGGCGAAGTTCTCGAATACGATCGTGCGGTGATTGCGGTGGCTCTCGATGGCGAGGAACGGTCGATAGCGTTCGGAGCCGATCCGTTGCCGTTGTTGCGGGCCCTGGGAGCAGGCCGGCGGCCGACGGAGATCACTACCGGGGAGTTTGAGATTCGATTGACGCCGGATTTGGTGAACTCGCAGGCGGTGCTTCCGGGAATGGAAGTCATTCATTGAGGGATGCCTGAGTTGTCGAGCAAGCTACGAGCCATCAGGAAATTAAGTAATTGGGAAATTGAAAGCTCGGGTGGGCCCTCCAGCAACGCCGGGTGTCCATCCGATTTTTATTTGCAGAGTTCGGTGGTCAGAATTTCGCGCCGACGTTGGGCTAGCGGGTCGATGCGGGTCAGCACGAGACCATAGATCGTGAATGAGATTGCGGCGAGTGCCAGGAAAAGGATGACGGCCAACCATGGACTCGCGTAGTGGCGTGCTGCGAAGATCGTCAGCACGCCCACTCCGAAGATGAGGATCTGGAGGATGAAGCTGGCCAGGACGGTCAGTTGCGAAGCGCGCTGGCGGCCGAAGGTTGCGACTTCGATTTTTTTAGGCGAATAGAGCGACAGGAGATTTCCCGCCGCAAGATTGAGGGGAGCGGCAAACAATAAACCTGCGACAGTCGTGGCTACGGCCAGCAACGAAGGTAGGCGGAACAGCAGGCTCACGCCGACGGCGAGCACGACTACTTCCGCAGCGAGTACCGCCATGTGGGCGAGGTTTTTTCCCAGCACCACGCTCCGGAAACTTGCCGGTGAGGCGAGGAAGAACTGCACACCTCCGCCGTCCGCTCCAAAAGTGTTGTAGATGAGGTTCGTGAGCAGCAGGAGCGCGTAAGCGGAGCCGATGGGCAGCGCGAGATCGGGTGAGTTGTCGAGAAAGCCTCCGCTGCGACCCCGCATTCCGAAAACTACCAGCATGATAATGGGAGTGACGAACGTGAGCAGCATGGGACCGCTGCGTCCGAGGTAGCGAAGCTCTTTTTCGAACACGGCAGCAACGGGGCTGGATAAGCCGGGGACGGTCCAACCCGGCTTTACACCAGCATATCCTTGAAGCGGCCTGGCGTCGCGGGTGACTTCGCTGAGATTCTCACCGCGGTATTGAGCGCGCAGACGGACTCCGAGCACGCGGAGAACAGCCGCGGCGTACAGCAGCAATCCAGCGAGAAAAGCGAAGGCGAGCACATACCGTCCGTCTGCCGCGCTGGCGATCGCGGCAGCTGCGACTCCCGGAGGCAAGATAGCCTGGACGGGACTCGCGACGTGGCTGATTTTGTGGAGGGTAGCATTGGAACGATCGCCGTAGCGGCTCAGCATCGGACCAATGAGTTGCAGGCTGATCATCGCGAGGAAAAACAGGACCGCGAAAATCTCGCGCGTGCGGCGCTGGGCAAGCCAGCGCTCGATCCAGGCAAACACCATCTGGGTGAGCAGCATGTTGACGCCGGCAAAGAGGATGAGCACGAGCGTGGTCCACAGGAAAAGAACTCCGGGACGAGCCCAACCAACACCAAGGGTGATGCCGAGCAGCCAAAGCGTACCGAGCACAGTGGCGGGATCGAGCGCGCCATAGACGAGGCGCACCAACAGGTAAGCGCGATAGTTCAGCGGGAAGCGCAGAAGATGGGAAGAGTCCATCGTCTCGCTGAGGGCGGTGGCCATCACCGGAAAAAGCTGCCAGAACACAAAGACAGGCCACAGCAGAAGAGCCAGGGCTTCCGGCTTGCCTTTAGAAACGAAATACGAGGCGACGACGCCGAGCAAGACGGCTCCGCCCAGTCCACCGGCGGTGATGACGATGCCGATCACGATCCGGGAAAAAAGCTCGAGCGCGCCCTTGGTGGTGCGCAGGGAGTGGGTGAAGATGTGCCAGCGCACCTGGGCGATGGCGGCGAGCTGACCGCGTGATTGGGAGGTCAGCCGAGCCATGACAGTTCCTGCTCGGCAGAGCGCGTTCCGCCGACGGTGTGGAGAAAAATTTCTTCCAGGGTCAGCTTGCCGGTAGACGGAAGAGCTTCGGCCTGAGCGGCGGATTGGGCTTCGACTCCGGCTCGAAGTTCTTCGAGCGAACCCTGGGCGACGAGCTGCCCGCGATGAATGATGGCTACGTGGCTGCAGAGGCGCTCGACGATTTCGAGTACGTGCGATGTAAGAAAGATGGTGGCGCCGCGGGCAATCATGCGCTGGAGCATCGATTTCAAGGTGCCGGCGGCAATCGCGTCGACGCCCTCGAAAGGCTCGTCGAGAAAGAGGATCTTCGGGCCGTGGATGACGGCGGCGGCGAGGGCAAGTTTCTTCTGCATGCCGTGGGAATAATCGGTGACGAGCTTGTGGGGCTGATCGGCGAGCTGCATGAACTCGAGGAGCTCGGTCGCGCGCCGGGCGCAGGTGTCGCGGTCGAGGCCGTACATGCGGCCGACGAATGTCAGGTACTCGGCTCCGGTCAGGCGGCCAAAGAGAGCCAGACCTTCGGGCACCACGCCGATCTGGCGTTTAACGTCGACGACCTGGCGCTCGAAGTCGAGCCCCAGAATTTCAATTCGGCCCGAGGTCGGAGCGAGCAGCCCGGTCAGCATCTTGATGGTGGTGGACTTGCCGGCGCCATTGGGGCCGAGAAAGCCGAAGAATTGTCCGGGGGAGACGCGGAGGTTCACATCCTGCACGGCAACGAGGTCTCCGAAGCGGCGAGTCAGATTTTCGGTTGCGATCGCCGCCGTGGAGTTGTGTGGAGCATTGCCCGCTTCCTGCATTGGGTTTCGAATCTAGCATACCGGTTGTGAAGGAGGCAGAGGGCCCACGGGCGAATACCTCTGATCAACGAAGCTGGCGCGAAGATCGCGGAGAAAACCGCTGGTGACTGCGTCCTTGTATGGCTTGGCGAAAAGGTGGCAGGGACTGAAACGAAATCCCATGTTCTCGCACTACTAAATAGAGGGGAATGAGGAAGTACGGGAGGCTGGCGCCGGCCTCCGTCTTCAAATTAACCCCGATCGTTCAGGGTCGATTGTTTGGAACCGACACAAAACGATGCGCGAAGCGCAGCCCTGTTTTGTCTAGCCTTTATTCTTCTGTCGCTTAGAGGCGATTTTTCATCTAAGAGATCTACCGGACGATGCGAGGTTGGTCTACGGCATTCGCCGTATTCTCCGAGCCGAACCGGACCTGTAGCGTCGTAACAGAAGACGAGCAATGACTCGCGTCTCATGACTCTGAAGGGGATTGGGCGAGGTAGCCATGCACACTCTGGTTCTGTTCGCTGTATTACATGCAGCGGTTTCGATTTCACCTATTCGGGTATTCCAACCGTATCCCGACGTAAGGTGTCCACACGGCTATTCCCTATGGTGGCCTGCGGGCAAAGAGTTCGATAACGACCGGTATGCGCGATGCGTGAAATTCGTTGGCACCCCGACAATAGCTTCGGAAAAATCACGGAATCCAAAGCATAAAATCACTACTAACGTGAGCTTGCGGGAAAAGCGCGTCCAGCCTTGAGGCTTGTCAGTTACTGTTCTGCGGCACCCACCTTACCAGCTTCGTGGTATTTCCCCGTCATCCTTAACAGGATAGCGTCGTTTTAGCACGCAATAGCTCGACGCGCGCGGACTATTGATTTCACTGCTGGAGGATTCTGTGAACAAGTTTGTCAGATCGTTGCTCAACATCGGCTTGACCGCCCTTGAGCTGTCAGACCGTGCGACCAGTGAGATGCGCGATCAAGTCAAGGACCGGTTCGAGGATCTCACGGACCGAGTGGGCGACTTGAGCGATCGCACGCGCCGGGCGGTCGGCCTGGAGCGCAGCCATACGTTGCAGTACGCCCTGAGTTTTGCTGCCGGGATTGGGGTCGGCATCGGAGTTGGAGTGCTTCTGGCACCGGCAAGTGGGGAGGAGACTCGGAACACCATCGCGGAGAAAGTACAGGACACGGGAACGCGGGTCCGGGATCGCTTTTCTTCATCGATGGGAGCAACGGGCACCGAACCACGGTGAAGCATTCGAATCCCAATGGCGGCTCACGGGAACGGCACCCTGCGTGGTATGCCGCTGAACTGGAGCGACGGGCGAGAACGCCCGCCTCTCCACAAGCCGCTTCGACGATACAACAATTGATCGACTCAACGAAGGAGAAACCATGAGTATTTGGACCATTCTATTCATCATTCTGCTGATCGCGTGGATTGGCGGCTTCACGGTGTTTCACGTGGCCGGTGGATTGATTCACCTGCTGCTGGTGTTCGCGGTGATCTCGTTGATCCTGCATTTCGTGTTGGGAACACGCGCAGCGTAGACCTGGCTGCCGCGAACCGGCAGCCAGGAACCAATCAACTTCGAGCGAGGGCGAGCCAAGGGAGGAGAGGTGATGGCTGAGCAGAACACAAAACGTTGTAAACATCCCGGGTGCAATTGCATGGCAGCGGCCGATAGCGCGTACTGCAGCCCGCATTGCGAGACCGTGAAATCGGGTTCGGAAATTGTGTGTCAGTGTGGACATCCGCAGTGCTCGGGAACGATGAAGTAAAGGGCTGAAGAGCTTTCAGGTATATCGCGAGTCGGTTTCGTCGTTGGAGCGTGCCCATCGTCTTCGCCGCGGTTAGACGCAAGCAGGCGATATTTTGAGAACGATGGCCAGGAGGAAAACCAATGCGCATTCCCGCATCGATTCGTTCGTTCTTCTTCGCGCTCGTGATGGTGGTGCTGATCGGAGGAGCATCGTTTGCACAGATCGGCATTGCAGTGAGTTTCGGTCCTCCGGCGCTGCCGGTGTACGAGCAACCGCTGTGTCCGGCCGAAGGATATATCTGGGTGCCCGGCTACTGGGCGTATGACTACGATTACGGCGACTATTACTGGGTTCCCGGCACCTGGGTGGAAGCGCCGGAAGTAGGCTACCTGTGGACGCCGGGGTACTGGGCCTGGAACGGCGACGGTTACATTTTCCACGATGGCTACTGGGGACCGCATGTGGGTTTCTACGGCGGAATCGTATACGGATACGGCTACTTCGGGGAAGGCTATGAGGGCGGGCGCTGGGACAACGGGCGCTTCTACTATAACCAATCCGTCAACAACGTAAACGTCACGAACGTTCGCTACGTTTACAACACCACGGTGGTTAACAATACGACCACCGTAAACCGGGTCAGCTATAACGGCGGAAATGGCGGCACAACCGCACATCCACGATCGCAAGATGAGATAGCCGCTCGCGATCGGCATATTGCGCCGGTGGCTGCGCAGGCGCAACAGGTGCAAGCGGCACGTTCGCACCCAGACCTGCGAGCGTCGGTCAATCGTGGGCGCCCTCCGGTGGCGGCGACACCGAGGCCAGCAGCTTTCCAGGCGGCGGTTCCGGCACGAGAAGCTGGCGCGCCGTACAATCCACCTCCGAATCGTGGGGCTGCGCATGGCAATCCCAACGCGGCCGGAGCACAGCCGGGAAACGCTGGTCGTCCCAATCCCAACGCGGGGGCCCGGCCGGAGAACAATCCTCCTCGCCCGGAGAACAATCCTCCTCGTCCCGAAAACAATCCTCGTCGCCCGGAGAACAATCCTCCTCGCCCCGAAAACAATGCTCCGCGGCCCGAGAACAATGCTCCGCGGCCTCCGGCGCCAGTCCACCCGAATGATGTTCCGCCGCACCAGCGCCCGACTCCGCCCAATACCAGCAATCCACAACAGGACCAGAGACAGCAACAGCAGCAGGAAAAGATCTACAACCAGCAACAGCAGGAACACCAGAGGCTTCAGCAACAGCAGGACCAAGAGCACCAGCGACTGCAACAGCAGAACGCAGATCGAGCGAGACAACAGCAAATGGAGCAGCAGCACCAGCAGCAGACGCAGCAGATGGAGCAAAGGCACGCGCAGCAGCAGGAGCGGACGCAACCACCGCCACCTAGCCACGCTGGCCCGCCTCAGGGCCGCCGTGAGGAGCCGCCAAGCCATGAGGCCTCTCCTCCGAACCACAAGGCTCCTCCGCAGCCACCGCCACAACAGTAGTAGGAGGAATGGATTTAGTTGCGCATGACGGCACGACCGCCTCCGCACAGATACTCAGACCCTCGCGGAAGTGCCCGTCGCCATAGGGAAACATCCCTAGGACCTGCTTCCGCGAGAGTTCAGTAGTCTTCTGGATAGACGTTTCTGTCGGGATTGCTACATTGGCTAGCAACCCTTTCGCAAAACGGTGCTATGACGTGACCTTGCCAGATCCCAAGCCAGAATTGATCGCATTCATCAAATCTACAGTTAGCCATTTTGGAAAAGAAGTTCTTTGGGGTGGTCACTGATGCGGAGCGCCGTAAGTATTGGCGCCGGCACGATCGCATCCGCAAGCTATACAGTCAGTTAACCGAGATGCCAGGGGTGGAAAGTACCTCGGAGCGTTTTAATGTCGAACCGATGCCCAGACGAAGGAACAAGACCAGAGCGGCCTAATTCACCCGGGTGCAGTGGGGCGAAGAGCTCAGGCCATAATGCGGAGACCGTACAGGCTTCATTGTATTCATCCCCTCGTCGGTACCGGCGCACGGTAGTTTCTGTGGAAGTCCACCCACTCGATGAACGCATCCGACAGTTGTGTGCGAAAGCCGCAGCGGCCGACGACTCCGAAGTGGAGGAAATTCTTGCGGAGCTCCAAAGGCTTCTGCGCGAACACAATGAATTCGTCAGAAAAATGGTTTCTCATACACTTAATCGAGTGGCCTAACAAAATAACATCCACTTGGTCATTCCAGCCGCGTGCAAGCTTTGTGACGACGGTCTAGCGTCGCAAGCTCTCTCAGCAACTCCCTTAGTCGACGGTGACGTTCTTTGTACTGACTCGATTCATGCGCAGTCATGCCATTGATAGCAGCGGTGTTCTGCGCAGCAGCCTGTAGTCTACGAAGTTCGGCGATTTCCTGACTCAGCCGTCGAACCGCAGCAAAATTGTCGGACTGTTCGATGTTGGACATCTGCTCGCACGCTGGGCGCCAAGGTAAGAAGCGCGTCGCGGAGCGGTGGATGTAGGGCAGATTCCGGATGCGGTCAGTTTCCGCGAAACAAGAAGCTGTCTCGAATGCGGTAAGGCTGCATTTCGTGGACGATTTCGTTCTCAGCCTTGAGCCAGTCGTCCAGGGCATGACCCTCGCGCTTGCCGCGGCGGACGAAAAGGTAGTAGGCACGAAGACGAATCTCATGTTCCAACATCGGCTCGGGAAGCCAGTCGTGAACAATGATTGGGCAGTTCATTGCGATCACCTCGACCGCGTCATATTCTCGCGAAGTTCGCAGCCGTACTATCCGGCGATCACCGCAATTTGGGTACCATCGTACCTCAGGTTTAGGGAAGGTCAAACGTAGAGCTCGCCTGAACACGGCCATCCGACAAATAAGCGTTCTCTCAGTTGTTTGTGCTATTCGGCTGCGGCCGTCGAGTCGTGAGCACCGACTTAGCGAGATAGGAGACGCGCCACAAGCAAAACAGAGAGGGCGATGGCAGCGAGGCTATTGGCGCGCACGGTGCGATAGCTCGCGGTCCAGGGGAACATCAGCACATCGAAAAGCACGATGAACTTGTCGGGCCAGAACAGGCCGGCGACTCCGAACGCAAGAGAAAGCTGGGCAACCACACCCACGATGACACTATTCATCCTTTTGACTCCGACGACGGGGCGACGTCTTCATTGAAAAACAAAAAACGGGCGCACGATCACCTTACGAAAGCAATCGAAGAACCTGTTGGGGAGGGTGGAGATAGTGTACGCGAAATTGGCGCCACATTCGAGGTGACTATTCCGAATGGCGCGCGAGCAACCAGGCAAACAAGCTGGCGATGGCGATCAGCGATGTTCGGAGTACAACTTCGAAGAACCGATCAAATTCAATCTGCCGGCATTCCGCGCATCGCAGCTTGCTGAGCAGGCCCTCGGTACACATTTGTGCCCGGCAGCGGTCGCAGTTCACGTGCTCCCCCCATGTTTCGGGAAACGCTTCCCGCTGGACCGCCCGCGCGCCCTCCCCCAAGGTGCTCGCTGAAGTGAATCCATCAGCCGAAGCTGCGACGCGAGCAGCCCAGCGCGAAGCATGTCCCGAAACTAAAACATCCCTTGCTGAAGACATCGGAAACCAACTACCAACAACTAGGGCCCATTCGGGGGAAGGAGGCTCTCCGCTTGCGAAGCCCCGGGGGAGTACTTACGAATGAGACGCTAAGCTCAGATGCGACGTGCGTCAGTGATGGTGGTCACGGAGAGAGGTGATTTGGGGAGGGGTCAGGTGTCAGGTCTCAGGTGTCAGGTCTCTCTCAACTACTGGATGGAGCGCCAATCGTTATCTTTGTACCAATGAGTGTGGGCTCAGATTTCATGTTTTGGGAGTCCAACCCAAGATCCACAACACGAGATCTAAATCTTTAAGACCGTACAAGAGTGCGTAATCCTGACATCTGACACCTGAGACCACTGCTGATCCCCAATTCGTGCCTCCCCCGTAAGTAACGGTCAAGAAATGGCAGGATTCAGGCCATCTGAGCTGACAGAAATTGCTTATTCCACCGGATTCCGTCACAAGGATCGGTGACGAACCGCACCGCCAGGGCGTGATAACCGAAACCATTCCCAAGACTTATCCGGAAGTAACCGCAAGTACCCGGGATTTCCTTACCGATGGCACGTTACCTGCGAACACCAGTGTAACTTGAGGCGAAATACCAAAATCAGCCTAATGGGAGAAATCAGATGTGGATTGAGATAACACTCGGTGTGGCTGCCCTTAAATCGGTGTGGGGCTTCGGTTCCACGGTGGCAGCGGACGAAACAGGAACGATGGCAAGTACTTTGCCAGACGGAGATTATTTGGCGGATGCGGAGAGCTACATTCACATGGGCCGTCACCAGAGCGCGGCGATTCTGGCGGGCGATGCGCTGGAGGCGACGTTGCAGAGATTGTGCAAAGAATATCGAGTGGCCTTGCCCAGCAAGCCGACGGTTGATGGCATGAATGCACGACTGGCGCAGATGGGCGTGTATGACAGCCAGGTGGAGCAGCGCTTGTCGGAATTGCAAAGCTTGTGGGAGAAGGCGAACTGCGGGCTGTGGTCGGAGGTTTCCAAGGCCGACGTAGAAACGATGCTGGGTGAGGTTCGTGCCTTCGTGTCGCGGCATGTGGCGTACTAGAGTATGAGTCTAGCTTCCCCCGCCTTTTGAGTGAGTCCTCCTCCCTCCTCTTAAAAATGAACAAAGATCGCTGGCGACCTTGGCATTCGCGCCGGCAAATGCATCGCTCATAAAACTAGCGGTTCGCGAGCACCAGACGAAGGTGTTCATCGCGGAGTGTGCCATTAGAGCAAAAATTTAACCGCGAAG
>QIAH01000462.1 GCA_003225465.1 Acidobacteriota bacterium | reverse complement strand
CTGCATGGTGGCCTGTCCCTTCGGTGTGCCGAAGTATGAATGGAGCAAGCTTCTGCCGCGCGTTCAGAAGTGCACGATGTGTCCCGACCGCGTGCAGGCGGGAAAGCCCACGGCCTGTGCCGAAATCTGCCCGACCGGCGCGACCAAGTTCGGCGAGCGCGATGAACTGATCGCCGAAGCGCAACAGCGCATTCGCGACAACCCGGGCCAGTACGTCGAACACATCTATGGCGTGAACGAGGTAGGTGGCACTTCGGTGCTCCTGCTGTCGAGCGTTCCCTTTGAACAGTTCGGGTATCGCTCGGACCTTACCCGGGACCCCCTCCCCATGTACACCTACCGCGTGCTTTCGCGCATTCCGGATTTCGTTCCCCTGGGTGGCATGGTCCTGGGCGGGATCTGGTGGATCACGCATCGCCGGGAAGAAGTGGCGGCTGCCGAGGAAGGGCACCAAGTCGTGGCCCGGAAAGAGAGCGAGAAATGAAGATCAAGTTCACTTTCTGGAAGCTTGTGTTCCTGGCCCTGATGGCAGCGGGCTTCTATGGAACCGTGGTGCGCTTCGCCCAAGGACTCGGCCGCTCCACCAACCTGAACGATCAATTTCCCTGGGGCTTGTGGATCGGATTCGACGTGCTCTGCGGAGTGATGCTCGCGGCAGGAGGATTCACCCTGACCGCGGCCGTGCACATCTTCAATATCAAGCGGCTGCAGCCGATCGTGCGGCCAACAATCCTGACCGCCTTTCTCGGCTACGTGCTGGTCTGCGTGGCCCTCATGTACGACCTGGGAAGGCCATACCGCATTTGGCATCCGCTGGTCATGCGCAACCCGCACTCGGTGATGTTCGAGGTGGCGTACTGCGTCATGCTTTACACAACGGTGCTGTCACTGGAGTTCTCGCCTATTGTGCTGGAACGCTTCAACCTGCAAAAGCCACTGAAGATCATACGGGCAGCCTTGATCCCGCTGGTGATCCTGGGCGTGATCCTCTCCACACTGCACCAGTCTTCACTCGGGACCTTGTATTTGATCATGCCCGAGAAATTGCATCCGCTGTGGTACAGCCCGTTGTTGCCGGTGTTCTTTTTCATTTCCGCGATCGCGGTGGGATTAGCCATGACCATCTTCGAGTCATCGCTGAGCGCGAAGTATTTCGGGCGGCAGTTGGAGCTACCCATCCTGCAGGAGTTGGGAAGGGTGCTGGTCGTCGTGCTGTGCGTCTACGGAATCCTCCGTTACGAGGACCTCCTTCACCGGGGCGTGCTGAAACTCGTGCTGCGACCGGGATACGAGATGTACCTGTTCTGGCTGGAAATGTCGTTGAGCCTGATATTCCCGCTCCTGCTGTTGTCCCAGAAGAAGATTCGAACCACCGCTCAAGGACTCTACCTGGCAGCCGTGCTGGTGGTGCTAGGCTTCATCACGAATCGCTTGAACGTCAGCATCACAGGGCTGGAATCGGCGGCCGGAATGCACTACGTGCCGAAGTGGACGGAAGTGGCGGTGACGGGAGCGATCATCGCGGCCGGTTTCGCGTTATTTGGATTGGCAGTGAAGTATTTGCCCATCTTCCCTGCGGAGGAGAGCCACCCGTTGGCGCAACTGGAAGTCATCGGGGCGACTCCTGTGTTGGGTCATGCCGGAGACTGAATCAGATCGGGGACAGTGGGAACGGCTGACGCATAGCATCAGCGCCAAGCTGATCAGCTTGCTGTTGCTGGTGATGTTGGGGATTTTTGGCCTGCTCGGCTATCTGAACATCCGTTTGCACCGGCAGCATCTCGAAGCGGCCACGCTCGCCAGCGCCGAGCGCGTCAGCGATGTCATCAAGCGCAGCACCTCCTATTACATGCTGCGCAACAACCGGGAAGGCCTGTATCACGCCATCGCCACTATGGCGGATGAGCCGGGAATGGTGCGGGTTCGCATCTTCGATCGTGAAGGCAACATCAGCTATTCCTCGGACCCGTCGGAAGTCGGGCACGCAGTCGATAAGAGTGCGGAAGCGTGTTACGGCTGCCATGCCCAGTCACAATCGCTGGAACACCTGAACCGCCCGGATCGATTTCGCATTTATCGAGACGCCTCCGGACAGCGCATCCTGGGCGTGATTACGCCGATTGAGAATCAACCGTCCTGCTCCAATGCGGTATGCCACGCCCATCCAGTCAGCCAGAAAATCCTGGGTGTGCTCGACACGAATCTGTCGCTCGCGAAGACCGACGCGCAACTGGCGCAGTCAAGCTGGCGAATGCTGGCCTACACCATGTTTGCGCTGCTCGACATTTCACTGCTGACCTGGCTATTCGTATGGCGGCTGGTAGGACAACCTCTCAAACATCTGAAAGATGGCACCAGCGAACTCGCGGGTGGGAACCTGGGATACCAGTTGGAGGTGGATTCGACCGATGAAGCCGGCGAGCTCGCGAGCTCGTTCAATCGCATGAGTCTGCAGTTGCGTGCCGCCAACGAAGAAATAGTGGCTTGGGCGAAGACACTCGAAGATCGCGTCGACCAGAAGACCCGCGAACTGAAACGCGCCCATGAGCATGTGCTGCATGTCGAGAAGATGGCGACGATCGGCAAGATGGCAGCTGTGGTGGCGCACGAAATCAATAATCCCCTCTCCGGCATTTTGACCTACGCCAAGCTTCTCAAGAAATGGATTCAACGCGGCGAAGCGGAGACTTCCAAGAAGAACGATGCGGAGCAGTGCCTGGACCTGATTGCCGACGAAAGCCGGCGCTGCGGCGACCTGGTTAAAAATCTGTTGACCTTCTCGCATACCAGCCCGATGAACGTACAGACCACGGACCTGAATACGGTTGTCGATCGGAGCGTGAGATTGGTAGCGCATCAGCTGGAGCTGAACGGGGTGGAGCTTCATCTGGACCTTCCCTCCAACCTGCCGGCGATCCAGTGTGATCCGGGGCAGATTGAGCAGGTATTGCTGGCGTTGATCATGAATGCGATCGACGCGATGCCGCGCGGAGGAAACTTGTGGGTGAGCACCCGGATGGGCGAAGAAAGCGACGAACTCGCGATTGAGGTTCGCGATGACGGATCGGGAATCCCCCCTGAGATTCTTCCCCACATCTTTGAGCCTTTCCTGACCACAAAAGAAACGGGCAAGAGTGTAGGCCTGGGCTTGGCGGTGAGCCAGAACATTATCGAAGGTCACCGCGGCCGGGTGGACGTGCATTCGGAAGTGGGGAAAGGCACGACGTTTACTGTCACCCTGCCGGTCGAGGGCGGGGAAGTACCGCTTGTGGCCTCTGGGGTGGAAGCCGGCAAGCTGAAATCGAGGTGATTTGCCATGAGCGCACAAGGAAGACTGCTGATTGTCGACGACGAGCTCAGCGTACGGGACTCGCTGGCGAAGTGGTTTCACGAAGAGGGCTACGAAGTATCCACCGCAGAAAACGGAAACGACGCATTG
>QIAH01000461.1 GCA_003225465.1 Acidobacteriota bacterium | reverse complement strand
GTCTCACGATAGGGAGGCACGCCTTTGTATTGCTCGACGCGTTGCGGTCCCGCATTGTAGGCCGCCAGCGCCTTGATCAAGTCGAAGTTGTAATGTTCCAAAAGCTCACGCAGATAGCGCGTACCGCCATCCACGTTGGCCGCGGGATCGAACGCGTTCGCTACGCCGAGTTTCGACGCGGTTCCAGGCATCAGCTGCATGAGCCCCTGAGCGCCCTTGGGAGATACGGCGTGCACCTTGAATCCGCTCTCAGCTCGAATGACACTATTCAGCAGATCCGGATCCAGACGATACCGGTCGCTGGCTGCGCCAACAACCTCCGCGACATCCACCCGGCCCGAATTCGCAGGCGCCGAAGTTTGTGCTGGAAGTGCAGCAGGCGCGGGAGTCGATGATGCTGCAGACGCCGGAGCGGGGCTGGAGCCCGACAAGATAGAGACAGCTTCAGCGCTGTTTTTCTCCGGTGGAGGTGCGGGCGTTAAATCAGGCTCAATGCGGTCGATCTCCGCTGTGCGCACGTCGACGAAGCTCGATCCATCGGGCGTCAGAAAAAGTCTGGTCGTCTCCCCCAGAGGGGCGCGGCTCTCATGCCGGATGGTAAAGCCGTTGCGAAGGATGGCAATGTCGGTGGCTGAGGCTTGGGAGATGAGCAAGCCCAGCGTAAGAACGAAACCGAATTTTATTTTCAGACCCATCAGCAAACGGCTACAAGAGACTCAAATCCCCCGAACTCGTGCGGGGATGCGATTCGGTGGGAAGACCCGACATTACGTCTCGACCTCAGCCCCGGCCAGCACCGGCTCCAAAGCGGCGGCTACGCCATTCTGGTCGTTCGACCGGGTGAGCTTCCAGCCCCGGCTGCGGAGGTCTTCCGACGCATTTCCCATGATAACCGGGTATCCGGCAAAGGCAAGCATTTCTATATCGTTGTAATTGTCTCCGATGGCCATAACCTGCCCCCGAGGGACGCCCCGATATGCCGCCCAGCGCTCTAAAGCGTGGCCCTTAGAACAGCCTTTGTTGAGGATATCGACAATGGAGAGATCGCGCGCCGGATACTCGGTGCGCAACACCGTGATCTCCTCTGCCAAATGACACCCCTGAAGCGCGGCTAAAGCCTGGTGCATTCGGGCAATTGGCCCACAAAACATGGCCTGCACCGGGTCAATGACCAAAGAATCCTCCACCGGAACCTTGAACTCGATGTATTCCATGTTCTTCTCGAGCCAGCGCCGGATGCTCTTTTCGATCTCGTTCATGTGCTCAAGCACGATGGAACCCTTTCCGCGCTTATCAAAGGTCAACACGGTGTTGCCGCGAAATTCCAGCATGACCTGGCAGAGTTGGCGGCAGACCTCGGCGGGGAGCATATCGCGATAGAAAGTCTCACCAGCGAGGGAACGCGTGATCGCTCCATTGGAGCTGATGAGCCAGAGATCGAAGCCGAGTTGTTGCGCGATGGGCAGGGCGAAATCATGGCGGCGGCCGGTGACGAGCACAACTTCGATGCCCACCTCACGAGCGCGGCGCAGCGCGGTCATATCGGCCTCGGATATCTGAAACTGGGAGTTGAGCAGGGTACCGTCGATGTCGAGTGCCAGCAGGCGGATGGAAGGCGTGTGCACGATCGATTTTAACATCCAGAACGAGGGTTCCGGACGGTTACGTGGATAAGCCGGACGCGCCCACGCTGCATGCTATATTGCAGCACGCGCATGGGAATTTTCAGTGCATTGTTGAATCCCTATAGCTTCCTTTTGGTAGCTCTGGCGATCATTCACTTTATTCGGAGACGCCCGGATACTTATTGGCTCTACATCATTCTCTTCCTGGGGCCGCTGGGCGCGGCGATTTACCTGGTGGTGGAGGCTCTTCCCGATCTGGGACTGCTGCGCCAGTCGTTCAAGGTCTTTCCGCGACGCAAGCGCATCCATGAACTGGAGGCGGCCGTGCTCGACAACCCTTCCGCGGGAAACTACGAGGAACTGGCCGACTTGTACATGGAAGACGGAAATTTCGCGAAGGCGCGGGCCTGCTATGACCGCGCGATTTCTTCGCGAACCGATTCGCCGGATCCGTTTTACCGGCGGGGCGTGTGCGAAGTGCAACTCGGCGATTTTAATGCGGCGGTCACCGACCTGGAGCGCGTGGTGCAGAAGGAACCGGGGTACGACTTCCACCGGGCGAGAGGCCTTCTCGCTCACGCCTATGCGAACACCGGGCAACCGGCGAAAGCGGATGAACTGTTTCAACAGGTCACGGTGATCTCAACCTTGTCGGAGACGTATTACAACTACGCAACGTTTCTGGCGGCGCAAGGAAGGACTGCAGAGGCGCGCGAATGGGCACAGAAAATTCTCGCGAAGAAGCCCACCATGCCGGGCTATCTGCGGCGGCGCGAGCGGCCCTGGTTCCGCAAGGCGAACGGCTTGCTATTGCGGCTGAGAGCAAGCTAGTCGGCACATCGCGCAATATTAACTTCAAACTTCTGAACCCAGGGTGTGCCGGTCGCTCGGGCGGGTGACTCCATCGACACAAAGCCAAGTGATATTCTTTGGCTCATGGCCCGCCTCACGCATCTCGAATGCACTCGCTGCGGCCAGCGCTTGAGTGCGGATCAGCCGCAGACCGTGTGCCCAAGAGATGGCGGCGTGCTTTATGCGCGCTACGACCTGGCGGCCATCCGTCAGGTGGTTTCGCCTGCGCACATCACAGCGCGCGTGGGCACGATGTGGCGCTACGCGGAAGTGCTGCCCGAAGTGGAACCGGTCTCTCTGGGAGAAGGCTTCACGCCTATGCTCCCCAGCCGGGAATACGCGAACATCTTTATCAAGGACGAGGGACTGAATCCGACCGGATCGTTCAAGGCGCGTGGACTCTCCGCCGCGATCACGATGGCGAAGCATTTCGGCCTGAAGAAGCTTGCCATTCCTTCCGCTGGAAATGCCGCGGGCGCGCTGGCCGCGTACGCGGCCGCTGCCGGATTGGAAGCGCACATCTT
>QIAH01000460.1 GCA_003225465.1 Acidobacteriota bacterium | reverse complement strand
GCTTCCAGCGTGCCCACGTCTCGCCAATACAGGGCCTCTTTCTTGTTCTCGTCGACGAAGTCATACGCGTACACGCGGTATTCATCCACCATCTTCGGCAAGATATCTTTTCCGAAATCGTGGCTGGAGTCGGGATCTTCCGCGTCCTTGAGTAGGACCGGAATGAGCACATCGGTGTTGAAGAGATAAATTCCCATCGACGCCGAAATCTTCTCCGGATTCCACGGTGAGCGCAGGCTGGTCTGCTGGGGTTTCTCCTGGAAACCATTCACGCGATGGTCCTTATCGATATCGACCACGCCAAAACGATACGACTCGTCCGGTTCAATCTGGATCGTTGCCAGGGTCACGTCCGAGGCGGAGTGCACATGCTGCTCAAGCATCTTTCCGTAGTCCATCTTGTAAATGTGATCGCCGGAAAGAATCATCACGTGCTTCGGCTGTTCCGACCCAATCGAATAGATGTTCTGGTAGACCGCGTCGGCGGTGCCCATGTACCAGTTGTCGCTGACGCGCTTCATGGGCGGCAGGATCTCGACAAACTCTCCCATCTCGCGCGCCACGATGTTCCACCCCTCGCGGATGTGCCGGTTCAGCGACAGCGCCTTGTACTGCGTGAGGATATACACCCGGCGCAGATCGGAGTTAATGCAGTTGGAGAGGGTGATGTCGATGATGCGATAAATGCCGCCGAACGTGACAGCAGGCTTGGCTCGATCGCGGGTGAGTGGATACAGCCGTTCCCCCGCTCCTCCGGCTAAGAGAACTCCCAGCGTGTCTTTCATCCGAATTCCCGATTTCGTTTAGTTGCTTACGGGCCTGGCAATGGCTGCAGAAAATCGCGTAGACCTGCAACCCTTACGCTGCGGAACGTAGATGGTAGCACAAGCGTAGGTGTTGGCTGTTAGCTTCTGGCTCTTAGCTAACCGGGAAGATGGAGGATCAGTGAGCGGAGCAGCGAATCAAGTTGACTAGGCCACGTCCTCGTCGATTTTGATTCGCAAGGACTTTAAAAACTTCAGATCCTGGTCATTGACTTTGAACGTGGGGTTGCTTGTGAGCGTGGTTACCAGCGACGTCTTATCGCCTGCCTTCTCGCCTTGTTTGCTCACGCCGATGGTCGCCTCCAGCACCAGGAAGATGTCATACCCGCCTTCCTTGATGCGCGAGACCACTTCGGCGATAGAATCGGAATCGGCAAGGGACTCGTTAATGGCTTCGCCCAGTTCTTTCATCAACTGCTTGAGTTGCTGGTCCACGGAACCCCCTCGGCCCGGAGCTGCGTCACTGAGCAGTGTGATCTTGCTCCTCGCGTCGCCGTTATTGTAACGCCGAACATTGATAAAATCGACCGGTGGCTGGCATCCCTTTAACCCGAAAGTTGCAAATATTTGCCCGGATCGCCAGCCAGCTCGCTGGACAGAGTCGTACTTTGAACGCTGTAGTGCGGGCGGCCCGCGTTACCCTGCACTCTTTTGGACGCGTTCTGCACCAGTTGTGGCTGGAGGTTACGGGCTTTGTTTTCCTCGCGATGGCGGGGATCGGCGGTATCGCCCTCAGCCGCGAGTTTGCCAAGTATCAGGCGGGAAAAGCCGGGCCCGGACGCGTGGCCATCGCCGCATGTTTCTGCCTGGTCTTTGGTTATTTCGGCCTCAGTTCGTTCTGGCGCGTACGGCGCAAGAAGGCCGGCTAAGCAAGGAACGTTACCGTACCGAAGCGGCACAAACGAGGATCTGTTCGCTGCTGCCTGTTTCTAGAATGGCGATTCCATGACTGAGAAGCTCAAGACTGCGCCCGTTCCTAAGGCGGCCTCCGAGGCGCCCGATCCCGAAACTTCCTCCCACATCCCAATTCACCGCCTCTATACCCCTGCCGACCTGAAAGGCTGGGACCAGGAACGCGAGGTCGGCTATCCGGGCGAATACCCCTTCACCCGCGGCGTGCAGGCGACCATGTATCGCGGCCGTCTCTGGACCATGCGCCAGTACGCCGGGATGGGCGACGCCGAAGAATCCAACAAGCGCTACAAATATCTCCTGGCCAACGGTACCACCGGCCTCTCCGTGGCCTTCGACCTTCCGACCCAGATAGGCCTGGACTCCGATAATCCCCTGGCCGCCGGCGAGGTCGGCAAAGTCGGTGTTGCCATCGACTCCATCGAAGACATGGAGCGCCTGTTCTCCAGCATCGACCTCACCAAAATTTCCACCTCGATGACCATCAATGCGACCGCGTCCATCCTGCTCGCGCTTTATGTTGCGGTTGCCAAGCGCCAGGGCGCCGACATTCGCAAACTCTCCGGCACGGTCCAGAACGACGTGCTGAAGGAGTACATTGCCCGCGGCACTTATATCTATCCCCCGCACCAGGCCATGCGCATCATCACCGACCTGTTTGCCTGGACCAACGAAAACGTTCCCGACTGGAACACCATCTCCATCTCCGGCTATCACATGCGCGAAGCCGGGTCGACCGCCGTACAGGAAGTAGCGTTCACCCTGGGCGACGCCATGGCCTACGTGCAGGCCGCGATTGATGCCGGCCTCGATGTCGACAAATTTGCCCCGCGCATCTCCTTCTTCTTCAATGCACACAGCAATTTCCTGGAAGAGGTCGCGAAATTCCGCGCTGCCCGCCGCATGTGGGCGCGCATCATGCGCGAGCACTTCAAGGCGAAGAACCCTAAATCGTGGATGCTGCGCTTCCACACCCAGACTGCCGGTTCCACGCTCACCGCCCAGCAACCGGAAAACAACATCGTGCGCACCGCCCTACAGGCCATGGCCGCTGTGTTGGGGGGAACGCAATCCCTTCACACCAACTCCTTCGACGAAGCCCTCGCGCTTCCCACTGAGCAATCCGCGCGCATCGCTCTCCGCACCCAGCAGATCATCGGCTACGAATCGGGCGTGCCCCAGACCATCGATCCCCTCGCGGGTTCCTACTACGTCGAGAGTCTGACCAGCGAAATCGAGAAACGCGCCGCCGAATACCTGGGCAAAATCGAGGTCATGGGTGGAATGCTGAAGGCCATCGAGCGCGGCTACGTGCAGCAGGAAATCCAGAACGCTGCCTACGAATATCAGCAGGCGGTCGATCGCGGAGACGCGACCGTGGTGGGTGTAAACCGTTTTGAGCTGGAAGAAGAAAAGCCGATTCCCATTCAGCGCATCGACGAAGCGCTCGAAGCCAGGCAGGTGGAACGATTGCGAGCCCTGCGCGCTCGCCGTGACGTTGCAACCTGGCAAGCTGCGTTGCAAGCTATCGAAGATGCCGCCCGTTCAGGTGAGAACGTCATGCCCAGGATTCTGGCCGCGGTCGAGGCCTGTGCCACCGTAGGCGAGATCTCCGATTCCATGCGGAAGGTTTTTGGAGAGTATCGGGAAGCGGTAGTGATCTAAGGCGGGAAAGCTTCTAACCGCAAAGATTTTAACCGCGAAGGGCGCAGAGAAATTCCGCGAAGGACGCGAA
>QIAH01000459.1 GCA_003225465.1 Acidobacteriota bacterium | reverse complement strand
TGAAATGCAAGCGCACAGGCGCTTGACGCCCGTCATGAATGACAATACCCTAAATCACATAAGCTCAACGCCTATGTTTGTATCAGCTGTTGTGCGGCCTTCCCGCCGCTTGCCTTCCGCCAGCATTGGGTTGCTACTGGTTTTTCTGGCCTTGCCGGGATTCTGCTCGTCTACAAAACTTCCTCCGAAATACAGCCAGTGGTTGAAGAAAGATGTTGTCTACATCATTTCCAATGAGGAGCGGGAGACGTTCAAGGGTTTAACAAGCGACGAGGCCCGGGAGAAATTCATCGAGCATTTCTGGGAAATTCGCAATCCAACTCCCGGAGCTCCTTCGAATCCCTATCGGGAAGAGCACTACCAGCGGCTGCAGTATGCGAGCGACCATTTTGGCAAGTTCGGAGATGGCTGGAACACCGATATGGGACGCATCTACATTACCCTGGGCGCACCTAAACAGAAGGCACGCTACGTAGCCCAAAGCGGTGTGCGAGGGATGGAGATCTGGTTTTATGAGAACAGGCATCCGGCGCTGCCGCCGTTTTTCAATATCGTCTTTTACGAGAAAGACTTCGGCGATTTCCGGCTTTATAGTCCTTACATGGATGGCCCACAGAAGTTGGTAACTGGCATTCAGGCCGAGCAGGGACGGACCCAGGCATATTTACAGATTGACCATATTCTCGGGCGCGAAGTAGCGCACACCACGCTGACTTTGCTTCCGGGCGAGCCGGTCAATCCCAACGACGCGAATTCCACGCTTCTGTCGGACCTGATGCTCGGGACCATTAGGGATCTGGCTAACCATCCCTTTACGATCGAAGCGCTGAAATTGCATCAAATGTCGACTGAGGATGTGACCCACCGGCTGGTGCTGCCTGCGGATTTACTGAATGTCTTGTGTGCACCACTGCGGGACTCGCGAGGCAATGTGCGTCTTCACTATGTACTGCGCCTAACCCAGCCGGAAGACTTTGCCGTCGCGCAAGCGGATAAGCGGTACTACTACTCTCTCGATACGGTTGTGCGGGTGATTGCAGCGGACGGAAAAGAGATATTCAATCGCGAGGCAAAAACCTCCAGATACTTAACCAAGGACGATTTGGACTCGGTAAAGGGAAAGCCAGTCGCCTACGAAGGGTGGGTGCCGCTCGCGCCAGGAAAATATAAGGTTAGGTTCATGTTTACAAACCTGCTCACCAGGACGAGCTTTCCCGCGGAACGAGAGGTCGAGATCCCAGAGGTTACGAAGCAGGACCTTTTCCTCACGGATCCAGTGCCGTTTTCGCAGGCCGATGCGGCTGATCCAGCGAAGGGAGACTATCTCCCCTTTACGGCAGGAGGAATTCGTTTTCGACCTTATGTGGGGAAAGAGCTTGCCCTGGTTCCCGGACAAGACCTGAAGTTTTTTTATCAAATATGGCGCCCGGAGGCCGCGGTAAAGACTTCAGATACTTCGAAGCTTCTGGTGGAGTATGCCTACGGGCGGCCGAGCTACTCAGGTACGGCGAAAACCATTCATGAGGAAATTTCGAAGTCCCAGTTCGATATTCATGGATCCATGGTCAGCGGGAAAAAAATCGAGACGATGGCGTTGAGCGGAGGGAATTACCGGCTCACGATTTCGCTGACCGACCCCGACACGCAGCAGAAGCGCTTCACTGCGATGCCCTTCCGGATCGTTATAGAGAACAATTCACAAGCTGAGACATGGCAAATCGACGACGACGGCCTGGCGGACTACCTTACATCCGGCCAGTCCGACTATGACCGGGGACTGATCTATCTTGCCAAACAAGACACGCAATCTGCGGTCTCTTCGTTTACGGAGGCGCTGCGCCGAGATCCGACGAACGAACGCGCCCGGGCACGGTTGGCTGACTACTACTTCCAGCATCAAGACTTTGCGAAGGTGATTGACCTTTTCGCGCACGCCGAGGTGACCGCGAAAACGGAAGAGGGCACCATCCTCGCCGTGGCCGACAGCCTGGATCGCACAGGCAGGTCGAGTCAGGCGGTCGACCTGCTCGAGTCCGCCCTGAAGGTGAAGCCGCCCAGCGGCCCGCTGTACTTGGCTCTGGGGACCTACTATCAGCACGTGGGAAACAGCGGCCGGGCGGAAACCTACCAGAATAAAGGTCGGGCGTTGATGACCGAGACGGCGCCCAAAGCCGACGAATAACACATTTTCCCCACAAAACAAAGGGTGTTATGTCTAGAGGTCGCCTATGAAAACACATATCTCCGCGTAGACAAACTTACGGTTATCCGAAGAATCCCAAGTGCAAAATCGTTCCTGCCATACGGTTTTGCCTGTAACCCCCTCAAAATACACCTCCAGACTGAGTCTAGTTTCAAGGTACTGTTTGGTACCGGGTGTGCACTGCAGTGTCTGAGTGTCCTGTCCATTTCGAGTGTCTGCACGCCTGTCAAGTATCTGCAATGTTGGCTCAAGGGAAAGATTTAACAAGGAGGATTTTGAGTTATGGCGAAAAAGCTGGTAGCTGTTTTTGCCTTAGCAGCGATGCTGTTTAGCCTGGCGGCTTTGGGTTTTGCCCAGGAGTCGACTGTGAAAGGCAACCTGGCGGTGACGGTGAGTGATCCGTCAGGCGCCGTGGTCTCGGGTGCAACTGTCACCGCCAATGGTCCGACTGGCGAAAGATCGCTACAGACGGACGCAGAAGGCCGTGCGTTATTTCAAGTGTTGATTCCCGGGTACTATTCTGTCCGCGTCGGCAAAGAAGGCTTTAAGACCGCGGAAGTGAGATCGGCAGAGGTTGTGACCGGTCGTACCTCCTCTGTGGCCCTGAAGCTGGAACTGGGCACTTCGGCGACGACGATCGAAGTGAGTGCGTCGTCGGTTCAAGTTGACACGACCTCAACCGCTGCTGGATCGAACTTGACCGATACCTTTTATCAATCGATCCCGGTAGGCCGCGGTGTTACAGGACTCTTTTATGCTGCACCCGGCGTGGCTTCGGGCGGCGGCACCGGAACCGCGAATCCGTCAATCGCAGGCGGTACCGGTCTGGAGAACAATTACGTTGCT
>QIAH01000034.1 GCA_003225465.1 Acidobacteriota bacterium | reverse complement strand
TACAGCTTCACCAATCTGCAGATCGGTAAATACTCGATCACGTTTCAGAAGGAAGGATTTCAGCGCATCGTCCAAAGCAACGTCGATCTCGGAATTGGACAGGTTGTTCGCTTCGATATCGCTCTGAAGGTAGGCAGCGTTTCGCAAACCGTGGAAGTGACCGACGCTCCACCCTTGTTGCAGACCGAGACCTCCTCGCTGGGCACAATCGAAACCGAAAAGCGCATTGTTGATCTGCCCTTGAACGGCAGGAATTTCTTCAAGCTCACCTATCTCGGCCCGGGGACAAACGAAGGCGCCACTGGAACCAGCGCGGGGGCGGGATCCACCGACAATAACCGGCCAGGGACAGCTGTGTCAGTCAATGGGCTGCGGATCTTCGACAATAACTTCCTTCTCAATGGCATGGACAACAACGAATTCGGCAATGGCACGGTGGTGATTCAACCGCCACCCGATTCCATCCAGGAGTTCCGCATAGAACAGAATTCGATGAGTGCTGAATTCGGTCGCGGCGGCGCGATGATCAGCGTCGTGCTTCGTTCTGGAACCAACCAGCTTCACGGGGCTGCGTGGGAATTCCTGCGTAATAACAAATTCGACGCACTCAATTATTTCGCGACTAAGTCGTTGGGGTTCCAGCAGAATCAATATGGCGGGCAATTGGGCGGCCCGATCGTGAAAGACAAGATGTTCCTTTTCGGCTCGATCCAGCGCACGGACATTAGGAAGCAGACACCCTTCATTAGCACGGTTCCAACCCTGCTGATGCATTCGGGGAACTTCAGCGAGCTGAGCACCCCAATAACTGACCCGTTCGCTGGCGGCCCTGCCTATACGGGCAACATCATCCCGTCGTGCGCTCAGCCTGGATGCATCAATAGTGTGGGTCAGAATATCGTCAATCTGTTTCCCAATCCGAATATTCCCGGGGGAAGTCTCACCAATAATTTTATTTTCAACGGAAAGTACAAGTTTGACGAAACTTCTTTCCAGACACGGTTCGACTACAACATTTCGCCTAAAGACCGCTTCTTCGCTCACTATGCGATTGCCACCCCGAAGGCAACGAATCCCTCGAACTTCCCCAATGTGGATGGAGGAGCCGGCTCGGGCACGTCCAGCACTCTGGATAACAAAGTGCAGAGTGTGGCGTTCGACTTGAATCATATTTTCAATCCCAGTTTGCTCAATGACGTCCGGATGGGATTTAACCGTTTCAAAGACGCCACTCTGCCGCTGGATTTCGGCACCAATGCCGGGAATAACGTGGGCATCCCCAACGCCAACCATGGGGGCAACTCTTCCGGTCTGACCAAGATGAACGTCAGCGGCTACCAGCAGCTTGGGGATTCGCTGTGGGTGCCGGAAACGATTGCCGAGAACGTATACCAGCTGGCCGACACCCTGAGTTGGACGCGCGGAAAGCATTCCCTGAAGTTCGGCGTTGACTTTCGGCGGCAGCAACGAAACTTCTTCCAGCAGACAGCGCCCTCGGGCTGGCTGACATTCAGCGGCGGTTATTCGGGTTATGGGCTGGCCGATGCACTGCTTGGCATCCCGCAAAATACGCTGCAGGATCACCTTGCCGGAATCGTCGATCCAACACGCTACTGGGATTTGTCGGAGTTTGTGCAGGACAACATCCGCGTAACCCCGAATCTGACTCTGAACGTGGGCTTGCGGTATGAGATCAACTCGCCGGCCAACGGGCCCACCGTGGGCAACTTTGACCTGCGAACTCTCACGGTCAACACCTCGTCGCATGGAGGAGTGAAATTCGACAAAAACGACTGGGCGCCGCGCGTGGGCTTTGCGTGGACCGCGCTTCAAAAAACTGTCGTCCGAGGAGCCTTCGGAATCTTTTACGCTGCTGAAGGCAACATTTTCGATGACCTGGGTTTGAATCCGCCTGCTCTCTCGGTTCAATCCTTCAACTACCCCATCACCAATCCCTCTACCGCTCAATTGCTGAATGCTTTCCCGGCGACATTCACTCCAAACGATCCCACTAATCCCACAGGGACAGTGCGAACGACGGGGGTGATCGGGTCAACGTTTGACCCTACCCGGAAAATTCCGCGGATTTACGAGTGGAACTTGACGGTGGAACAGCAATTCAGTCAGAACTGGGTGTACCGGATTGGGTATGTTGGCACACGCAGCTCGAACCTGTTCGACCATGAATCGTCAAACTTGAATCAGCCGCTGGTTCCCCTGGACTCGAACTTCTCGGGGTCAGGTCAGTTCGGTTACAACCAGGGACGGCCCTATTTCGCGCAGAGGCCAGGCTTAAATGTTGTGCTCCCCTTGGACGTTGCGCGGCTAAGCATGTTCTACAACGCTCTGCAAACCTCCCTTGAGCATCGGTTCGCGGGCGGCTTCAACGTTCTGGCTGCCTACACCTTCGCGAAATCCCTCGGAACGGCAGACGGCAACGTGAACCAATGTGACATCCAGAACGCCCATAACATTGCGGCGGAAAGGGGCCCCACTACTCCAGATTTCCGTCACCAGCTAACCGTGAGTTACGTTTACGAATTGCCATACGGCAAAGGAAAGCATTTTGGCAGTTCCGCCAACAGCGTAGCTCAAGCCGTCCTTGGAGATTGGCAAGTCGCAGGAGTAACCAGGGCGCGCAGTGGAGAAGCTTTCGATGTTCTCATGGGAGGCGATCTCACCAATACCGGTGCGTTCCCCCCACGCCCTGACATGATTCACAATCCCTATGACTTTTCCTTTGATGTCGGAGCGCAGCAAACGATGGGTTGCAGTAATCCGGGACATCAGACTCACGATTGCTGGTTCAATCAGGGTGCTTTTGCAATTCCTGCCCTGGCTCCCGGACAGAGTTTCGCGCACTTATTCGGGAACGCCCGGCGCGCTGCGTTACGCGGTCCCGACATGGTCAACTTCGACTTTTCCGCCTATAAAACGTTCCGGCTAAGCGAGAGATTTGGGCTGGCTTTCCGAGCCGAGTTCTTTAACATCTTCAACCACCCCAACTTTAACCTTCCGAACGTAGGATCAGGCGGCGGCAGTAGCGGGGCTGGATTTTCTAACAACGCTGGAGGTGCAGCCATCACTCAAACACTGCCTGACGCTCAACGCGAGATTCAGTTTGGTCTCAAGCTTCAATTCTAGGCCCCCGGTCGCTGGCAACGGCGGCCGGGCATTTTTTTGAATGTCTGCTCTTCGTGCGGTCGGAACACGGATGGTTGCCGCACGCCGCGTATCCAGACGTGGGATTGATAAGTGGCGGCCGCGACGACTGTAAGTCGTGCCCTTCCTCCTGCCGACAACCCCAGTTAGAATGGCCCTGATGAATCGCCGACGGTGGCTCCAGAATGCAGCCACAGCAGCGCTCGGGTACCTGCTGCGTCCTTATCCACTGCTTGCTTCCGCGCCGAAGACCGAATACTTTCCCCGCTATGTGGATGTCGCCAAAGACGCCGGTTTGCTGGCAAAGACAGTCATCGTGGGTCACGAGAACAAAGACTTCCTGCTCTCTACTACCGGGGGCGGAATTGCGCTGTTCGACTATGACAACGATGGGTGGCTCGATATTTTTGTCGTCAATGGCTGGGGAGTGAAGGATTTCCCCAAGGGCCAGGAGCCTACCAACCATCTCTATAAGAACAATCGCAACGGAACGTTTACGGACGTGACCGAGAAGGCCGGCCTGATCCGGCACGGCTGGGGACAAGGAGTCTGCGTCGGCGACTACGATAACGACGGCAATCTCGACCTCTTCGTCACCTACTACGGCAAGAACGTGTTCTACCACAACAACGGTAACGGCACGTTCACCGACGTGACTCGCGAGGCTGGACTCCTGCAACCGGAAGAGCACTGGAACACGGGCGCCGCTTTCGTCGACTACAACCGCGACGGTCATCTGGATCTCTTTGTCAGCAACTACGTGGCTTACGAGCACGGCCTCACGCTCTATGAAAGCAATCCCGCGCTCGTCGGACAGCAGTCGCCCATCCTCTATGGCGTGGCGGGCCTCAAGGGCACGTCGAACTTTCTTTATCGCAATAACGGGAACGGAACTTTCACGGACGTGACGAAGGCGGCCGGCATCGATAAAGCCACGCCAACCTACGGTTTCACTCCCTGCGTCGGCGATTACGATAATGACGGTTGGCCTGACATTTACGTTGCCGACGACTCTACGCCGAGCCTGCTTTTCATGAACAATCATGACGGGACGTTCCGAGAGAGCGGCGTGCTAGCGGGCGTAGCTTACGATGCCAATGGCCACGCCCAAGGAGGAATGGGTGCGGATTCGGTCGACTACGATGGCGACGGATTGCTCGATCTCGTGAAGACGAATTTCTCCGATGAGATTCCGAGCCTTTTTCACAACGAAGGCAAAGGCTTCTTCTCGGACGTCACCATTCCGGCTGGCCTCGGAGGCGAGACGAGTTCCGTCAAATGGGGCACTGCGTTTATCGATGTTGACGACGATGGCCGCCCCGATCTCGTCATTGTCAGCGGCTTTATCTATCCTCCGGGCAGCGGCCAGCAGCATCAACTCGCCAAGACGGAGAGCAAACTGATTCTCCTTCGGAATCTCGACGGCAACCGCTTTGCAAACATCTCCGCTCGCTCCGGCCCGGCGTTCTCCGATGCTCGGTGCAGTCGCGGTTTGGCATGCGGCGATATCTTCAACACGGGGCGCATCGATCTCGTGATCAATAATCTCAACGACTACCCTTCCTTGCTCCGCAACCAATCGCCGCCATCCAGTTCATGGCTGCTGGTTAAGCTGATTGGAACCAAAACCAATCGCGCTGCCATTGGCTCGCGCGTCGTGGTCGAAGCCGAGAACCGGCGCCAGGTACAGGAAGTTCGCAGTGGTGGCAGCTTCTGTTCGCAAAATGATCTTCGGCTGCATTTCGGCTTGGGAGCCGCCAAGGACGCTCGCTTGCGAATTCGATGGCTGGGCGGCGCCGAAGAAACACTGGAGCACGTGCCTGCCAATCGGCTCGTTGTCATCCAGGAAGGCAAGGGAATCATCACACAGGAATCGTTTTGAAATTGTCGTTTCTCTCTATTCAACGCGGCACACTCTTGGTTGCGCTGAGTTTCCTGCTGGTCTGCGCGGCCACGGTCCGTAGCCTTGCGTCGCCCCAGGCAACCGACGCGCAAGCCGCTTTCAATCAGGCACTCGGACTTCTGCAAGCCGGCAAGACGGCCGATGCACTCACGAGCATAGACAATGCCATTGCCGCCGGTGCTCGCGATCCTTCTCTTTACAACCTCAAGGGTCTCGCGGCAGGGGAACTCGGCCACGCGCAAGAGGCGGAAGAAAGTTTCCGGACCGTAATTCGTCTCCAGCCGAACGCGGCCATGGGCTACAACAATCTCGGGGTGTTGCTCGCGAAGCTTGGAAGAAATCGGGAAGCTGCGACTGCCTTCCACGAAGCCCACACTCGAGAACCACAGAACTTCAACGCTCTTCTCGGACTGGGAACATCCTTGGCAGCACTACAGAAATATGACGAAGCCGCCGGCTATCTTCAGAAAGCATGGAATCTCCACCCTGGTGACTTTCAGTGTGGTTACGAGTGGGCGCATACGCTGCTCGAAGCAAAGCAGCTTTCGGCAGCAAAGAAGGTCTTGGACCAGTTGGGCGCGCCGCAGGAACCGGACTCGGCTGTCAAGTATTACTCGCTCTCCGGAGTTGTGGCCGAGCGAATGAACGAGTTCGCTTCAGCTGCGAAGTCCTACGGGCAGGCGTATGCGCTGAATCCGAGTTCGTATGACATCTATCTTGCCCTCGTTCGCGCCACGCTCTCCATGGATCCCGAGCCTGGCAAAACGACTTTGCCGGCTCCGCCCGAAGGACTCTCGCCCAGTCAGAACCTCGCGCTCGGACTTTTGTTTGCGTCTCGCGATATATTCGATCAAGCCATTCCCCGCTTGCAAGCAGTCTTGCAGACCGACCCTTCCAACGAAGTCGCAATTTTGAACCTGGCGCTGGCAGAGAAGAGCACGGGGAAATCTTCCGACGCTATCGATCGCCTACATCGTGCACTCGCATCGCATCCGTCGGCCGTTCTCTACAATACGCTGGGCGGCATGGAGGAAGGGTCCGGTCACTACGTGGAGGCAGTTCAGAGCTACCAGCGCGCCGTGGAACTCGATCCCACAAACGAGCAGTACTATTTCGACCTTGGCCTCGAATATCTCATCCACTTCACGTTTGGACCGGCGGCCGAGGTGTACCGGGTTGGCATCCAGAAATTTCCGACATCCTCGCGGCAGTATCTCGGGCTGGGCTTCAGCCATTATGCGGTTCGCGAATACCGGCAGGCCGCCGATGCCTTCACGACCGCGCTCGAGCTTGATCCCGACTCTCCCGCCGTCTTCCGGGCATGGGATTCTGTGCTCGATTCTCTCTCTCCGAATGACTGGCAAGAATTTTTGCCGCGCCTTGACCGCCTCGCGGCCGCGCATCCGCAAAGCGCGGAGCTGACGTTCTGCCTGGGCGCAGCTCTCTTTCGTTCGGAGTTTGCGAAGGGACAGAAAGCCGCTTTGGATCGCTCGCAGACATTGCTCGAGAAATCCGTTCGCTTACGGCCCGATTTTCCCGCCGCTCATCTTGAACTGGGAGCTCTCTATGCTGCCAGAAGATGAATCAGAAAGCGGTCGATGAATATCTGGAGGTCACACGGCTGGATCCGAAGTCGGCGGTGCCCCACTACCGTTTAGGGCAACTGTATCGCGAGATGAATAAGCTGGACCTGGCCACGACCGAGCTGACCCGGTATCAGGAACTTGCTCGCCTCCACCAGGAGGAACTCAAACGCAACCGCAGCACCATTCAGCAGTTCATCATTCCGCAAACTGCCAAACCTGATAATTAGCGAGATGGGTAGGATCTCATGCGGTCCGAGTCCGATTCTGCACTGCCGCCGGGCGATTTTCGCGATAGGAGCGCTCTGCAGCGGCGGCCGCAGCAACCGCTTGTCGTCCATCGAAGGCATCCACCTTGGGATTCTTGTCGGCGAGAATTGTCTGTACGAAATCCCGCATTTCAAGCAGGTATCCGTCCTTAAACCTCGCCAGGAAGTGGTCCACGACGTCCGTCTTCGCACCATTCACCGTAAGAACCGTTTCGGCGGTGTGCTGAAGATATCCCGTCATGATCGTGCCTTTCGAGCCTACAATTTCGGTTCGAATGTCGTACCCATAGCCGGATTGCATATAGTTCTCAACCGCTCCGAGCGTTCCTCGCGAGAATTTCAGATTCAGCAACGCAGTGTCGATATCATTGAACTGCGCAATCTCCGGAAACACGAGCACGCCGCCATAGGCGTGAATCTCGGCGATCTCGTCATTCATCAGCCAGCGTCCCAGGTCGAACTCGTGCACCGTGGAATCCTGAAAGAACATTCCATTTACACCGCTGGCCATGTAACTGACGGGTGGAGGCGCGGGATCGCGTGCCAGTGATTTGAAGATCACCGGATCGCCGATCTCGCCCGCGTCAATCCGCTGCTTCGCTCTCACGTTGGGAGGATCGTAGCGGCGTACATGCCCCACCTGCACCCGCACGCCAGCCTTCTTCGTCAAGTCCAGCATCTGGTCTGCTTCGTCGAGTGTCAGCGTGAACGGCTTCTCACAAAAAATATCCTTGCCGGCCTGCGCGCATACTCGTATCGCAGCCCCATGGAATTTGGCGGGAGTCACAATCACTACGGCCTGGATGTCTTTGCGCTCGACCAGCGCTTCCACACTGCCGTAGAAGTGCTCGATTTCGAGTTCCGCCGCTGCCTGCTCGGCACGTTTTGCGTCCGCGTCAGCCACAGCGATCAATCGCGCTTCCGGAATAAGGCAGCGCAGATTCTGAGCATGCTGTCTCCCCATCGTGCCCACGCCCACCACTCCCACGCCCAGTTTCGCCATTCGCTCGTCCTTATTGATATCGAATCTTGACACGGCCGCGTTTCTTGGCGGCCTTGTAGATTGCGTCGATGATGATGAGATCGCGCAGCCCCTGCGCTCCATCCGGTTCGGGCTTGCAGCCTTCTCGAACACAGCGCGCAAAAGCGTCGAGTTCCAACGCAAACTCGTCGATCGGACCAAACGTCTGCTCGAACCACTTTCCGCCGATCTTTCCGTTAAGCCGTCTCTCTTCCTCAAACGCAAATGCTGGCGACAACGCCGCCCAGCCCTTCTCGCCGTGCACGTGAACGAAGGAAGAGAACACGGAACTGTAGGCAGCCGTTCCCTGCAGAATAAGTCCGCTTGCGAAGTCCAGCCGGAACGCAATTCCCTCTTCTACTTCCTTGAACCGCCGGCGATCGCGAGCCCAGCTGGTCGCCTCGGCCGCTATCGGATCCTCTCCCGCGAGCCAGCGGCATGTGTTCACACAGTAGACCCCAAGGTCCATCAGTGGTCCACCGCCGCACAACTTGCGCGAGAACAGCCATGCGGGCGAATTGTCCCCATGCGGCCTGAATTCTCCGAACAGCGTATGCATGACATCGATCCGCCCCAACTCGCCTTGCGTGATCATCTTCTTTAGCGTCACAGTGCTCGGTTCGTAGTATTTGCGGTAGGCCGTCATGAATTGCACTTTGTTCCGGCGGCACGCCTCTACCATCTTACGGCCCTGCTGCACGGTCGCCGCGAGCGGCTTCTCGCACAACACGTGCTTGCCTGCCTTCGCTGCGGCGACTGCATACTTCTCATGCTCGCCCGGCGGAGTTGCAATGTAGACGGCCTCAACCTCTGGATTTTTCAAGCATTCGGCATACTCCGTGTACGAATACGCCTGACTCCCCTTGAACTCCTGCCGCAGTTTCTCCGCTTTTCTTTTATCTCCGCTCACCAAGGCAATCAGCTCGGCACCTTCGCTGTGCGCGAATGCCGGCAACACGGCGACCTGCGAAATGCTTCCCAGGCCAACCACGGCGTACCCCACCCTTTTCAACGGTGGCATCGATGACTCTCCCTCAGCTTGTACTGTGATTCTTTTCAGCTCTCTCGATCCGCGCGGCTCTGGCCTTGGGCCTTCACCGCTGGATGTTCCAATCCGCGCATCTCCTCGATGTTCTCCATCACCTTGCACATGGCATTCACGATGCTGTCGACGTCCGCCTTGCTGCCCAGGAATAGATGATGCGAGAACCAAACCGCCTCATGGTAGGCGGCGCGCTCCGACTCCGGGCACTTGTACATATTGCGCAAATCCAGCGGCTTCGGGCGCCCCCAGCTCAAAGCCGGAAAATCATTCGGATCCAGCGGGAATAAGGAACTGCAATAAACCGGTTCGTAAAAGAGCCCGTCGCATGGTATGCCTTCCAGCTGCAGCGCTCCTACGAAAGCCGCACGCGGAATGCCCTTCACCTGTTCTGCAAAATACTTGAGCACGTATCCGTAGGGTGCGGGCCGTGTGATCCGTGGTTCCGGCTTCAGCAACCCGATTCCTTGGATGCCGCGGATCCGGGATTCGAAATAGTCCATGTTGGCTTGCCGGACCTTTCCCTGCTCCGGCAGACGCTCCAGCTGCGGCCCCAAAATCGCCGCCTGAAATTCTCCCAGCCGGTAGTTGAAGCCGATCAGCCGCTTCTTGTATTTATCGGTGACGCTCCGCCGGCCCGCATTGATGTAGGACTGGACTCGCTCGAAGTACTCGAGGTTGTTGGTGATGACCGCTCCACCCTCGCCCGAGGTCATCAGCTTGCTCGACTGGAAACTGAACGCGCCGAGATCGCCGGTCGAACCCGCTCCTTTATCTCTCCACATGCCGCCATGCACGTGGGCGCAGTCTTCAATCACCTTGAGATTGTGCTTCTTCGCAATCGCCATGATGGCATCGAGATCGGCAAATCGCATGCCCAGGTGCACGGGAAGGATCGCACGCGTCTTGGGCGTGAGCAGGCTCTCAATCTGCTTCGCGTCCATGCAATACGACTCAGGGTCGACGTCCACGAAGATAGGAACGGCATTCACCAGCAAAACCGGGCCTACCGTGCCTTCCCACGTGTAAGCCGGCACTAGAACTTCATCTCCGGGGCGAATATCAATGGCCTTTAATGCCGCCTGAATGGCCACCGTGCCGGTGTTTACGGTCTGGCCGTACTTCGCCGTGTGATACTCCGCGAATTTCTTGCCGAAAGCCTCGGTGTGCTTGCCGGGAAACGGCTGTCCGCCCCAGTTCCGATTGGTGAGAACATCCTCCAGCGCCGCTCGCTCTGTTTCTGTAAAAACCGGCCAGGGATCAAAGCGCTTTTTTCGGATTGCTTCGCCGCCGGTAATCGCCAGCTTTCCCATCGATGTTCTCCTTCGCAAGGAACTGTTTGAAACTGAATTTCGTCGGATCGGAATTCTATTCAGGACCAGGGTGCGATCGCGACCTTCATGGAATCGGGAGCAATCGATTTGTGCACCGCTGCCTCCACCTCACGCAGTGGATAGCGATGAGTCACAAATTCACGCAGTGGATACATACGCATGAAGCGCGCCATTTGGCGCATGCTGGGACCGTAACTGGCGGGCTCCTCGCCGCCTACACCCAGAATCCGCACGCTCTTCGCGCACAGTTGCCGATGCGGGCTGATCGGGACATCACCCAAATCTGAGAAGTTCCCGGCCTCGACCAGCAATCCGCCCAGCCGCAGCATATCCAATGCCTCCGGAACGGCTTGCGGCACGCCCGCTGTCTCGATCACCATGTCAGCGCCGCGGCCCTGCGTCAGGCTGCGCACAAATTCCAAGCGCTCCTGCAGAGTCGTTTTGCCCACATTCAGGACATGATCAGCGCCCAGTCGCTTCGCAAATTGCAGCCGGTAATCCGAAAGATCTGCTGCAATAATGTTCCCCGCTCCGAGCATCCGTGCTTTCATGAGAAAGCACATGCCGAGCGCTCCGACGCCCAGAACCACCACGGTGTCATCGAACTGGAATGCCTCGCTCGGAAACACCGACATCTGTTTGGCACGGTCGAGTCCCACCGTGACGGCCATGATCTCGGTGAGTACGGCAACTTCGGAGGGCAGATCGTCTGGCACCCGCACGAGAAAGCTTCCCGGTACGATGTACATGTACTGAGACCAGCCGCCAAACAGATAAGGAGGGTCCGCCGCACACATATTGTTGCCGTAGTCGACCATGTTCTGGCAGAAATAGTAGGGATAGTCGTGGCGGCAGTAATAGCATTGACCGCAAGACACGTTCGCTCCCACCACCACTCGATCACCGACTCTCAAAGGAACGCCTTCGAAATCGAGATACTCTCCGCTGCCGCCGATCGCGGCGACTGTCCCCACATTTTCGTGACCCTGGATAATGGGAAATCGAATCTGCTTCCCATCGCCGCTGCCCGCATACTGGGTGATGTGACCTTGGTAGGTGTGCTTGTCGGTGCCGCAGATCCCCGAGAGTTCCATCTTCACGACCACGCACCCGGGAGCAGGTTCGGGGAACGGATACTCTCGTACTTCGTACTTTCCAGGCTCGACGAGCGTAGCGGCTAAGACGCGATCACCGGACATCGCAGCAGGTCCCTTCTGGGCGACTTCTGCCTGGCACAACGATGAAAATAGGCGGAAGTAAATAAGCGCTTAGAGACAATATCGGCCACCCTCTCAATTTGTCAAGCCCAAGGTCGATCGCGCTATAATCACCTGCCGTACACCTTTCCGATCGTCCATCCAACCCGAAAGGAGAGCCTTGCCCGAGTCTTCCACAAATCGGCCTCCACGAGCCATCATGCGCCGCGAGTTCCTGAAAGCCATGCTGGTATCCCCATGGCTCGTGCCCGAATCTCGTTCCCTCCAAAGCGCTCTGCTTGTGGGGAACGCCTATATCGCCTCCTTCGCGCGGACCGACGCTTCGCCGCAAGGACTGATTACTTCTAACTCCGATTTCTTCGTACGCAATCACTTTCGAACGCCTCAAATCAGTTCGGATTCCTGGAATCTGGTGGTCGACGGCTTGGTTTCTATACCCCTCAAGCTCTCCTATTCCGATCTCTTGTTGGCCAATTCGGTCCGTCGACCCGCCACTATGGAGTGTGCCGGCAATACCTCGGGCGGAATTGGCGTTGGTAATGCCGTCTGGACGGGAATCCCATTAGCGGACGTGCTCAAGCAAGCGGGGGCGAAAGCCGCGGCAACTGCCGTCATTCTGCACGGAGCGGACTCCGGTACTGGAGAGGGCGTACCTGCGAACACTCACTTCGCTCGCGCAATCCCACTTGAAAGAGCAATGGACGCCTCCAGCCTTCTTGCCTACGAAATGAACGGCTCGCCACTCCCCGCCGATCATGGATTTCCGCTTCGCGCTCTTGTTGCCGGATGGTATGGCATGGATTCCGTGAAGTGGCTCACGCGCATTGAACTCACCAGCCAACCTTTCGAGGGCTATTTCCAGCAACAGTATTATGTAGCGCTTCAGGCGAACGGCGAGCGTCGACCCATCACTCGCATGTTGGTGAATTCCAAATTCTTGCGCCCGTCCGATGGCGAGGAAATCGGTACCAAGACATATCGGGTCGAAGGCGTCGCCTGGGCCGGAGAACGAAAAATCGCCAAAGTCGAATTCCGCGCCTCGTCCGGTGCCGCTTGGCAAACTGCCACGCTGGCTGCGCAGTCTGCGCCCCTCACCTGGAATTCGTGGAGCTATGACTGGCATGTTCCGAGCGCTGGAAAGTATACCCTCGAGGTGCGCGCCTTCGATGAGGAAGGAAAAACTCAGCCCGACGTTCGTAATCCCGGCCGCCAGGATGCGTACGAACTCAATACGCCGCACCGGATCACCATTACCGTTCGCCTGTGAACCAGATCAGCTCCGCTATGCTTCTTACGCGAGGATTTCAATGAGGTGCCCAGCCCAGTCGCAACCATCGGTTAATTCTTCCATTGCTGTTAGATCCAGTGATCGTCGACTCTGCCGGACGTTCAGTCTGCTTCTGCTCAGTCTCACCGCATGGATCAACATCTGCGCGGCGGCTCAAACCCCTGATCTCGCAAAGCTGTCCGCCGATGGACAAGCCGCCCTTCGCAACCAGCAGTTCGATCGCGCTCAAGAACTCTATGAGCAGATCATCAAGCTCGATCCTCGCTCTGCTCAAGCTCATTCAAACTTAGGATTGGCGCTCTACATGGGCGCGAAATATCCGCGCGCCATCAGTGAATTTCAGAAAGCGTTACAGCTTGATCCCCACCTTGAGCACACAAAGGTTCTGCTGGCGTTAAGCTATTTCGATACTGGCGACATCGCCGCGGCAACGCCGCTGCTGGAGAAGGCGTATCAGGGTAATAAAGACGACCCCATCATCACGGCTCACCTGGGGCTCGCATACCTCCGACAGCAGAAAGATGAAAAAGCGTTCGCGGTGCTCAGTCATTGGGTGGAACTGGAACCAGGCAGTCCCGATGCCCTGTATTTCAAGGGCAAAGCCGCGATGTACGTCGCCTCAGACTCATTTGTGCAGCTGACCAAGGCTGCACCCGATTCTTACCGCATGTATCAACTCAGGGGGGAGATGTTGCGTCAGCAAGGGCAGAATCCGGCTGCGATGAATGAGTACAAAAAAGCCATCGCCGAAAAGCCCGATGCTGCCGGCCTTCACTACGCTCTGGGTACTTTGTATCGGGAAGCGGGCCGGCTCGATGAAGCACTTGCGGAATTCAACGAAGAACTCAAGATCTCCCCCAATGATGCCATGACCGAATTTTTCCTCGGCGATATCTACCTGCAGCAGGACAAGGTGGAACAAGCGCAACAATATCTCGAACGGGCTCTCGCTCTCCAACCCGGTCTCGTCGATGCCCAAGTCGACATGGCCAAGACCTATCATCGCCAGAACAAAGTTGCCGAGGCGGTGCAATTGCTAAAAAAGATTATTGCGTCCGATCCCGAACAGCAGGACGCGCATTACCTTTTGTTCAGTCTTTATAAGGAGCAGGGCAATACTGAGCAGGCGCGTAAGGAACTCGCGACCTTCGAGGAGTTGAAGCGCAAGACTGCGGACCAGGACCAGAAGCGTATGCGCCTGGATTCCTTGAATTGAACGGATCGTTGGACGGCGGACAGGTCACCATCAATTCATGTGACCGCGAATTCTCTAGCGACACGCTGATATGCGACTTGCCGCCCACAGAAAATCCACCCCATCGTCAGATCGCTAAAGTTCGTAATCGGTACATCGTGAAGCGCCCAGAATTTTCTTCTGGAAATAAGGTAAATCCCCGGTCTGGTGCTTCATCGGCCTTCGCATCATAACTCTGAGCGCCTAGATGAGCGAACGCGACGCGTCGTGTGAATGATCAGAAAACGCGGTGACGGGAACGGAGGCGACTTATGGTGAACAGCAGTTCCAGCACATGGCATCACATCAAGCAGTACACGGCCGAGGCCGCCTGCGATCACTGCGGCAAGATTCTCCAGCACGAAGGTTGGTGCATTACGCTCAACCCCTTCGTCCAATATGCATACGAGATTATTCTGGACCCCCACAAGCTCACGATAGGAGATGCGATCATATTGCACTCTCTTGGCGTCACATGGGTGCCCGTTGCTCCGCGGGTCCGGAAGACCTCGCTCTTCTGAACATCATAAGAGCGGGCAAGTAAGCACGAACTCCGTCACCGAATGCAGGGCATGGGTGACATCAATTTTCTTCTGTACGAGCTTCGATTTACGGGTAGTTCGCTGTTCCGTCAGTGGTCCCTTTAACGCTGCTCATAACACTGCTCGTTTTCCCCATACCGTGAACATCAAAGGACCTTAGGGTGCCCACCCGATGGGTTTGCCCTTGCTCGGGGGCTAGTCTCCCAAGAAGGCTCTTTTTGGCAACACGAATCCATTTGTGGGGACCGAGGTCGCGTGTCTCTTTCCGTTCCTGCAGCGTCGCTGCTATTTCTGTCCCTTTACGCCTTGCTGAGCCCTGTCTGTGGCTGGGCACAAAGTGAGGGTCCAATACCAACCCAAGATCCGCGGGTGTACGAAGGGCAAACTGTCACTGCGATTGACCTCGTCGCCAACCCTCACCGCGATACCGAGCCTTTGCGTTCTGTGATCACCCAGAAGGTTGGACAGCCGTATTCGCATGACAAGATTGGTGAGAGCGTCTTGGCGCTGGAAAAGGCCGGGAAGTTTCCCAAGGTCGCCGCTCAGGTAACCGCCGATCCTTCCGGTCTCCGTGTGAGCTTCATTCTCGAACCGGCCTATCGTGTGGGCATCGTCGACTTCTCGGTGTTCAGTCGGCGCTTTGCCTACACCAGGCTGCAGCAAGTCGCGAATCTCTCCGACGAAGAGCCTTACAACCCGGCCCGCCTACCCACGGCGGAAGCCGCCCTCCTCGATTTTCTCCATCACAACGGCTATTTCCAGGCCGAAGTGCACGCCACGTCAACCATCGACGATCCCAACCAACTCGTGAACGTTACCTTCAT